>CAYYHG010000092.1:0-11549 GCA_964471665.1 uncultured Halobacteriales archaeon | reverse complement strand
CGCTCCTGGGCGCCATCGTCGTCGCGCTCGTCAGCGTGGCGTTGCTCTTCGTCCAGTGGCAGTTCGTCTTCCCGATCTTCGCGCTGGCGTATCTCGGGTACAAGTACCTCTACTACAGGCGCCGGATCAACCCGGAGCGAACGGAGGGGGCGTTCGACCGGCTCTCCGGACGGCTCCTCGAGAAGACCACGATCCTGTTCGTCGGGCTCTTCGCGGTGACTCGGCTCGTCATCTTCCCGCTGTTTTCGCCCATCTGGAGCACGGGCACCCTGTCACCGCCGGCGTTCAACCTGCAGAGCCTGCCGGTGTTGCTCAACCAGCTCGTCTCCTTTGGCAGCGTCTGGGTGGTGATCCTCGTCCCGGCCGTCGTTGTCTCGTATGCGGTCGGCCAGTTCCGCGTGCGCCTGCTGGGCGGTGTCGACTCCCGGACGGCCGCAATCCGGGCCTCCCTCTGGGAGAGTATGGCCCGCGTGCCGGTCTACCTGCTCTGGGTGGGGCTGCTCCTGCTCGGCCCCGTCTACCGGTTCTGGGCGGGACCGATCCCGGCGGGCCCGTCTGCGGTCGGCCTCTCACCCGTCCTGGGGAGCGGCCTGTTCCTGGTAGTCGAAGCTGTCGGCCACGTGACCCCGCTGCTGGTCATCGGCGCGTACGTCGCCGTCAGCAGGGAGAAGTACGGCGACCGCACTGTCCCGGAAGTGGTCGGCTACCTCGGGCTGTACCCGCCCGACCGGCGTACGTCGAGGGTAAACCTCCTCGTCCCCGCGGCGGCGTACCTGGCTTACACCGTTGTCGTCGTGGCCTTCGTGCCTCTCGGGACGGCCCTGCGAGCCGCAATCTTGCTACCCCTCCTGGTGGCGGTCGCCATTGGGGCCAATATCAGAGGTCTCACGAGCGACGTGTCGCGGGAGTTCCCGGCGTGGGTGCCCGACGCCGGCGTCGACACCGTCGTGATCGGGCTCTGTGCCGGCCTGGGAACGCTCGGGTTGCTCGCCGTCGGGAACCTGGTTGGCGTCGACCTGGGCGCCGATCCGGCCGCAGCGATGTACTTTCCCGTCGTCGCCGCGCCGCTGACCTTCGGAGCGAACCTGGCTCTCGCGCGGGTCAAAACCGATCGCGTCGACGAACTGAAAGAGCGCGTCGAGGCGGACCCGACCACGGTGCAGCAGGCCGAGGTCGACCGGTTGCTCGCCTACACCGACGCGCGGAACGACCAGCTCCGGACGGCTGCCATCGACGGTCTGGCGTCGGCCGTCCGGGCCTCGTCTTACCGGGAAGACGAGGCAGTCGCAGTGTTCGAGTCGGTGCTCGGGCACGAAGACGAGCGCTTCTCGCGTGCCGGTCTCCGGGGCGTCGTCAAGCTCTTCCGCGCCGACCGCGGTGTCAGGTCCGTCGATCCACTGGTCGACGCGGCGGTCGTACGGGCGGTCGTCGCCGCCATGGATAGCGAGGACGCCACGACCCGGACGCTGGCTGCCGAGGCCTTCTGCCGAGTGGTCACGACTGGATACGGCGTGGGTCGGGCCGACGACCTGTTGGCGGCTCTCGATCGCGTCCCGCTCGACGCCATCGAGGCCGCGGTCGGCAGTGAGGTTGCCGACCAGCACCTGATTGACGCCGCGGTCGAGTGCTGTGCCGTCCTCTGGTACGACCGCGACGGCGGGTTCCGGAACTCGCTCACGAACGAGGACGAGCGGACGGTGCTCGTCGACCTCGTGCGGTGGTCGGCCCGAGCGAGCGAGGATGTCCGGGGCAAGGCCGCGTTCGCGCTGACGAGCGATCCGGCTGTCACCGACGCCGCCGGGCTCGACTCGGTTACCGAGTACCTCGGTAACGACGTCGGGCTCGTGAGATTCATGGCCGCACACGTTGTCCGGTCGTCGACGGCGGATCACGCCGACCGGGTGGATCTCGACCAGATCCTCTCGTTGCTCGACGACGGGCACGAACACGTCCGCTGGGCGGGCGCCAATGCCATCCAGGAGTACATCCGCGCGACCGGCGAGAGCGAGGGTGTGCTCGACGCGTTGCTCGGCCACCTCGAGGCCAGCGACCCCGGGACGGCGGATTCGGCCGAGGCGACGGTTCTCGCGACGCTGGAACTGGTCGACGAGACGGTCGTCACGGACCGGATGGACGTGGCGGAGACGGTCGCTGGCTTCGCAACCAGCGGGAACGGCGCTGTCGCCGAACCGGCCGCGCGGTTGCTGGCGACGGTCGTCGACGCCACCCCGGAGAGCGGCCGGGAGGACCCGGTGCTGTCAGCACTCGAATCCGGACTGACCCACGAGAACAGGGCCGTGCGAGAACACTGCGCCCGGGCGGCAGCGGCGATCATTGCGGACGATCCGGCCGCCGGTAGGCCCTTCGTAAGGGGGCTGGTCCTCAACCTCGGCGCGTCGGGAACCATCGCCGAGATTGCGGCGAGCGGGCTCAGCCAGGTCCTCGCGGAATACCCCGAGTACGGGACGGAGTTCCTGCCCGAGATGGCCGGTGGCCTGCGGAACCCGATGTCTATCTCCCGGCAGTACGCGGGTGCGATGGTCGTCGGGCGGACCGTCAGCCAGGTCACCGCGAAGACGCTCGCCGAGATCACCGAGTACGACACCAGCCGGGGGGAGAGTCTGATCCCTCCGCTGGTCGACCTCGCGGGCAACACGGGAAGCGTGGCCCGCGAGTCGGTGTTCGCGACGCTCGCGAACCTCTCGGCGGAGTTCCCCGTGGCGGCACAGGAGGCGCTCCCGGCCGCCCAGTCTGCCCTCGACGCCGGCGAGGTCCGCGTCCGCCGCAACGCCGCCCAGGTCCTCTCGAATGTCGCTATCGAGCACCCCGGCGCCGTGGCGCCGATGGTCTCCAGCCTCATCATCGCCGTCGACGACTCCGACCCGCAGATGCGGTCGATCGCCCTCGTGACCCTCGGCACGATCGGGGCCGAGACGCCCGAGGCTATCGAGGCCGACATCCGGCGGATCATCGGTCGTCTCGACGACGACTCCTCGCTCGTCCGCGAGCACGCCGCGAAGGCCATCGTCACCGTGGCCCAGAACCAGCCCGACATCGTCGAGCCAGCGGCCGAGGCCTCCGACCGGCTCCGGCGCATCCAGCGCGACCCGGCTGTCGAACTCGACGAGGATCTCGTCCACCGGGCGGCAAACGCCATCCGGACCGGCACCCCCCCTGGCGAGGGCGTCGAGGCAGCCGAAGACGACGCCAGCACGGACATCTTCACGCCGGAGGCAGCCGACGAGGCCGGCCAGTCCAGCGACACGCGCGTCTTCGAACCACCCAGCGACGGCGAGGACGTCCCGATGGGGAACTCCGACGCCGTCGGTGACGAGGAGTTCCCCGCCGCAGACTCCGACGACGTCCCGACGGCTGGACCGGACGTCGGGGACACCGGCGACACCGAGGACGACTCGGCCTGATAGTGATTGCTGTAAGCCATTCCCGGATCGACAGCAGGACGCGACGCGGTCGAAACGGTAATTCGGTACAGCACTCACTACGAGACGCGGTCACCGGGCGCCGGCACGTCCCGAAGGATCGATCCGGCTCGACGCCGGCCGGACAGCGGCTGTCGACGCCGGACGGATCAATCGACTGCCCGAACAGTTTTTTGCGCACCCCGCGAACGCGGTGGCATATGGCCGAGTCAAACGCGGATCGGCGGGAACGGGTGGGGGAGCTGGTGCGCCTCGGTGAGACCGACCCCGGCGCGCTCGCGGATCACGTGTCCGACTTGGAGGCGTTCCTCGCGGCCGACTCCGCGCACGTCCGACGACGGGCCGCACGGGCCGTGGCGACGCTGGCCGACGCCGATCCCGATCCGGTGGTCCCGCTCGTCGACCGGCTGGCGGAGGGGCTGTCCGACGAGGCTGTCCAGTGCGACGCAGCGGTCGCGCTGGGGAACGTCGCCGAAACCGAGCCGGGGGCAGTGATGGGCGAACTCGCGGCACTCGTGGCTGTACTCGATGGCGACGGCGACGTGCTGGTGCCCGCTTCGGGGGCCCTTGCGTCCATCGCTGCCGCCGACGCCGGGACGCTAGCACAGCCGGGTGTCCTCGACAGGCTGTTCGGTCTGCTCTCGAACGACCGATCGCCCGTCCGGGGGAATGCCGCCGCGGCGCTGTCCGAGATCGCCGCCGCCGACGCGACCGCCGTCTGCTCGGGGGCCGACGACCTCCGGGCGCGACTCGACGACGACGCCGCACCTGTCCGCCGCGATGTCGCCGTCGCGCTCGGAGCCGCCGCACCCGCGTGTCCCGACGCCGTCGTCGCCGCGGTGCCGGACCTCGCCGCTCTGGGTGACGACCCGGACGAGGGCGTCCGGGCAGGAGCCGCGTTCGCGCTCTGCCACGCGGTCCGTGCGGAGGAGGGGCGACAGCGGACGGTCGACGCGCTCATCGACGCGACCACCGACGACACGGTCTCGGTCCGCCAGCACGCCACCTTCGCGCTGGCCTCGCTCGCAGCGGACGACCCCGACGTCGTCCGCCCGGGCGTCGACGCGCTCGCCCGCCGCCTCGTCGACGAGTCGGCTGCAGTCCGCCGGAACGCCCGCAGCGCGCTGGCCTCGCTGGAGGTCGACTACCCGGCGGTGGTCACGGAGGCCAGAGCGGACGTCCGGGCGGAAATGGAGAGCGTTGACGAGGAGACGGGGTCGATTCCGTACAGCGCGGCCGACCTTCGGGGTCTCGCCGGCGACGCCGACGCGCCAGGTGCACAGCGGGCCGCCGCCGACCACGCGCTGGCGCTCATCGAGTCTGGGGCCGTCTCGCCCACACCCGACGCCAGTGGTGGTTCGACGGCGCGAACGGGCGAACAGGCGGGGGATGGCTCGGACGCGACCGGCGCGGGCGCGGACGCCGAAGTTCGGGACGCAGACGCGGAGGAGGCGGACGGCACGCGGGTCTGCCCGAAGTGTGGCGAAACGCTCGAATCGGGCGGGGAGTTCTGCCCCGTCTGTGGTATCGCAGTCGACTGATACTGTCGGCTATAACTTCGTGAAGATATTCCCCACCCCGGGGTGCCGATACTGCTCACGGGCTTATAGCCGACAGTATGACCCCGGTGGTCTAGCCGTCGGTGTCGGTCTCACCGTCGTACTGCGTCTCCTGCTCCGATGTGTCGGTTTCGTCGGGGCGGTTATCGGGGAACTGCTTGACCGTCTCGCGGTCGAGTATCTCCTCGACGTCGGGATCGTAGGCACGGATCGGGAGACTGCCCTCGGGCGCGGGCGGGAGTGTCCCGTCGCGGAACAGGATGAGCGAGACGTTGTCATTGCCGCCCCGTTCGTTCGAGAGGTCGACGAACCGGTCGGCTGCGGCCTCCAGAGAGGGCGCGTCGAGGATCACCTCGCGGATCTCGTCGTCGGTGACGGACTTCTCGAGGATGCGCTCGGCGACAGCGTCGGGGTCGTCGGCGTCCTCGTACGCCTGGTGGAGTTCCGAGGCGCCGGTGTAGGCGTCGATCAGCCCGTCGCTTGTCAGCAGGACGACGTCGTCGCCGAACAGCGGAACCGTCGCGGTGTCGACCGAGACTGAGCTCGTCGCGGGGTCCTCGCCGCGGGTACCGCCGAGCGCGCGCGTGATCATGTTCCCGCGCTCGTGGACGTGTGCCTCGACCTCGTCGATGGCCCCCTGGTTGACGAGGCGTTCGACCTCGGAGTGGTCTTTCGTCAGGCGGGACACACGCTGGTCGTCGTCGCGGTCCGGGCTGACGTTGACGACGTAGGCGCGGCTGTCGCCCACCCAGCCGTAGTGGAGTCGGCCGTTGACGGCGACCGCGGCGACGACCGTCGAGTAGCCGTCCTGCACCCCGAGATCGTCGATGACCTCCAGCAGGCGCGTGTGAGCGGTTCCGACAGCCTCGGCGATCCACGTCTCGATGTCGTCGTCGGTCGCGTCCGAGAGCGGGGCGCGGACAGCCTCCGTTATGGACCCGGCCGAGCCATCGCCGACGGCGTCGACGACCTCTCTCAACCGCCGCTCCCGCCAGAGGCGGTCGGTCAGGCGGCGCGTCACCTCCACCGTCGTCACGTAGGAGGCGACGTCGCCGACCTGGGCGCCCCCGGCACCGTCCGCGAGGACGAACACGCCGCTGTGTCGGTCTGTGTCGCGGTGCCCCTCCTCGGTGAGTGTCACGGCGACGCCGTCCTCGTTGATCCGGTCCTGTCGTCGTTTCCGTTTGCCGACGTCGAGTGCGGTCGTGTACTCCATATTATCCCTCGAATTCGAGCCAGGCGGGGTACTCCGGGTGGACGAGCGCGATCCTGTCACCGGGGTCGAGCACCCGCTGTTCGGGCGGCATTTCGCCGTCGACCGACGGGTCGTCGCCGCTCTCGACGAGGCGTTTCCGGCCCGACTCCGAGAGGACCCGCTCCCAGCCGTCGCCGCTGTTGATCCACGTTCCGTTGAGGCTGTGGTCGCGCAGCACCCACTCCCCCTCGTCGTTGCAGTCGAACCGGACCTGGACCGACGAGATGTACTTCTCGGGGTCCTCCAACGCGATCGACGGTTGCGGGCCCTCGGCCGACTGGCGCCCGATCGTGTCTCCGGGATAGATCTCGTAGGTCTCCCCGGCCTGCAGGTGAACGACCGACGCCACCTCCGGCGGTTCCGGGTCCCGCGCCTCCAGAGCCCGGGCGAGGACTGTCGCGTTGCGGTACCGGTCATCCTTGTGTTTGCCCGTCGCCCGCTCGATTATCTCCGAGAGGTACGCCGGCGTCGAGCGCGTCCCCGGGAAATCGCGCGGGTCGACGGCGTTTTTCCGCACGCCCGTCCCGGAGAGCATGAACATCAGCACCTTCCCGATGGAGTAGACGTCGGACCACGGTCCCTGGCGGTAGCCGACGAGTTCGGGGTCGTTGTTCAGTTCCGGCGGCTTGTAGACCGGGTTCGGGATCACAGTGCCGGACGGCCCCTCGGCCGCGTCCGCCTGGAACCCTTTGGCGGTGTTGAAGTCGATGAGGACCGGCCAGAGGTCGTCCCTGAGCATCACGTTGTCCGGCTTCATGTCGCGATAGATCACCTCGTTGCGGTGGAGAAACGACATCGCCTCGCAGAGCGCGACGCCGATCCGGCGGATGTCCTCCGGGTTCGTGATCCCGTTCCGACGCTTGACCGCCTCGTACATGTCTTCGCCGCGGATGAACCCGACCATCATGAACAGCGTGTCCCCGTGTACGACGCTGTCTAGCAACTCCATCACGTTCGGGTGGCCGCCGGCGTCGCGAATGACATCCAGGATGTCGAGTTCGCTCTGCAGGCTCTGGTCGATGACCGCCGGATCGTTCGAGGAGTCGTAGTTGGGATATTTGATCGCGACCTTCCGGTCGGTCTCCGTGTCGGTGCCCCGCCAGACCGTCGAGACGCCGCCCTCGTCCAGATACTCGTCCAGCCGGTACCGGTCTGCGATCAGGTCGCCCTCTGACGGTGTCCAGCCCATCCGTGTCGGTTACCTGTCGTCCCTGTCTTCGATTTTTGTCGTCCTGTACTGTGTCTCCATGTCCTCCGCCGACACCTGCTCAATGACGGTGTTCAACTCCGCCAGCCGGTCCTCGTCGACGACCTCGCTCAGATCCCTGACGCTCTCGCTTCTGATCTGTGTCTCCTGGTCGTCCGGGCTCTCGCTTCTGATCTGTGTCTCCTGGTCGTCCGGGCTCTCGCTTCTGATCTGTGTCTCCTGCTCGTCCACTCCTGTCGGGTCGGCCGCGCCGGTTGCCCGTTTGACGATCGTCGCCGCGCGTTCGACCGATCCCTCGCTGGCAACCTTGCGGACTACCGTCTCGACGTGCCTGACAGCGACGTCGGCGGATTCGATGCGCGTCTCCAGGGCCGCGGTGTCGGCGGTCGCCTCGGCCTGGACCGCCGTGCGTGTGGTCTCGCCGGGCGCGTTCAGCTGGACGTCCGCGAGAGTGAACGTCTGGCCAGCCTCCAGCGGCGGCGTGTGGACGGTGAACAGCAATTCCTGGGTCTCGAACTCCAGCAGGTCGGGCAGGAACACGCGAACGGTGTCGCCGTCCCGCTCGTAGTTGGCGTCCCGCACCTGGGGCTGGCGGAGGAGCACCTCGTCGACGGACGCACCCTGCGGGAGATCGATCTGGAGGTTCGGGCTCGGCGCGACGATCGTCCGGAGCGTCTCAACCTTCCGCCCGAAGAAGTCCTTGATGTCGGCGGCCCGCGAGAGGTGGACCCACTCGGCGTCGGAGGCGGTGCCGACCGTCCGGATCGTGTCCTCGTCGTAGAACTCGCCGATCCCCGCCGCCGGGACCGAGATGGCGTCCTTGCGGCGCATCCGCCGGGCGAGGTCCGCAAACGTCTCCGTCGACGTCTCGTCGCGACCGTCCGACAGCAGGAGAATGCGCCGGCCGACATCCGTCCCCGCCGACAGGTCCGCCAGCGTCTCGTAGGCCGTTTCCAGCCCCTGGCGGATATTCGTCCCACCGCCCGGTTCCAAACCCTCGACGATCGCCTCGGCCTCGTCGAGCGTGATGTCGCCCCACCGGGTCGAGGGCAACAGCACCTCGACCTCATCGTCGAACGTGACGATGCTGAGGTGGTCGTCGTCGTCGAGGTAGCCGAATGTCCAGCGGATCCCTTCGCGGACCTGCTCCATCTTCTCGCCGGACATCGATCCACTCTTGTCGATACACAGGGCGATGTGGCGCTCGACGTCGGCGTCCGCCATGCTCGGCCGGACGCGGATCGACACCGTCACCGACGACCCGCCCGCGGCCACTGTCGTCTGGTCGAGTTCGGCTGTGAGTCTCGTCATTCGAGTCTGATGTCCGCGGTGACGACCTCGGAAAACGACGCGACGTCGCCGTTCGACACTTCGACCCGCTCGTGTTGCCCGACCAACTCGCCGTTTATCTTCAGGCTATTCTCTCCGAGCCGCACGAAGTAGAACGCGTCCCCTTCCCGCTCGACGCGGACGTGTTCCCGGTGGACGTAGACGGCGTCGCTGTTCGGCGCGCCGCCCTCGACCATCGCAGTCCGTATCTCCTGTCCCACCGTGTCGCCGGGACGTGCCCGGATCTCCTGGCCCATGACCTCCAGCACGACCGTGTCGTAGCTCGGGCGGACCTGCGTCTCGAACCTGTCTCGACTCCGGTCTCGTCGCCCTTCCTGCCCGGGCTGACCACCTGTTCCTGCACCCTCGGCGGAAGGCCGGCCGCCGCGCTTGCCGCTATCTGTCTGGCTGCCGATACTCGCCCGGCCACCGCTCTGCTGGCCGCTCTCTCCCGGGCCGCTACGGGCCGTCGCTCCAGTGTCGCCCGTCCGGTCCGGCTCTGTGGCGCCGACGTCAGCCGGATCGATCGGCGCGTTCTCGATCCACTCCTCGATGCGTTTATCAGAGATATCCGTCGCCGCGGACAGTTCCCGCACGTCGGCGCCGACCAGGTCCCCGACCGTCTCGACGCCTGCTCCGGCCAGGCGCTCGGCGTAACTCGTGCCGATTCCCCTGATGCTGTCGAGGTCCGCGTCCGCCTCGTCAGGGACGCCCGCTCCCGTCGCGGCTTCGCCGGTCTCGCTCCTCGACTCGGTGGCTCCGCTGCCGTCTGGCGCGCCCGACTGGTCCGGCGTCGGGGCCTCGCTCTCCCCGGTGTCCTCGACGCCGTGCGTCTCGATGGCCTCCTGCAGGTCGACCCTGCAGTTCGGACAGACCATCCGCATGTCCGACGGGATGCTCGTCAGATCCTCGCCACAGGCCGGACAGTCCTCCAGGTCCGCGGGGGTGATCGACGGCTCTGACTGGGCGGCCAGGACGTCTGCGAGATTCGTGCCACAGATCGGACAGTCATCCAGCCGGTCCGGCGGGATGCTGGACAGGTCGGCGCCGCAGTCCGGACACTCGTCGAGACCCGCCTCCTCGGGCTCCGTGCGCTCGACAGGTTCGTCCGGGAACTGGTGTGAGCAGAACTTGCAGAAGTTGGCGTCGGCCCTGACGTCCTTGCCACAGCTCGGGCAGACCTTCGTCGGCGCGTCGACGCCCCCGTCGGCGGTCCCCCGGGCCGCGCTGCTCCCCTCCGACAGCGGAAACGCGGGGTGTTGCCATTTCCCACAGGCCGGGTTCGGACACCAGCCCCGACTCTCCCTGGGGTCGAAGGCCGTGCCACACACCTCGCACGTGACTCGTTCTGGTATCTCTCTCGACATTCTATTGATTCACCAATCCTGCCCCGGACTATTCAAACTCTAGGGTAGTATCGGCCGCTCTAGCGGCGAAACCCGTGAGTCTTCGTTCCGCCCCCACCGGGGGAATTATACACGTGTGACGAGTCACAGGACGTATGTCGCCGTCCGCCGGGGAGACGGTTGTCGGCCGGTTCGAACTCCGCGAGCAGGTCGGCAGCGGCGGCTTCGCCACCGTCTGGCGCGCTCGTGACGCCCACCGTGACGCCGATGTCGCCCTCAAGTGTGCCGACACGAGCACCCACGACCGGGCGGAGGTCCGCGCCCGCTTCGACCGCGAGATCGAGACGCTGGGGCGCTTCGAAGGGACCATCGCTCCCTCAAGCGTGGTGCGGTACCTGGACGGCGGGATCGATCCGACTCCGTACGTCGCGCTGGAGTACCTCCCGGAGCCGCCGCTCAGCGACCGCCTCGGGACCGGCGGCCTCGGGACGAGCGTCCGGCGGCGGGTCGTCGTGGACCTGGCCGAGACGATGGACTTCCTCCACCGCAACGGCGTCGTCTACCTCGACCTCCGCCCCGAGAACGTCATCGTCCGGACCTCCGGGCGGCCGGTCCTCCTCGATTTCAACACCGCGGCGACTGCGGACGGCCCCATCGAGACGCGCTTCGAGGCCGACCAGTTCAAGCCGCCCGAGTTGCTGCCGGCGGTGGAGGGCGCGGAGGGCGCGGACGAACCGGGCCCGTGGTCGGACGTCTACGCCTGGGGAAAACTCGCCTTCTACCTGTTCACCGACGCCAAGGTGCTCCCCGAGGACGTCCCCGCGGACGGCCTGGACCCGCTCGCGTTCGGCGGGACCTGTTCGCGGGCGGTCGCGGAGGTGGTCCAGCGGGCGACGATCCCCGATCCGGCGGAACGCTACGAGGACGGCACCGTTGCGGCGGGGGCGCTCGCCCGAGCGACCGGCCGCCAGCGCGCGCTACTGACCCAGCCGTCGACCGGCGTGGCCTGTCCGGTCGCCGACGGGGAGACGATGGGCCGCCTCGCCGAGGACAGTCCGGCCGCGTGGATCGTCCTCCCCGACGAGGATCGACACGTCTCGCCCCGACACGCGCGCTTCGAGTACACCCTGGAGGGGTGGGTCGTCGAGGACACGAGCCTCAACGGGACCTACGTCGGCGGTCCCGATGGGTGGACACACCTCCTCAGCGAGCGGGGGCAGGAGGCGCGGGAAGGGGCGACTGGCGGAGCGAGCGAGGCGCTCGTGCCCGAGGGTGCGACGATCGCGCCTGTCCATCCCGAGTACGGGATTGAGCTGTGGCTGTCGCCTCTCAACGACCGGGACAGCAGCCGCGGAGGGACTGCCGGCTGACAACGGGACCGCCGGAATCGGACATTTCCCGATTGTGGGAAAA
>CAYYHG010000091.1:0-11671 GCA_964471665.1 uncultured Halobacteriales archaeon | reverse complement strand
GGCAACACCGCGACGATGCTCGCTGCCGCCATGAGGTTGAACAGCACCTCGAACTCGCCCTGGAACCGGAGGACGCCCTCCAGCATGGGCGCCCAGTTCTGTGGCCGTCCGTCCGTCATCAGCGACGAGAAGAAGTACTCGTTGTAGACGGTGATGAACGTGAGCACGCCGGCGGTCGCGACGCCGGGGGCCGACAGCGGAACGATCACCCGGAACAGCGCGCCCAGGCGGGTCGTGCCCTCGACCCGGGCGGCGTCCTCCAGTCCCTCCGGAATCTGGGAGTAGAACGTCATCAGGATGAAAATCGAGAGCGGCAGGTAGATGGCCGACAGCGGAATGAAGATGGCGTAGGGCGTGTTGTACAGCGACCCCGCCGAGAGAATCGGCCGCAGGGCGTCGATGTTGGTGTTGAACAGCCGGTTCAGCGGGACGAAAAAGGCCGCCGGCGGGAAGAACGACGTCACCAGCACCGACAGGAGGAGCGCGTTCCGCCCGCGGAACCGGAGCCGGCCGAAGACGTAGCCCGCCAGGCTCGCGACGAACAGCACGAGGACCGTCGCCACCGTCGCGATCAGGAAGCTGTTGAACATGTACCGGTGGAACGGAAGCGTCGTGAAGATGTCGACGAACGCACCCGGGTTGATCGCGCCGCCAGGGGTGAGCACACCGACGTCACTGAGGTCGCCACGCGGCGTGAGTGCCACCATGAACAGCCAGTAGAACGGGAACAGCGTCGTCACGAGGAAGAAAAACGTCGCGAGATAGAACGTGGCCTTGTACGCGCGGTCGGGATTGGAGATCATCCGCGCCGCCCACGCCTCGACGATTCCGCGGTCGAGGTCGGGCTCTTCCTCCTGTGTCTGTGCCTGTGCCTGTGCCTCCAGGTCGGGGTGTTCCTCCCCGCTCATGAGACACCAGCCTCCGTGTCACGCAGGCCGAACAGGTAGACGAGTACCACCAGCGCGATGACGATGGCCGTCAGGAACGCCACCGACGAGGCCGTCGCCCACCGGCGCGTCTCCTGGAGGGCGGTGATGACCAGACAGCTCATCGACGGGACCGTCTGGCACCCGGCGGTGGCGTCGATCAGCCCGTAGATGCGCATCGCGTCCATCGTCCGGAACAACATTGCGACAAGCAGCGCCGGCGCGACCAGCGGGAGCGTGATGTACTTGAACCGCTGCCAGGGCGACGCCCCCGACACCTTCGCCACGTCGTAGAGACCGCGGTCGACGCTCTGGAGACCCGCGAGGATCAGAAGCGCCATGAACGCGGCCGTCTTCCAGATGTCGGCGACGAGTACGATGATGAACGAATCACTGGGAGTCGCCAGCGGGTTCTGCCCGAAGACACCGATCGACTGCATGAACTCCGAGGCGAAGCCGACGGTCGGGTTGAACATCAGGAAGAAGATCATCGCCTGGATGACGATGGGAATCGCGTAGGGGATGATGATTGCCACGCGGACCCACCGGCGCCCGTAGAAGTCCTGGTCGATCACGAGGGCCTGTCCGAACCCGATCAGTGTCTCGAAGAGCACGCTGAGGATCGCGAAGGCCAGCGTCACGAACAGTGCCTGCTGGAGCAGCGGCGTCTCGAATGTGGGGTCGAGAAACTGCTGTGGCACCAGCGCCTCGCCGCTCAACAGCGCGGCGTAGTTCTGGAAGCCGACGAACGCCCCGAACGGATTGGCCGCGGCAGTCTCGTCTGCGAGCAACGAGAACCGGAACGTCTGGACGAGGGGAATGAACGCGATTATCGCCAGCAGCAGGAAGGCTGGAGCCAGCAGGATGTACGCGAACACCGCCTCCGTCTGGGTCTCCAGCCAGTTCAGCGGCCGGGCGAGCAATCGCGTTCCTGAAGTGTCTGTTGACACGGTAGGTCCCCCGCGTTACACGCTCTCCTCGACGTTCGCGAGTTCCTCTTCCAGGTCGGCCATGGCCTGTTCGGGTGACTTGTTGTTCTGGTAGGCCTGGGAGATCTGGTCCGAGACGAGCGGCGACTCGTCGGGCCAGACGGTCGTCACCGGCCGCGGAACCGTGTTCTGCCCGGCCACGGCCAGCGTATCGAGGAAGTTGGCGATCCCGCCGACCTGGCTCTCGTCGACCTGGTCGTTGACCGACGGGTCCGGGGGCAGGTTGCCCAGTTCCTCCATCACGGTGACCATCACGTCCTGGTTGGCGAAGGCCTCCAGCACCTGGAGTGCCTGGTCCTGCTTCTGGCTGTTCGGATTGACCGTGAGGTGCCACCCGCCCAGGGCGTGGCTGGTGCCGCCCGTTCCCTCGTAGCTGCCCTCGCCGTCCGGGACGCCGAAGGGCATCGGCATGACGTCGTAGGCACTGGGATCGAACGCAGCGTCCTCGCCGAGATTGATCGTGATCGCGTAGGGCCAGTTGCGCATGAAGGCCGCGTTCCCGCCCGTGAAGGGTTCTCGCGACGGCTCCTCGGTGAACTCGATGACGTCCGTGGTGGTGATCTGCGGGAAGTCCGGGTGGGCGTTCTCGGCGTCGGGGCCCTCCATGAACGACCGCATCATCCGGATCGTATCGATGACGGGCTGTTCGTTGACAGTGATCGGCCGGTCGCCGACCGGCCCGAAGAGGTTCGAGTGGTCCCCGAAGTACGCGCCGCCCCACGAGGTCATCATCTCGTTGAACGTACAGCAGGCGGTTCCCACGTAGTTGTCACCCTGCGTGGTGAACCCGTAGTCGAGGTCGCTCTCGTTTTGCTCCCAGACGTCGGCCGCCACCTCGGCGAAGCGTCCCCAGGTCATTGGTTCGGTCGCCCAGTTCTCCCCCGCGGGATCGTAGCCGGCCTCCTCGACGAGGTCCCGCCGGTAGTGCATCACCGGGTAGTCCGGGAACAGGGGTTGCCCGTAGAGGTCGCCCGACTCGGGATCGGTCGCTGTCAGGACCGACGCCTCGAGGTAGTCGTTCTGGACGTAATCGAGCGTCTCCGAGGAGAGATTCTCGCTCAGGTTGACCAGCTGACCCCGCACGATGAAGGGGATCGTCCACCCCGAGTCCATCATGAAGATATCCGGGCTGCCACGGCCGGCGTCCAGCGCCGACGTGAACTCCGAGCGGCGCGCGCCGCTCTCGAAGTCGCCCGGCAGAATCTCTATCTCGACGTCCTCACTGAGCCCCGCGTCGTACAGCGCGTTGACGACGGGTTCCTGTGCGTCGGCCCACTGACCGTCCATCGTGATCTCGACCGGTCCCTCGCCGCCACCGCCGCCACCGCCGCCACAGCCTGCGACCCACACCGCGGTTCCTGTGACCCCTGTCGCCGCCAGGAACCGCCTGCGCGAGACGCTCCGCGTACCGTCCTGACTGGTATGGTTATTATTAACCATTACAGGTGTTGTTTTACAAAACAATCCTATATATATGTATTGCATGTAATAACATAATTTATATATTATATTCTATAATACAGACCCAGGCCGAGGGTTTCTCTGTCGGGGGTTGGCAAACACGACATGACAACAGAAACATTTTTTGTCAGAGGAACAAGGAACAGGGCCTGATAGGGTCGTGCGTAATTCTCATGCCCTGCCGTCACGGACTCCGGATTTCGGTATGCGAACCACCGCTAACCCAAAGGCTGTCAAAAACGGTTACGCACGACCCTATGACGGGGGCGGAGAACCGGACCGGGCACACGGGAGTGACAGTCGACACAGAAGTTAAGCCGGTTCGAACCCTGATACGGGCATGGCCGACCTCGGAGCGCTCGCCATCGCGTGGCGCGTGGGGGTTGCGGTGTTCGTCATCGTGATGCCGACGATCATGTTCTTTCAGCTGTTGCGGTTTCTGGAGTGGTTGCGCGACGACGACCTCATCGCCCAGGTGGTCGAGCGCCACGACATCGAGACGGACGACACCGGCGACGTTCTGGCCACGATGGCAACCGACTCCCACCAGTCGGTGCCCTCGCGGGGAACGGATTCCAGCACGGAGGGGACGGACGACGACCCCCTCCACAGGTGTGAGGCCTGCGGCCACCGCAACGCGAGAGCGGCAACGTACTGTTCGGGCTGTCTGGGTCGTCTCGAGTGACACAGGTTTTTTCCCGGGGCAACTGCCACCGTTCTATATGACGCCGGACGTCCTCGTCGCGGGAGAGTGCCTCGTGGATTTCATCCCGACGGAGGTGGGGCCACTGGCCGACGTCGAGCGGTTCGACAGGCGAGCAGGGGGTGCGCCGGCGAACGTGGCCGTCGGTCTCGCGCGCCTCGACGAGGCGCCCTGGCTGTGTTCGACCCTCTCGACCGACCCGTTCGGGGAGTTCCTCGCGGAGACGCTGGCCGCCGAAGGGCTCTCCGACCGGTTCCTGACGCGGGTCGACCGACCGACCGCGCTCGCGTTCGTCAGTCACGACCCCGACGCGGACCGGAGCTTTACGTTTTACCGCGAGAACACGGCCGACACGCACCTCGACACGGGGGTCGTCGACAGCGAGACGCTCTCCGGGGTCGGAACGGTCGTCGTCGGCGGCGTTCCCCTGTCGGTCGAGCCCTCGCGCTCGGCCACCTTCGAACTGGTCGAGCGCGCGCAGGCCGCGGGGTGTCGTGTCGTCTTCGATCCCAACACCCGGCCGGAACTGTGGACCGACGGGGAGGAACTGACGGCGGTGCTCGAACGGATTCTCGGGCTGACGGACGTCCTGAAGGCAACCCGCGAGGACTTCGCTCCGACCGGTTTCGGGACCGGTGACGGGTTGCCCCGGCGACTGCTCGACGCGGGGCCGGACGTCCTGTTGCTGACCGAGGGCGGGGTGGGCGCCAGAATCGTCGCCAGTCCCGACTCGGAGTGGGGACCTGGCGAGTGGAGCCATCCCGGCTACGAGGTCGAGAGCGTCGTGGACACGACGGGTGCCGGCGACGCCTTCCTCGCGGGCGCAGTGACGGCACTGTCCGCGGGGACCGCTCCCGGGGAGACGCTCGCGCTCGCGAATGCCGTCGCGGCGGTCACGACGACCACCGCCGGGGCGATGGCGGCCCTGCCCGACCGCGAGACGGTCGACCAGTTCAGGAGGGAGCGATGACCGACGACGAGCAGTGGCCCCGGTGGACGCGCGAGCAGGCGCTGGGCGTCCGTCGAACGCCGGACAACGTCACGCCGGTGATCGATCCGCCGGCGGTCGACCCCGCCGACGACGTCCACGTCTGGGACACCTGGCTCCTCCGGGACCAGTACGGCAAGGTGACGACAGTCGACGGCTGGCGGGTTCTCTTCTCGCTGACAGCGCCGGCCGACCTGTTGCCGGGCAAGCGCCACGACGTCGCCGAGATCCGCTATTTCTACTCGCGGGACGGCCGCGAGTGGCACTCCGGCGGCGTCGTCTTCGACGGCGAGACGCTGGGTCAGCGCCAGTGGGCCGGATCCGCCCTGTACCGCGACGGCGAACTCTACCTCTACTACACGGCTGCCGGTGACGAGACCGCCGCGGAGCTGACCTACGGCCAGCGCGTCGCCGCAGCACACGGCGGCACTGTCAGGACCACCGCGGACGGGGTGAGCGTCGAGGGCCCCTGGCACCACGAGATACTGCTCGAACCCGACGGGCACTGGTACGAGACCGAAGACCAGTCCCGGGGAATGGCCTACACGTTCCGCGATCCGTGGTTTTTCACCGATCCCGCGACCGGCGAGACCACGCTCCTGTTCGAGGCAAACGTTCCCGTCCCGGAGGGCAGCGACGCCTGTGGCGGCGACCAGCACAGACAGGAGTTCAACGGGTGTGTGGGCCTCGCCGTCTCGCCGACAGGCGACCCCCTGGAGTGGGAACTCCGGCCGCCGATCATCGACGCCGTCTGTGTCAACCAGGAACTCGAACGGCCACACGTCGTCGTCGTGGACGGCCGCTACTACCTGTTCGTCTCCAGTCACATGCACACGTTCGCGCCGGGCCTGGAGGGGTACGACGCCCTCTACGGGTTCGTGGCCGACTCGCTGCGCGGCGACTACCGTCCGCTGAACGGGACGGGACTGGTGGTGACGAACCCGGCGAACGCTCCCTTCCAGGCGTACTCGTGGATGGCCTTCCCCCACCGCGAGGAGGTC
Organism: uncultured Halobacteriales archaeon; assembly: GCA_964471665.1. GTDB lineage: Archaea > Halobacteriota > Halobacteria > Halobacteriales > Haloarculaceae > SW-9-67-25. The sequence goes on along the minus strand of CAYYHG010000091.1, from coordinate 5,603 downwards.
CTCGTCCAGAGTTTCTTCAACTACTACGACTTCGCCGGCGGGACCCTGGACGAGATTGCCGACCTCTCCGAGTTCGAACAACGGCGGCGCTTCGGCGGCACGCTCGGGCCGACCGTCCGTCTGGGCGTCGCGGGAGCGGACACCCGGATACGGGGGACGCTCGCACACTGGCACATCCCGACGCCGGACGAGACGCTGTCCGCTGCCGAACACGGGGCCGTCCCGCCGGCGATGCTCGAAACCGAGGACGAACCGGGGACGGACGTCCGCGTCCGCTGGAGTCGCACGTACTAGAGCCGCGCCGACGACGCCGCGTCTGCCGTCCCGGCGGCCATCGCCGCCCGGAGTCGCCAGACCGACAGCGACTCCACGGTCGCCTGTCCCCCCTCGGCGCGAACCGACAGTCCCGTGCTGTCCGAACGGGTCGGGTAGACCCGGCTGGTCAGGCAGTGTCGCTGGTTGGCGTACAGTTCGATCACGGACCCGTCGAGGAAAACCTGCAGGGACAGCGCCTCGTCGTGGGGTGTGACCGTCATCCGCTGGGTGTCGGTCGTGGCTCTGTGGTCCTGGCTCGAGGCCGCGCGTTCGACGCGCAGTTCGCCCTCGTGGGTGTACCGGATCGGCGTCCGCTCCTCGCTGCCGGGGGACTCGAAGACTGTCAGTTCGAACGCCGTCGCGTCCCCGAGTGCGACGTCCAACTCCAACTCCAGGATTCGCCCCGAGGCGTCCAGAGTCCGGCGCTCCGAGTCGAGGACGAGCGATTCGGGCCCGGCCAGGCGGCGCTCGCGCAGCGAAGTCGTCTCCTCGGCGGGGGACTGCCGGAGCCGTCCGCCGGGGCCCAGCGAGAACACCCGCGGCAGGGAGAGTGCGCCCGACCAGCCGGCGTCCCACTGGGCGTCGAGATCGCAGGCCTCGGGGAGCCAGGCCCACGTCAGCGACCGGGCGCCGTCCTGGAGGGACTGGGGGGCGTAGAAGTCACCGTGGTCGAGGACCCCCTGGCGGTCGACGCAAAACTGTGTGCCGTCCAGTTCGCCCAGGAAGTAGCGGACGTCCTCGTAGTTCGAGACGTGCAACAGCTGTTTCTCGCCCAGGTCGAGGAGTTCCGGACACTCCCAGACCGGGCCGTACTCGGCGTCGCCGACGAGCAGGGGACCCTCGTAGGTCCAGTCTTGCAGGTCTTCGGAGGTGTACAGGAGGACTGCCCCGCCGGTCCCGTCGACGCCGGTGCCGATGAGCTGGTACCAGGTGTCGCCCTCGCGCCAGACGCTGTGGTCGCGAAACTCCGCCTCCCAGTGTTCTGTCTCGACGACGTTCAGCTCCGGGGGCGGCTGTTCGATCACCGGATTCTCCCCGTGTTTGTCCCAGCGGCACAGATCCGGATCCCGCGTGGTGGCCAGACACGGCAACTGCGAGCGGTCCTTCCCGCCGGTGTAGAGGATGGTGGCGGTCCCGTCGTCGTCGACCGCACAGCCCGACCAGCAGCCGTGCTGGTCCGGACCCCCCGGCGTCGGAGCGAGCGCCACCGGTTCGTCCTCCCAGTGGACGAGGTCGTCGCTGACTGCGTGCCCCCAGTGGATGGTGTTGTGGAAGGGGCCTGCTGGGTTGTACTGGTAGAACACGTGGTACCGGTCGTTCCACCTGATGAGCCCGTTCGGGTCGTTCAGCCAGTTCGCCGGCGGCGTGAAGTGGTAGGCCGGCCGGCGCTGATCCCCCGAGAGCCGCTCGCGCATGGCACCCAGTCCGTCGGCGTCCTTGGGTCTGGCTGGCTGGTCGCCCCCGCCAGCGACGGCGCGGAGACACCCCGACGTCAGGCGGTCGCGGTTGTTCGCTACCACTGGATCGGCAGTCTCCCCGAACAACAGCGGTGTCCCGACACCGAGGATCGTCCCCTCGCCGGCGTTCCAGGAGACAACGGTCATCTCCTGGGGGACGTCGGTCCCGCCGCAGTGAGTGCCGGCAAGGACTTCGCCGCGGGCGGGGAGCACCGACTCGTAGCGCGCGACGGCGCTCTCGCCGCGGTCACAGACCGGAATCCGGAGCGACTCGAATCCGTCGACTGCGGGGTGGTCGTCGTACAGCACCCGCCAGAGCGGACCCGTCGGTTCGGGCACTGTCTCGATGGCTGTCACGTCCGGCGGAACCGGCTCGGCGTCGAGTGCCGTCACCGCTCCCATCGCACGGAGCGTGAGCACGACACCCCCGCCACGCTGGAGTACCGACGCCAGCGCCGACGTCGGCGCCGGTGGCGGCCCGTCCTCGAAGGGTTCGTCGCAGTGCCACCACGCGACATCGACGTCCGGCCCTACGTCGCCGGGGCCCTCGACCACCACGGACTCGACCGCCTCCCGCTCTCGCAGCCAGGCCAGCGCGGCGTCCTGTTCGTCGGATGGCGGCCCGTCCGTCACGAACCCGACACGAAGCGACGAGTCGGCCATGGACACAGTTCCCCGTCAGCGAGTAAAAGCGTTGACGAAGCGTCCCCGCCAGATGCACAACGTCTTTATCCAGACCCCGAAAGGAGGCCGTATGGACCGGAAGTCGGGCGTCGAGCCGGCCGTGCTGGACCGCCTCGACGCGCATCTCGACAGTCGGGGGCTCGCAGCGGTGTGGTTCGCGCGCCCGAACAATTTCGCCTGGCTGACCGGCGGCGACAACGTGGTCGACAGGGCAGCCGACTCCGGTGTCGGGGCCGCTGGCTACGACGGCGACACCGTGCGGGTCGTCACCGACACCATCGAGGCCGACCGGCTGGCCGACGAGCAGCTCCCCGACGGAGTCGCAGTCGAGTCGTTTCCCTGGCACGAGACGACCCTGCCCGGGTACCTCGCCGCCGAGAGCCCGCGGCCGGCCGCGGCCGACGTTCCGGTCGAGGGGTTCGCGGGCGTCGACGCCTCGGCGTTGCGCCAGCCGCTGACCGACGCCGACCTCGACCGGTACCGGTCGCTGGGCGAGACAGTGGCACGGACAGTCGAGGCCGTCTGCCGGGACTGCTCGCCCGCGGACACCGAACGAGAAGTTGCCGCCGACCTCCGGGGACGGCTGGCGGCCGCAGGTGTGGACACGCCGGTCGCGCTCGTCGGCGGCCAATCCCGGGCGGGGCGGTATCGCCACTGCACCCCCACGGACGAGCGCCTGGACGGGTACGCACTCGTCTCGGTGACGGCCACTCGCGGAGGGCTGTCCGCCAGCTGTACGCGGACGGTGGCGTTCGACGCCCCCTCGTGGCTGCGTGAGCGCCACCGGGCGGCCGCGCGCGTCGAGGTGTCGGCACTGGCTGCGACGCGGCGGGTCGGACACGACGGAGGCACCGCCGGCGACGTCTTCGAGGCCATCCAGTCGGCGTACGCGGCCGTCGGCCACGAGGACGAGTGGCGCGAACACCACCAGGGCGGCGCCGCCGGGTACGCCGGCCGCGAGTGGATCGCCAGACCGGACAGCGACACAGCGGTGGTCGTGCCGATGGCCTACGCCTGGAACCCGACGGTCCAGGGCGCGAAAAGCGAGGACACCGTTCTGGTCACGGGCGAGGGGTTCGAGACGCTGACCGCGACCGGCAGGTGGCCGACGCTGACGGTCCCGGCCCTCGACGGCGTGACGCTCGCGAGGCCGGCCGTGCTGGAGTGCTGATGGTGTGAACCTTTTTTTATGCCCCCCACAGACGGATACGTGTGACAGACGAGTTGCCCGTGCACGTCAGCCGCCGGGAGTTACACTCGCTGGGCGTGCCGGCGACGTTCGAGACCCACGGCCCCTTCGACGTGGTCTTCGTCAACCACGGCGAACCGGTCCACGTTCACCTCCATCTCGACGACGCGCTCTCGGAAGTGGCCTCCCTCGGCGCCAGCAACCACTACGTCGAGGGAGAATCACGGCGCGCGGTGCGGGTGGCGGTCGACAGCGACGCGCTCCCCGACGAGCCGATGCTGGGCAAACTCAAGCTCGTGTCGGGGTACGGCGCACACACCCGCTGGGTCGACGTCGAACTCAGCGCGCCGCCGGACGAGCCCACGGAGGTGGAGGTCGGCGAGTCGCTCGCGAGTCCGCCGGCCCGGGAGACCGCGGAGTCCGGACCGTCGGTGCTGGCCCGCCCGGAACTCCCGGTGTTGGGACTGGGAGTGCTCGCACTCGGCGTGGCCGCGTACGCCGCCGTGGCGCTCGAACAGACGCTCGTCTTGCTGGGCGCGCTCGCGGTGCTCGCGGGCGTGTTCGTCGCGCTGTACCTGCTGGGTCAGGACTGACACGCCCACAGCCCGCGTGGGTCCGACTGTGCCCCACGCTCGCCAGTCTCGAAGGCGTCGCGGAGCGAGAACTCGGTGTCGTAGACGCGCGCGTGGCCCGCGACGACGAGTTCGCGGTTCAGGTTGTCCCCGTCGACGTAGACGTACGCCAGCAGCCTGTCGTATCCGCCGCGCCGATCGGTGCGGGGGTCGAACGCCAGCGTCACGTTCGCGCCGTCCAGACGCGTTGCCGCGTAGTCGGTCGCCTCGTGTCCCGCCCGCCGGAGACACAGCGCACCGTCGTCGGTGTCGGGCACGCCCTCGTACTCCCCGGGCTCGTTCGCGACGTGGACTTCCGGCGTGTCGATCCCGATCAGTCGGACGGTGTCCTCGCTCCCGTCGGGAAACCGGACGTCGACCGTGTCGCCGTCGACGACCCGGGTGACCGTCACGTCGACCGTCCCGGACGGATCGAATTCGGCGGGCGTGGCCGTCCCGGTCGGGAACGGTGTCTCGGAAGTCGCAGACGTCTCGACTGTCTCCGTCGCTGTGTGTGTGGACGTCTCGCCAGTCACACCCGCGGAGCCACACCCGGCCAGGACAGCCAGGAGCGCGACGAGGACGACTCCGGCGGGCGGCCTCATCGACGGCAGTCACTCGCTGTCGATGGCAACGACCGCGTCCGTCTCACACTCCGGACACTCCGCGTAGTCTGTGTACAGGAGCGTCTCGCAGTGCGTGCAGCGGTGCGTGGCCGAGTCCCGGGAGGCCGATTCGGCCTCGCGTTTCATCTTCTCGACTTTCCGGCCGAGCCGGTTGAACAGTCCCATCGGTCGGGGTTGGGGCTCCCGCGACGTAAACCTGGTTGCGATCCTCCCGGGTCGAAATAGGAATGCTGTCGGCGATACTCCCGTGCGGATAGTCAATCCCAACAACGAGCGAGACAAGAGTTGCAAGAGAGCAGAGACACGAGCGGCCGGGGGCTTCCAGGCGGGTCCGCACGACCAGAGCAGCAACTGCGAGAGCTTTCACAACGTCTCTGAGTCAGTAGAGGGGTCGAAATTGCTCATACTGCCGGCTATAACTACGTGAAGATATCCGGCACCCCGGGGTGCCGACACTGCTTACGCGCTTATAGCCGGCAGCATCAGGAGTGAGTCAGTAACCCGGGCCTTCCCACTCTTCGAGCGTGGCGGACGTGGTTCCACCGTCGTTCTCCCAGACGATGGAAACCCTGTCGTCGTTGTCGACGCCGATGGTGTCCGACGTCCCTGCGGTCACGTCAGTGTCGGTCGCACTGCCGAACAGGACGATTGGACCATTGCCCCCTGCGTCGGTTGCGTTCAGATTCGCTTCCGGTATCGATTCACCGCCCGTGTGCGTGAT
>CAYYHG010000090.1:0-11816 GCA_964471665.1 uncultured Halobacteriales archaeon | reverse complement strand
ATTACTGGCACGGTGGGCCGTTACCCCACCGTCAACCTAATCGGCCGCAGCCACATCCTGTGGCGCCTCGACGTTTCCAGCTCTCTGCACTCCAGCATGAGAGCTGTATCGGGGATTGGCCTCAGTTTCCCGAGGTTATCCCCGTCCACAGGGTAGTTTGGCCACGTGTTACTGAGCTGTTCGCCACGGGTCCAACCCGTGCGACTAGCATGGCTAAATCGGACTCCGATAGCAATGGCCTCCGGCAGGATCAACCGGAATGTACCCACGCAGAGCGTGGGTGGGTTAGGCGGGAACACCAAATATGGTGTTGCTATCGGGGTTCGGCCACATCCACTGTCGAACGGTTCGACGGCGTCGGTCGCAAAGCGACCGGCCGGATGTCACCGAACTACCAAGGCTGACATCAGATCCCATCTATACGGCGGACCGCAGGGGTGAGATCCTCATTTCTTTCGGATCTAAACGTATGCCGGAAAGGGTCTTAAACCCTTCGAGTTGGCCTTCGATGGCCCGACGTCGCCGGGATTTGGTCTGCGTCCCGGCCGGTGCACGTTCGCATCACATCGGACGAGGGGCACTGTCTTAAGCCCGTCGAACTGTACCCGTCTCGTGACTGGATTACACACTGCACGCCACACTGCTTGTCGGCGTAGTGATATTTCACCGGACGAGCGCTCTCCGATCTGTTCTTGCGACCAGCAGGGAGGGACAGTGCTGGAAGGTCTGTGTCGCGTGGCCGGAGGTCGGCCTCTCATCCCGCCGCTCGTGGGTTCGGTCGGGCCGGGTGAGGGCCACGCGTTCGAGGGGACGTATCGCCCGCTCTTAAGCAGTCCGTCTGTCCCCAGTCCGGCCACGTTCGGTCCGGCCGGCGCTGGTCGGTCGCGGCAAAAGATGGGGGGTGTCTCGCGGCTAAATCTCGTCGAGGTGCTCGACGCCTTCCTTGGAGACGTTGCCTTTCGTTATCTCTCCCGGCATCCAGTCGGGCTTGTCGTCGGGCGCCTCCTCCTCCCAGGCCCAGCCCTCGTAGACGTGGACCTTGTGTGTCCCTTTCTCGCGAAGTCGGATCTCCTCCGGGTCCGCGTCGTCTTCGGAGCCGGCCGGATCGAGCCGTCGCGCCGCTTTCAGTGCCGCCTGACGGGGTGTGCCGCCGGAGAACACGCTCGATTCTTCGCCGCCTGTTTCTCGGAGCGCGAAATTGCGCTTGTCGCTTTCTCGTGCCATGGTTTTCACCGCTCCATGCCAATCCAGCACATGACCCAACATAAAGATATCCCAAAACCGACCGCCGTTGGGTGGTAGGTTTATAAAAGGAGGCCCGTCAGGCGCGACTGCAGCCTCCCGGAACGAGGGGTAAAAGGGGGAAACCGCCCTCGTGCGCGGCGGTGAATCGCTCGCGCGCGCCGGATGACACCCGCCGCGACCGGGTGATACTGCCGGCCATCGGACCCTGTCGGGGGCTACTGGTACATCCCGAGCGGTTCGGCGCGGGTGCTCTCCTCCTGGGCCTGTTGCATCTGCTGGGCGAGCTGTTCCCGGGCGTCCGCGATACGATCTGCCTGTTCGACCAGCGTGTCCGTGTCGACGTCGACGGCCGCGATGGGTTCGATGGCACTCGCGAGGAGAACCCGCGCCGCCTCGGGGTCGGGGAAGTTGGCGTTCGCCTGGACGACCAGCCCCAGCGCGTCGAGGCCGGTCTCGCCCGCCTCGGCCAGGAGTGCACCGGTGGGACCGCTGATGACGCCGCCCTCCGAGGGGGCCGGGATACCGTTCTCTGTCAGCAACCCTTCTGCGCCACCGGTGCTCACGCCGTACATTTCCGGCACGCCGTCTTTCTCCGCCGGGAGGCCGCTGAGATACAGCGGCGTCACCCCGTTGTCGGCCAGCCATCCGGTCACACAGGAAGCGAAGTCCTCGGCGGCGGTCGGCGAGACGGGGACGTCACTCTGGAGGGCGAGCAGGTCCCGGTCCTCGTCGGCGTAGATCCGCACCGGCGGCAACACGGACCGTTCGTCCTCGTGATAGACAGCCGCCTTCGGGAGACCTTCGCAGCGACAGGACGCGTAGTGGTCCATCTCGAACTGTTCTACGAGGTGGTCCGCGGCGATCTTCCCGACGAGCCCCACGCCCGGCAACCCCTCGACGAGGTACGGAGATTCCAGGTCGAGCGATCGGTGTTCGACAATGTGTGCCATACAGGAAAAGAGAGCCCGGGGAACTTATATAATGTCGGCCGTGCGACCCGACGTAAACGGTTATATAGGATTGCTATAACGAATTCCCGTTTCGACCGCGTCGCGTCCTGCGGTCGATCCGGGAATGGCTTACAGCAATCACTATACACCTGCACGTTCACCGTCCAGACGCCATGCAAGCCGTACGCCTTCACGAACACGGTGGCCGCGACGTGCTCCAGGTAGACGAGGTGGAACGACCGGATCCGGGCGGGCACGAACTGCTCGTCGAGGTCGCCGCCGCAGGCGTCAATCCCGTCGACACCTACTTCCGGGAGGGGTCGTACACGCCCGTCGGATTGCCCTTCTCGCCGGGCGTCGACGTCGCCGGCGAGGTGGCCGAAATCGGCCAGTACGTCGAGGGGTTCGAGGTCGGCGACCGCGTCTACGGGACCGGCGTCGGCAACGCCACCCACCAGGGATCGTACGCCGAGTACGCCGTCGTGCCGGAGGACCGACTCGTTGTTCTCCCCGACGGGGCCGACCTCGTCGAGGCGGGCGGGGCGGGGGTCGTCGCAGGCACGGCCTGGCGGGCGCTGGTCGATCACGCCGGGCTCGATCCCGCCGAGTACTGCCTGATCCACGGCGGATCGGGCGGCGTCGGTCACGCTGCGATCCAGATCGCCGACGCGGTGAGCGCACGGCCGATCGCGACCGCAGCCCCCGGATACCACGACGCTGTCGCCGGTCTCGGTGCGGAGCAGGTCCTCGACTACGGCCGCGACGACCTCGAGGACGCGATCCTCGACGCCTCGGACGGGGGCGTCGACGTCGTCCTCGACCACCGCCTCGACGACTACCTGCAACTGGACGCCAACGTGGCCACCACCGGCGGGCGCGTGGTCGGCATCGGCGAGAACGACCAGGGCCCCAGCTTCTCGGCTGTCGGGACGGCCCGCTCGAAGGACGTCTCCTACCAGTTTATGAGTATGTTCAACACGCCGGACCTCCGGGTGCCGTTGCGCGGCCTGGCACACCTCATGGGTGCCGGCCGTCTCTCGATCGAACTCGCGCGCACGTACGACCTGGGTGAGGCTGCCGAAGCACAGCGTGCCGTCATGGCGGACAGTTTCCTCGGGAAACTCGTCGTCGAACCGTGACGCCCCGGGTGTGTCCTGCGGGACAGTCCGGAGTGGCGCCGTGATCGCGTGGGGCGGTCCCCTGGAGGCGCCTCCGGATGGGGCGCGGTCACAACACTGTTATTATCCTTCAGTTTTACAGGGAAGGCATGTCGGACGCGTACTCGGAACAGACGACGACCGAGGGCACAGGCGTCCTCGCCAACGACACTGTCGTCAGGCGCATCGGCGAACTGGCCGCTGGCGTGTTCACGCTGGCAGTGCTGGGGTTTCTCGGCTGGATCCTCGCGACGCAGGTGAACTACCGGCTGTTGCGGTCGGTGTTTCCCCGGTTCGTCGAGGCGTTCAGGCTCGTCGTGTTCATCGTCGTCGTCTCCAGCGTGATGTCGGTGTCACTCGGGACGCTCATGGGGCTGGCTCGCATCTCCTCGTCGCCGCTCACCTCCCGCATCGCCAAGGGATACGTGGAGTTTTTCCGTGGGACACCCCTGCTTTTCCAGTTGTTCGTCATCTTCTTCGGGGTTCCACGGCTGTGGCCCCCCGGACAGTTCCCGATCGGCGACTGGCGGGTCCCCGCGGCGATCATCGCGCTGACGCTGAACCACGTCGCCTACGTCGCCGAGGCGATCCGTGGCGGCGTCAACGCCGTCGAGGACGGCCAGCTCGAGGCAGCCCGGTCGCTCGGGATGTCCCACGTGCAGTCGATGCGGAAGGTCGTCCTCCCGCAGGCCTGGCGCAATGCCCTGCCCGCCATCGGCAACGACCAGATCATCCTCGTCAAGGACACCTCGCTTCTCACCGTGATCGCCATCCCCGAGATCATGAGCGTCTTCCGGAACATCAACAGCAACCAGCTCGACCCCTGGACGCCGCTGGTGTGGGTCTGCCTGTTCTACCTGCTGGTGACCATGTCGATGAGCCTCCTCGTCGGGTTGCTCGAGGAGCGTTCCGACTGGAGCCAGGACGTGGCCGACCGCTCGCGGATCGGGCGACTGATCGGGTACGTCGGCAAGGGCCTCGGGAGACGATCATGAGCACGAACGGACACGAACTCGTGGAGTTCGAGGGCGTCAACAAGTACTTCGGCGACATCCACGTCCTCGAGGACGTCACCCTCGAGGTGGAAAAGCAGGAGGTCGCGGTCGTCATCGGGCCGTCGGGATCCGGCAAGTCGACGCTGTTGCGGTGTACGAACCGCCTCGAACAGATCCAGAGCGGCGAGATCCGCCTGGACGGGGAGGCCATCTCCGACCCCGACGCGGACGTCAACCGCCTGCGCCAGCGCGTCGGCATGGTGTTCCAGTCGTTCAACCTCTTTCCCCACATGACCGCCACCGAGAACATCATGCTCGGGCCACAGGCGGTCAAGGGCGTTCCCGAGTCCGAGGCACGAAAGCGGGCCGAGTCGCTCATCGACCGCGTCGGGCTCGGGGAGGAGGGCGAGTCCTACCCGAACGAACTCTCGGGCGGTCAGCAACAGCGGGTCGCCATCGCCCGCGCGCTCGCCATGGACCCCGACCTCATGCTGTTCGACGAGGTGACCAGCGCGCTGGATCCCGAACTCGTCGGCGAGGTGCTGGACGTGATGCGCGACCTTGCGGCGGGCGGGATGACGATGCTCGTGGTCACCCACGAGATGGGCTTTGCCCGCGAGGTCGGCGACACCATCACGCTCATGTCAGAGGGACAGATCGCCGAGCGCACGCCCGCCGAGCAGTTTTTCGACCAGCCCCGAACCGAGCGGGGCCGGGAGTTCCTCTCGCGTTTGCTCTAGACCCTCGGATCGCGGTCCGGACCGGGATAGGTGCCCTCGTGGGTGGACTCGTACAGCGAAGCGGGGTCGAACAGCAGACCGAACGCGTCCGGGGGCCGGATGCTCAACTGGAGGTGGGGTTGCACCGAGAGGTTCGTCGCAACGCTGCCCAGTCCCTCGTCGTAGGTGAGCAGGTGGGCAGCCCCCCCGCGATAGGCCGACGCGAGGCCGGGATGGTCTCCCGCCGGGTGCTCGACGGCCGCGCGCTCGCTCTCGATCCTGGTTCGCCAGGCCGCGGCCAGGTCGGAGTCCGCCAGCGTCGCCACGACGGCCTCGGCGTCGGCGAGCAGTCGGTCGCTGGCGACCAGCGTCATCCAGGAGTGTTCGCGCACGCGATCGAGTGCCTCGCGTGCGCCGCCGCCGACCAGCAGGTCCGCCGCGAGAACGTCCGCGCCGGCGACGACCCGCGTCGGATCCGCGTCAGTCACCCTCCTCTCCCCGGCGGGTGGCCAGCGCTTCCCTGACCTCCGTGACGGACGTCCGGTAGGTGCCGGCGCGTTCGAACAGTGCCTCCCAGTCCATGCCCGTCCGTGGCACTCGACGGACAAAAAACGACCGTCGTCTGTCCCCGTCACGCGCGCGTCTGACGGGTTTTTATGCCCGCTGGCGTTCCGTAAGCACGTGGGCGCGCAGGTTCCACCCCGGACCAAACCCATCCTCCCACGGCGCGCCCGGACACCTGACCACGCCCTTTTGATACTGTCGGCTGTAAGCGCGTGAGCAATATCGGCACCCCGGGGTGTCGAATATCTCCACGAAGTTACAGCCGACAGTACGACGCGCCGTCCCTCGCGGCGGGTTTTTGTTCCCTGCGGCCATAGAGTAGCCATGCACGTCGTCTCGTTGCTCCCCTCGGCGACCGAGGTCGTCTACGCACTCGGTGTCGAACCTGTGGGGGTTTCCCACGAGTGTGACTTCCCCTCTGGCGCCCGGGAACTCCCCGCGGTCGAACGTTCGCGGGTCGATCCGGAGGCCACCAGCGCCGAGATCGACCAGCAGGTCCAGGAGGCCGTCGAGTCCGGCGGCGTCTACGAGATCGACCGCGAACGTCTGGCGGCCCTCGACCCGGATCTGATCGTCTCTCAGGGCGTCTGTGACGTGTGTGCCGTCGACGAGGTGCGCGTGCGCGAGGCAGTCGCCGACCTCGGACTCGACGCGGAGGTGCTGACGACCGATCCACACAGCCTCGCGGACGTGCTGGCGGACATCGAGCGGATCGGCGCGGCGGTGGGCCGGGCCGAACGCGCCCGCAACGTGGTGGCTGACCTGGAAGCGCGCGTCGGCGCCGTCGAACAACGGGCAACCGGCACCGGACAGCGGCCCCGGGTAGCCCTCCTGGACTGGCTCGACCCCGTGATGGTCGCCGGCCACTGGATTCCCGGGATGGTCGAGTCGGCCGGGGGTCGGTACGGGATGGCCGAGCCCGGTGCACGGTCACGCCCCCGCGAGTGGGCGACAGTCCGAGAGTACGACCCCGAGGTGCTGGTGGTCTCGCCGTGCGGGTTCGACCTCGAACAGACCGCCGAGAACGCGTCGGACCTGACCGACCGCGAGGGCTGGGAGGATCTGACCGCCGTCCGGGAGGGGCGCGTCTACGCAATCGACGGCGACCACTACGTCAACCGGCCGGGGCCACGGCTGGTCGACACGCTGGAGTTTCTGGGTGCGGTCTGTCGCCCCGACCAGTTCGAGACACCCCCGCGAGACGCGGTTCGACCGCTGTCGGCCCTCCGGGCACCCACCCAGGACGGGTGACAGCCGGCCCGCGCGGCCCGGAGCACAAAACCAATAAGCATCTGCGGCGAGAGACGGAGTATGGTCCTCCAGAACGTGTTTCTCAGGCCGCTCGGTCTGGCCGCTCTGGCGGTTGCGATCCCCGTGATCGTTCTCTATCTGATCCGCCCGGACCCGAGCCGCGTCGAGTTGCCGACCTTCAGGTTCCTCGCCGAGGAGGAACGACAGCAGGCGACCACGCCGTTGCTCGAACGCCTCTCGCGCAGTCTCCTGTTGCTCTTGCAGTTGCTCGCCATCCTCCTGCTCGCTGTCTCGCTCGCGACGCCGTACGTGCCGGTCTCGGAGCGGGAAACCGTCGCGGAGACGGTCCTGGTCGTGGACACGAGCGCGAGCATGGCCACGTCTGCGGACGGGGAGAGCCGGTTCGACCGCGCGCTCGCGGTCGCGAGAGAGGAGATCACCGACCGGACCTCCCTTGTCACGCCCGTCGGCGGCGGGACGGTCGAACTCAGGCGGGGATCGCCGAGCGACGCCCGGGACCGCCTCGGCGACGTGCGCGTGACCGACGCGCCCGGAGACCTCCGGTCCGCAATTGCCCAGGCGACGACGATAACCGGCGAGAACGCCCGGATCGTCGTGTTGAGTGACTTCGCCGGGACCCAGTGGAGCGACGCCGTCGCCACCGCGCGGGCGCAGGGTATCCGCGTCGACCTCCGGCAGTTCGACCGCGGCGGCGCGGGGAACGTCGGCTTCGTGGACCGACGCTTCACCGGGTCGGAGGTCGTCCTCTCGGTGAAGAACTTCGGCGCGGAGACGGCCGCGCGGACCGTCAGTCTCGGCGACCGCGAGGAGAGCCTCGAACTCGGCGCCGGCGACGTCGCCACGGTGACCCTCCCGGTGCCGGCGGGCGGGGGCGAGGCACAACTCTCCCCGGGCGACGACTTCGCGACCGACGACACCGTCTACGTCGCCGCCCCGGCGGACCCGACGGTCGACGTGCTGGTGATCACAAACGACCGGAACCGGTTCCTGACGGCTGCCTTCGAGGTGTCCGACCAGACCGATCTGACCGTCGAGACGCCACCTACGACCATCGACGGGGATTTCGACGCCGTGGTCTACAGCAACGTCGACCCGGACGCGCTGCTCCCCGGCAACGTCCAGACCGGTCGGGACGTGCTCGAGGCCGGTGGCGGCGTGGCGATCCAGGCCCAGGAGTCGACGCCCGACCAGTACGGCGACCTGCTGCTCGTCGAGCCGACCGGCGTCGGGCAGTCCCCGAGCGTCCACCGGACCACCGACACGGACCTCACGCGGGGGATCGACTTCCAGCCGCCCGACGAGTACGTCGTGGGATCGTTGCGGCGCGGCGAGACGCTCGTGGAGTTGCGCGACGGCACACCCCTGATTGCGACCGACGACCGGGAGAACGGCCGCGTGCTCTACTACGGGTACATCGAGGAGCAGTCGAGTTTCAAGTTCAACTACCAGTATCCCGTCTTCTGGAAGCGCGCGGCCTTCTACCTCGCCGACCGGCAACCGCTCCCGGCGCTGAACTACCGGACCGGCGACACCGCGCGGTTCGGAACCGGAACCGTCGAGGGGCCGTCGGGACCGATCGCCGGATCGCCGGTCGAACTCCGCGAGGCCGGGTTCTACGCGACCGGAACCCGCCGCCCCAGCGCGTCGTTGCTGTCGGAACGCGAGTCCGCAGTCGACGTCGAACCCCTGACCGACCGGGGCGGGACAGCCGGGAACGTGACCCGGGTCGAAGAGCGGACAGTGCCGCGGCCGCTCACCGAGTTCGCAGCCATCGCGGTGCTGGCTGTCGCACTGCTGGAGATCGGCTATCTCCGCCGGCGGGGTGACCTGTGACGGTCTCCTACCGCCTCGCCGAGGGCCTGACAGTCGGCGTCGAACACCTCTGGCCCCTCGCAGTGCTCCCGCTGGCGGCTCTGGTCCTGGCGTATCTCGTTCTCCGTGGCGGCGACGACCGCTCTGCCTCCAGGCGATCCCGGCGCCTGCTGCTGGCCAGCCGGATTCTCCTCGTGACGCTTCTCGTCGTCGCGGCCATGGGTCCCTACACCGTCCAGACCCGCGAGACGCCCGGCGAACCGCGCGTGACGCTGCTGGCCGACGAGTCCGCGAGCATGGGTGTCTACGCCAACGTCACCGACGACCTGGTCGCGGATATCGAGGAGACCGGCATCCCTGTCACGAGAGCGACGGTCGGCACCGGAACGGACTCCCGAATCGGTGACGGCGTCGTGGCGAACCTCCGGGAGAACGGGACGGTGGTCGTCCTCTCGGACGGTCAGGTCACCGCGGGTCGGAGCCTCGACGCGGCCGCCGAGACGGCCCGGGGACTCAACGCGACGGTGAGTACGATCGACGTCTCGCCGTCGCGGACCGAACGGGCGGTCTCGGTGTCCGGGCCCGATACCGCGAGTGTCGGCCTGTCCACCGAGTTCGTCGTCTCTGTCTCGGGTGTCGAGGCTGTCGGGTCGGTTCCCGTGACAGTCACCGTCGACGGCGAGACTGTCCGGGAGGAGGAGCTGGCTGCCGGCGAGCGCCTGCAGGTGTCACAGTCGTTCGGGGAGCGGGGGACACACCGCGTGACTGCCCGGATCGGCGGCGGGGACGTCTACGAACGCAACGACGTCTTCTATCACACCGTCCGCGTCGTCGAGAAACCGGAGGTGCTGTACGTCGCCCAGGGCGAGTACCCCCTCCGGAGTTACCTCTCGTCGCTGTACAACGTCACGGAAGCGTCGTCGGTCCCGGACGACGTGGACGAGTACGCGGCCGTCGTCGTCCAGGACGTGCCCGCTCCGAGGCTCGGGAACGTCACCGCGTTACAGGCCCACGTCGTCGGCGGCGGCGGGCTCGTCTCCGTCGGCGGCGAGAACGCCTACGAGTCTGGCGGGTACGCCGAATCGCCGGTGGCGTCGCTGTTGCCGGTGCGGGTCGGCGAGGCCACCGGCGGGGCGACGAACATCGTCCTGGTGATCGACATCTCCGGGAGCACGCGCGAGGAGCTCTCGCTCCAGAAGGGCATCGCCCTGGACGTGCTCGACCAGCTCGGCGACAGCAACCAGGTCGGCGTCGTCGCCTTCGGCAGCAGGGCGTACCGCGTCGCCGAGGTCCAGCGACTGGGCGAGGACCGCGAGGAGCTGGCCGACCGCATCCGCCGCCTCCAGCCCGAAGACAGACCGGGAACCGACGTCGCGAACGGCCTCCTCGGGGCCGACGAGTTGCTGGGTGACAGGCGCGGGACGATCATCCTCCTCAGCGACGGGTTCGTCAGCTCCCCCGACCGGCCGGTCGTCGTCGCCGACCAGTTGAACCGCGAGGGCCGGCGCGTCATCGGGGTCGGGTCGGGCCAGCGTGTCAACGTCCCGGTGATGCAGCGGATCGCCGACGCCGGCGGCGGGTCGTACTTCGACGCCGGCGAGAGCAACCGGCTTCGCCTCCTGTTCGGTGCGGCCTCGCGTCAGTTCCAGGGACAGAACCTCACCATCGTCACCCCGGGGACGTTCATCACCTCGGGCGTGGAGTTGACTGCCAGCCCGGGCCAGGCCAACGATGTCGGCGTCAAATCCGGTGCAGACTACCAGGTCGCGACCGGTGACGGAACGCCGGCCATCGCCTCCTGGCAGTTCGGCCTCGGCCGTGCGGTCTCGGTCACGGCCTACGACGACGACGGCACGCTCGGGGGACTGCTCGAGGAACCCGACTCGCTGGTCGTCACGAAGTCGGTCAACTACGCCGTCGGCGATCCGGCACGCACGTCGACCGGCGTGGTCCGGGTCGGCGACGCCAGGGTCGGTGCCACGGCGTCGCTGACCTACCGCGGGGACGAACGCCCGACGGCACCGAACGTCTCCTTCCGGCAGGTCGGCGAACGCACCTACGTGGGCGAGTTCACGCCCGACAGGGCGGGCTACGACGAGACGCTGGGCGCCACCTACGCGGCCAACTATCCCGCCGAGTACGCCCGCTTCGGTCCGACCCGGGGGCTATCCGAACTCGTCGTGGCGACGGGGGGACAGGCGTTCGGGCCCGACGAGGGCGAGGCAATCGCACGGCTGGCCCGCGAGCAGGCCACACAGATCCGCTCGGTCAGGGACTCCTGGGACTGGGTCGCGTTGCTCCTCGCACTGGCCGTCCTTGTCGTCGAGATTCTCTCCCGGCGCCTTCAAGTGTATCGCGGGCGGACGTCCCTTGAGAGTGGTCTCACGTGACGCTACCCACGAACGATGTCGTGGGCGTTTCCCCGTCGGGGTTTCGGCCCGCGACCCGAGACGAACGACTGACAGCGACGAGTGACGAATCCGAACCCGGAGGCGTCGACTCGAAACCGGGCGCGGGCCACGGCGCGGTGGCCCCGAACCCATCCAGCGCAGGTGGTCGCTGTGAGAGGGTGGAGTTCCGCGTGACTCGACTATGAGCGCACTCGGCAACAGCATCAACCTCGGGCTGTTCCTGGTCGTCGTGCTGGTCGTCGCCGGGACGGCCGGCGCGACGGTCCTCTACCAGGAGTCCGCACAGGAGATACGCCAGCAAAACGACGCCCTCCAGACCCAAAACGAGGAGCTACAACAGGAGCTGAACGAAACCGAAACCCGCCTGCAACAGGCCGAACAGCGCGTCGCGGAACTCGAACAGCGCCTCTCGACGCGCACCCAGGACGTCGAGCAGGTCGCGGGGGAACTGAACCAGACCGAACAGCAACTGGGAGAGACCGAGTCACAGCTGGCCGCCACTCGCCAGCGACTCTCCCAGACACGCCAGGACCTCTCGGACGCACAGAACCGCGTCGACGAGCTCGAAGACGTCCGTGAGAGGCTCGACAGGCGTGTCTCGAATCTCGAAAACGAGAACAGCCGTCTGCAAACCGAGGTCGACAGTCTGCAAACCGAGGTCGACACCCTCGAGCAGGATCTGGACGAGAAG
>CAYYHG010000089.1:0-11936 GCA_964471665.1 uncultured Halobacteriales archaeon | reverse complement strand
TTCTCAGCCGGACGTTCCCGGCTGAAAGTATCAGGGCTTACGTCGACCGGTATATCAGCCACGCCCACCGGCGAGCGAGGCGGCCTCGGGCAGTCGGCGGAGAACGCCGCCGACTGCGGCCAGCCCCGCAGCCGCCAGCAGCACGCGCGTCGGCTCGCCGACGCCGCCGACGGCCCGCAGGAGGTGTGGCATCGCGGAGCCGACGGTGAGTGCCCCGACCAGCACGCCGATAGCAAAGCCCCGGCCGGCGCGAAACCACCCCGCCATGATCTTCATGCCGGGCGGATAGACGCCGGCCAGCGCCACGCCCGTGACAAAGCGCAGAACGACGGCCGGGAGAAACGACTGGACGGCGACGGCGATGACGATCGTGGCGGCGACGCCGACCGCCGACGAGGCGGCAAACAGGTATCTGGGCGTCATGGTATCCGCGAGCGTGAGGACCGCAGAGAGGAGCGCCCCGACGACGAACCCGAGTTGCACGGCGTTGGTCAGCCACGCAGTCTCTGCTGCCGAGAGGTCCCACGCCTGCGCGAGTTCCGGTCCGACGGCCGAGGCACTGAACCACAGCGTCATGACGAGCAGCTCGGCGACCGCCAGGAGAAACAACACCCTGTACCGGCGAGTTTCCTCCGAGGATCCGCCGTCCTGTCCACTGTCCGTTCGTGTCACCCGGTCGTCCGACACAGTTCTCACGCCGACGCCAGCGGCAATCAACCCTTTGGGGTCTGCCGGTCGTGTCGTCAAACCCCGAAAGCCCGTTGTGCTTTCGAACCCCTACAGCCCGGCCCACTGCCCGCGGAAAAAGAGCAAGGGGTCGGCCTCGCTGTCGAGGAGGTCGGCCGCTTCGACCCGGCCGACGTAGATGGTGTGATCCCCCGCTTCGTGGGCTGTCTCGACCGAACAGTCGAGGTAGGCCAGCCCGTTCTCGAAGATGGGTGCCCCCGTGGTCGCCGTCCGGGTCGGGCGGCTCTCGAAGGGGTCGGTCTCCAGTTCGAGCATGTTCGCGTAGTACTCGCCGAGGTCGCGCTGGTCCTCGGTGAGGATGGTGAGACAGTACGCGTCGGCGTCCCCGGTGAGTCGTTCGTGGCACTCGGTCTCGTGGTCGACACAGACGAGCACGAGTGGCGGATCCAGCGAGACGCTCGACACGGCGTTGGCGGTCATGCCGTGGGGCTCGCCCGGGAGTGTCATCACCGTCACGCCGGTCGCGAAGTTCCCCATAATCTGCCTGAAGCTATCGCCGTCTACCGACATGGTCGATTTCTCCGGGCGGGAGCCGTATATATTGGGCGTTTCCGGAGACCAGTCACCCACGCAGCGTGAACCACTCTCCCGCCAGGCGCGGGAACGCGAGCGTCGACACCGCCGCGACGCCGCCGGCCCAGCCCAGGGCTGCCAGCGGTCCGGCCAGCGGGTCTGCAGTGACTCCGGCGACGGCCCCGGCGACCGCCAGTCCGGCGAAGGCCGCGAGGGCCAGCGCGAGGTTGAAATAGCCCACCCGGAACAAGAGCAGCGTCGGGGAGAGACGCACCCAGCCGAGTGCCGGCGTCGCGAGCGGCCGGACCCAGCCTCCCCGGATCAGCGTGCCGACGAGCGTCATCGTCATCCACGCCACCAGCCCCGTCGCTTTCGCGTCGAGTCGTCCCGTCGCCGGAACGGCCATGATGGCAAAGAGGACCGGCAAGGAGAGGACCGACACCTCGGCGTAGATCCGGACGACGTCGTGGAGGAACACCCCCGGCCCACTCTTCTCGGCCCGGCCGAGTTTGCCGTACCCGTACCAGATCCGGCGCACGTTCGACCGGGCTCTGGCCGTCTCCCGGCCGGGCGGCCCCTCCCGGCGGCTCATATCAAAACGAGGAGCGCAGCGAAGATAAGCGTTCGTCGGGCTGGCACGCCGACCTTCCAGCCCCCGAGTCCCAAAGTTGCTTGCCGGGCGCCGACGTAGAGGGGACCATGATAGACGGCACAGACCCGGAGACGGTTGCCGCGCTGGCCGGCGAAGTGGGACCACAGCGTGACGACATCCTCCGGGAGATGGACGCGCGCGCGACCCGGGAGGCGTTTCCGACGGTCGGCCCGGAGGTCGGCGGCTGGCTGACAGTGCTCGCGCGAATGGTCGACGCCCGACGGGTCTTCGAGTTCGGTTCGGGGTTTGGCTACTCCGCGTACTGGTTCGCACGCGGACTGCCCGGGGACGGCGAAATCGTCCTCACGGAGGTCGACGCCGACGAACTCGAGAGCGCCCGCGAGTACTTCCGGCGGGCCGGTGTGGAGGGACTGGCCCGGTTCGAACACGGGGACGCGATCGAGGTCGTCGCCGACTACGACGGTCCCTTCGACGTGGTGTTGATCGACAACGAGAAAGACCGCTACGTCGAGGCCCTGGAGACGCTCGAGGGGAAACTCCGGTCCGGGAGTCTCGTGCTCGCGGACAACGCGGTCACGGCGGGACACGTCGACGCCGAGGACGTTCTCGCGGGCGTGCGGGGCGACGGGCGATCCGACGCGACAGCGGCCAGCGCCGGCGTCGCACGGTATCTCGCACACGTCCGCGACCGATCAGATTTCGAGACGGTGCTGTTGCCACTCGGGGAGGGTGTGGCTGTCAGCGTCAGACGGTGACTGCCGTCCGTCGGATCACTCCCGGTCGCCGTCGGCTGCGAGCAGTTCCCTGACAGCCTGTCGGTCGACAGTTCCCGAAGGAGTCCGCGGGAGGGCGGTCGCGAAATCGATCGTCCGCGGGAGCTTGAACCCGGCCAGGCGGTCGCGTGCGAACTCCCGGATCGCCGCCGGCGTCGGTGATCCCGGGGCGACGACCAGCGCACCGACGCGTTCGCCCCACTCCGCGTCGGCCACGCCGACGACCGCCGCCCCGGCCACGTCGGGGTGCTCGCACAGGACGGCCTCCACCTCTGCGGGGTGGACGTTCTCGCCGCCGGTGACGATGGTGTCGTCGACACGTCCGAGAACCCACAGCCGGCCCGCGCCGTCGCGGTAGCCGAGATCGCCGGTGTGGAGCCCGGCGTCGCCGAAGGCCGCAGCGGTCCGGCTGGCGTCGAGATATCCGGGCGTCACCGCCGGTCCGTCGACGACGATCTCGCCGGTCTCGCCCGCCTCCAGCGGTGTTCCGTCGCTGTCGACGACCGTCACCTCGGTGGAGACGAGCGGCTGACCGACCGAGCCGGGGGACTCGCGGGCGACAGCAGGCGTTGCCGTCGCGGCCTGCGAGGCGGCTTCTGTCAGCCCGTAGGTCGGATAGACCGGCACCCCGGCGTCGAGAGCCCGTTCCACGAGCGCGTCCGGCGCGGGCGCACCCCCGAGCAACACGGTGTCCAGCGACGCTGGCGGCTGCCACCCGGCGTCGAGGAGGCGCGTCAGTTGCGTCGGGACGAGCGAGACGCCCGTCGCGTTCTCCCCAGCCAGCCTGTCGGCTGTCCGGTCTGTGTCGAATCCCTCCGCGACGAGCAGCGTCGTTCCGTAGAGCGAACACCGGACGAGCGGCGCGAACCCACCCATGTGGTAGATCGGGAGACAGTCCAGCCAGCGGTCGTCCGGCGAGACCCCAAGCCGGAACGCGGAGGCAGTCGCGCTCGCCACGAGGTTCCCCAGCGTCAGTTGCACGCACTTTGGCTGGCCGGTCGTTCCCGAGGTAAACAGCAACACTGCGGTCCCGTCGGGATCCCTGCTGGCCGGTTTGCCGGCGTCGGCCCTCCGTTCGAACGTCGGGACACCATCGGCTCCCTCGACCGTCGGCAGTTCGTCGACTGCACTGGCGTCGGGCGTGTCCAGCGAGACGACCGGACAGTCGCCGCCCCCGAGGGCTGCAGTCTCGGTCTCGCTCTCACAGACCAGCAGATCCGGTCCGACACGCTCCAGTTGCGCCCCGAGTTCCCGCTCGGAGAGTCTGGCGTGCAGCGGGACGAGACAGCCACCGGCGCGAAACACGGCGTGGACAGCGACGACGGATTCGATCCTGGTCGAGGAGACGACTCCGATCCGAGGCCTCGTGTCCGTCCCTTCGAGACGGGCACGCAGGTGGGCAGCCGTACCGTCGACGACCGCGTCGAACGCACGGTAGGTCCACTCCCGGCCGGTCGGGGCGTCGACGACCGCGGTCCGGTCGGGGGTCGCTGCAGTCCGGTGTGCCAGGAGGTCACGCGTCGGCCAGTCGACCGGGGCGTGGGTCATCTGGTCGGTCGCTCGGGGAGTCCGAGCCCGAGTTCCTGTGGCACCTCGACGGCCCCGTCGACGACCGGCGCAGGGTCCGCAGAGAGGTCGGTCGCGAGCAGCGACCCCGTGGCGAGACCGCAGGGACGCACCTCCGGCAGCGAGGCCGCGACGTGGACCGCGCCGGTCCGGGCGACCACCGCGTCGACAGTCGTCGAGACGACCGGGTCGACGCCCGCCTCGCGCGCCGCCAGTGCTGTCTCCCGGGCGCGGTCCGGACCGCCGAGGACCATCGGCTTCACGACCACGACGTCCGCCGCCCCGGCGTCGAGTATCTCGTCGATGTCGTACTCGCGCAGCGACTCGTCGAGCGCGACCTCGACCGGGCCGGCGCGGAGTTGTCGGTGGCCAGCGAGGTCGTCGGCCGACAGGGGCTGTTCGACGTACGAGACGCCGAACTCGGCGAACGCCTCGATGGCCTGCCGGGCCTGTCTGTGGGTCCAGGCACCGTTGGCGTCAGCCCGGAGTTCGACCGACCCGCCGACCCTGTCACGGACAGCGCGCAGTCGCTCCGCGTCCTCGGCGACCGACTGGGCCCCGACTTTCA
Source organism: uncultured Halobacteriales archaeon (assembly GCA_964471665.1). GTDB lineage: Archaea > Halobacteriota > Halobacteria > Halobacteriales > Haloarculaceae > SW-9-67-25. Next base: position 7,156 of record CAYYHG010000089.1, on the reverse strand, counting down.
CCTTCAGGGCGTCGAACCCCGCCGCGATCGCGTCCGCCGCGTCCCGTGCTGTCGCTTCGGGGCTGGCGTCCCCGAGCGTGGCGTTGACCGGGACCGAGTGTACGGTTCCGTCGCCGAGATGTCGGTACAGTGGCACCCCTGCAGCGCGTGCGCGGGCCTCGGCGAGCGCGAGCGAGAGTCCGTGCCGTGCAGCCGGAGCCTCGGTCTTCGCGAGCGCGACGCCCCAGTCCAGTTCCTCCGCGACGGACGCTGCCCGCCAGAGGGCGTCCCGGCACTCCTCGTAGGATTCGGTCCACCCGGGCAGCGGCGTCGCTTCGCCGACACCCCGCGTGTGCTCGTACTCGACGAAGACCAGAAGGCCGCGCCGTTCGCTGATGGTCCCGCTGGCCGTCTCCAGGGGCCGCGAGAGCGTGACCGAAAACGGTTCGAGGGACAGCATTCAGGCCACCCCCACGACGAGTCCGGCAGCGAACAGTACCGAGTACACGGCGAGTAGCTGTCCCGTCCGCTCCAGGGCGGGGTTGAGCGCCTCGCCGTCGGTGCGGGTCAACACTGGCCGTGCGACTGCGGCCGCCAGGGGTACCGAGACCAGCGGGAGCAACACCGCGAGAGGATACCCGAAGGCGACGACCAGCGCGACGGGGACGAGGTACGCGAGCCCGACGAGAGCGGTGAACTCGACGCGACTCCAGGTGTAGCCGATCACGACCGCCAGGGTGTGCTTGCCCGCCGCGCGGTCCGATTCGACGTCGCGGATGTTGTTCACCACGAGGATGGCCGTTGTCAGTCCCGCCGCCGCCAGGCTCGCGACGACGACGTGGACCGGGAGCGTTCCCGCCGTGACGCCCAGTGGCACGCCCGCGACGGCAGTCGCCGCCTGGACGTAGTAGGTACCCGTCACGGCGACGACGCCGAAGTAGACGAACACGAACAGGTCACCGAGACCGTAGTAGCCGTAGGGATAGGGCCCGCCCGTGTAGAGGACGCCGGCGGCGATACTGGAGAGACCGACGACGAGAATCGGGAGCCCACCGACGACGACGAGGTAGAGACCGACGACGACCGCGAGCGCGTAGGTGCCTGCCATCGCGTACTTGACCCTCCGGGGTTCGATGAGGCCGCCCGCAGTGACCCTGGTGAAGCCTTCGCGGGTCTCGGTGTCGGCGCCCTTCACCGCGTCGTAGTAATCGTTGGCGAAGTTCGTCCCGACCTGGATGAGGAGGGCACCGACCAGTGCCGCCAGTGCCGACACCGGGGCGAAGACCCCATCGTAGACCGCCAGGGCCGTCCCGAGGACGACTGGCGACGCGCCCGCCGGCAGCGTCTGTGGCCGCGCGGCCATCACCCACGCCTGCGCACGCGAGACGTCGGTGGTGGGTGTCATACCACTCTAGTCAGGGCGCGAGATTCATAGGCGTAGCGGCTGCGGGTCGGCGGCGCAGAAACTGAACGCCCTGTCTGCGTGCGCCCAGCGGCGACGCTCTCGGTCAGTCGCCGTCCCGGAGCGCGACCGGGAGTGCCTGGCCATCCAGCGTCGGAACGTCGGACTCGACCAGACCCTCGTGGCGGTCGGCGATATCGAGCACGCCCGTCTCGACCCGGTTGGGGGCGCCCGACCGGACGCCCAGCAGCGTGAACTGCAGGCCCTCTTCGCCGGGCGCGCCGGCCAGGCGGACCTGCTCGACGTCCTCGAAGACGACCGTCTCCCACCCGTCTGCGCGGCGGACCTCGAGTTGGATCGTTCGCACAGCGACGGCTACGGACGGGTGACACATCGAACTGTTGCTGTCACAGACTGTCTCTGTTCGCGTCGTCCACGCCCGACTGTGCTCTCGTGGCTCGCCTGTCATCCGCGGCGTCGCCGCGTGGGCGGTCCCAGCGAGCGCTCGTCCGCGTCGGACGAACTCGTGCCAAACAATAAATGTACTGGAGCGAGAACGTCCCGCATCGGGGATACGATGCCACTCACCGCCCGCGTCTACGTCGCTTCGGCAGATTTCAGAGTTACGCCCACAGTCCGTGCGCTCGCCGAGCCCGCCCTCCAGGTCGCCTCAGACGCCCGGACGGACCCGGAACACGACGCGTATTTTTTCCTGGTTGGCAACGACCGTGACTCGTTCGAACGGGCGCTTGCGGCCGACCACACGGTTGCCGACGCCAAACGGCTGTCCGGATTCAAGGGCAAGCACCTCTACCGGCTCACGTACTCGGACGCAGCGCTTCTCATCTCGCCGACAGTCACGGAGGTGGGTGGACTCACACGTGAGGCCACAGCGACCGACAACGGGTGGCTGTTCACGCTCCAGGTGTCAGACAGAGACGCGCTGGCCACCATCTGGGAGCACGCCAGGGACAGCGGCGTCACCTGGGACCTCGTCGAACTCAACCAGGGGATATCCCTCACGAACGAGGAACTGTACGGCCTGACAGAGACCCAGCGGGAGACACTCCTGATAGCGCTGGAAGAGGGCTACTTCAGCGAACCGCGCGAGGCGACGCTTTCGGATCTCGCAGACACCCTCGGTATCTCACAGACTGCGGCCGGGGGTCGTCTCCGGCGCGGCCTGGAAGCGCTCCTCCAGGCGACTCTCGACGAGACACCCTGATACGGTCGGCCCTAACTGCGTGCAGCTGTTCGACCTCCCTGGGGAGTCAACATTGCTCACGGGCTTGTCGCCGGCAGTAGGACGGAACTCCCGCGACCGGGCGCGGCTCTTTTGATCGTTCGCTCCGTTGCTCGACCGTGCGCGAGTTCGGGTTCGAACTGTCGCTGTGTGCCCACCTGGAGCGAGAGCGGGACGCGGTCGTGAGTCGCCAGCTCGGGGCGAGTGTCCGGGGCCGGCGCGTGATCGATACGGTGCTCGTGGCACCCGGCCCCGGGTTCGACGCGCGGACCGGAATCACCCACGAGACGGTACCGCCGCTGGCCATCGAGAGCGGCGTGGGACCGGGCCGGGCACGCCGTGCAGGTGCGGCCTTCGACGTCCCGGCCGAACGCGCCAGCGCAGTGATCGAGCGTGCCGTCGACGTCGGCTTCTTCGAGCGGGACCGCCGCGGAGGCCACACCTGCGTCCGGCAGACTGTCCGGTATCCCGACGACTGGTTCGACCGCGTCGTCGGAATCGAGAACAAACCGGATCTGGACCGCCCCGGCGCGCTCGAAACCCAGCTCCTGAGGGACGTCCGCCTCGCGGTTCTCGACGAGGTGGTGCTGGCGACAGCCTCGCACGTCACCGGCGCGCACCTCAATCGGATTCCCGATCAGGTCGGCGTCTGGGAGTTCGACCCCGACACGGGCGAGCGGGCGGTCGTCCGTGAGGCCACCGCGCTCCCGACCGACGACTACGGCGTCGAGATACACGACCGCGGGCCTGCCCGGACCGAAATCGAGGTCGTAACGCCCGACGAGAAAGCTCGCGTCCGCAGGCGTCTCGCGGAGCGCGCCTACGGCAAGGGCTGGCGGACCTACGCGTTGCCGGCGTGTGCCCGCGTCGCCCCCGATGGTGATGGCCTGCCGTACTGTCCCTGGAAAGAACGGGTGGTCAGGCCAGCGACTGACTGCGGGCCGGCCTGCCGGGGTCACGAACCGGCCGACTCGCAGTCGGTCGATACCGAGCGGCTGCGCGCCAGTCGGACGCCCTGGGAGCCGGATCCCGAGGGACGACAGCGCCGCCAGGCCGGGCTGGACCGGTACTGGGACTAGTCCTCGGACGAGCGCCGGCCGGTTTCGCAACGCCAGTCGTGTGTGGTGACGGGCACGTCCCGCAATCCTTACTTTCGCCCTCGGACATCCACGAACGTGACTGCGCTGACGGATCCCACGAAACGGCGATGGCTCGGCTGGGGGTCGCTCGCGCTCGTCTTCCTGCTGATCAACATCCACCGGCTGTCGACGGCCGTGCTCTCCGACCGGTTGACGGTCGCGTTCGGGGCCACGGCCGCACAACTCGGGACCCTGCACGCCGCCTTCTTCGTCATCTACGCGGCCGCCCAGGTCCCGACGGGCATTCTCGCCGACCGCTACGGGCCACGGTACGTCGGGTCGGCCGGGGCGTTCGTCCTCAGCCTCGGTGCGATGGGGTTCGCTGTCAGCGACGCCTACCTCGTGGCGTTTCTCTCGCGGGCGTGTATCGGCCTCGGGAGTAGCGTCATCTTCGTGTCTATCCTGCGGTTCGCCGCGAACTGGTACCGGACCGACGAGTTCGGAACGATGACCGGACTGACCGCTGGAATCGCCGGGCTCGGCGCCATCTTCGCGACGACGCCACTCGCGGTCGCTATCGAGTCGTTCGGGTGGCGGACGACGGTGTTCGTCCTCGGGCTCGCGGGGTTTCTCGCCGGTACTGCCGTGCTGGTTCTGGTACGGCAGTCACCGGCGAAGGCGGGGCTGGAACCGATCGACGACGTGCCCGAACAGCCCTCGGTGTCACTCGCCGACGCTGCCGGCTACCTGCGGCGGTTGCTCGGTGACACAGACCAGTGGCTGCTCTCGACGGTCTTCTTTGCAGCCAACGGTACCGTCCTGACGATCGTCGGTCTGTGGGGTGTCCCCTACCTCGTTGTCCTCTACGGACTGGACGTGACGACCGCGTCCTACTACACGCTGCTGGGGTCTGTCGGGATACTCCTCGGAGCGCCGACGGTCGGCTGGGTGTCGGACAGGCTCGGCAGGCGCGTGCTCCCGATGGTCGCCGGACTCGGGGTGTTCGTCCTCGCTCTCGCGGTGGTCCCGGTGTTCGGGAAACCGCCCCTGTTTCTCGTCGCGGTGACGTACTTCCTCGTGGGGTTCTCGCTGGGGTTCACGATGCTCGCGCTGTCGATCGTCAAGGAGTCGTACCCGCCCGAGGCCAGCGGCGTCGCGACCGCGACGGTCAATGGCGCGGGCTTTTTCGGCGCCACGGTACTCCCGCCCGCGATGGGCCTGGTCCTCGACCGCTACCGGACCGGCGACGTCGTCGGGGGAACTGTCGCGTACACCGAATTCGGCTACCGGGTCGCCTTTGCCGTCACGACAGTCGCCGTCGCGGTGGCGTTTCTCAGCGCACTGACCCTGTACGTCCGGCGGCGGCCACAGGCCAGTGGCCGCCAGGAGTCGGTCGTCTGACCTGATCGCGCGAACCGGGAAGTATTTTCCACTGTGGTCCCAGAGTCTGCACATGCGCGTTCGTGACTGGCAGGACATACTGGGAGATGTCGTCGAGAGCGACGTCGACCCGGACGGCTGGCGGGCGGTGGGTGGCGACCGGACCGGTGGCATCGGGGAAGATCTCTACGTCGGTCATCCCGGCGTCGGAGTCTTCCAGCTCAAGACCTACGCGAAAAACCCCTTCGAAGTGCAGGGTGTCGGCGCCCAGGTCGCCCGGCGCATCGACGACGAACTCGACCCGCTGTTTCCCCGCGAGGTCGACGCGCCCGGCCACTTCGGTGTCCAGCAACCGCCAGCGGACGAACAGGAAGCCGAACGGAACGTAAAAGACCTCCAGACAGTCGTCGAGACACACGCCGAGGCACCGACCTCGCCCGACGCGCTGTTCGAGGACATCATGGACGCCCTCGACAGCCCCGCCTACGGCCCCATGGAGTTCGAGCGCCGCGACCGGCCCGAGCGCATGGACGACCTCACCGAGACGTTCGAGGAGGCCGAACAGCTGCTCGACGCCGAATTCGAGGACGTCATCGAGGAAGACGTCGAGCGCGGATTCTACTGATGACCGTCGAGGCGACGGTCGAGACGTACTACGACGCGCTCCGGGCTGGCGACCCGATCGCGCCCTTCTTCGCGGACGACGAGGCGACGGTGAAGTTCGGCGTCTCCGAGACGCTCCGCGGCGGTGAGACCGTCGCCGAGGGACTGCGCGACCAGACCGCCGCCACGACCGGCTGGCAAATCGAGAGCCGGAATCTCCTCGTGGGGGAGCGTGATGGCTGGGGGTGGTTTACCGACGCGGTCTTCATGGCCTGGACGGACACCGAGCGGCGCGTCCGCTACGAGTTCGAGTCCCGCTGGAGTGGCACTCTCGAACGGCGCGCGGAGGGATGGCGGTTCGTCGCTATGCACGTGAGCACGGCGGAGGACCGCTGATGGTCTCCGGGATCAGCGACGAGGAACGCGAGCGGTTCGCCGCCAAGATCAAGGCGGGATTCGTCCTGCTTGTGGGCCTCTCTGCCGGCCTCATCACGCTCCAGGGGGAGGTGGGCGCGCTGGTCTCTCTCGGGGCCACCGCTATTGGACTGGTCTTTGGTGCTCTTCTGGTGTGGCTGGTCTTTCCCGATCCTGACGAGTTCAAGCGCGGCGACCGGTCGCGCTCGCGGCGCCGGCGCTGATACGGACTGTTGTCGTTCAGACTGTGGAGCGCTCGTCGTTGTCGACGATACGCGGACGCGAGCGAGGCGAGTACTGCCGGCGATAAGGTCGTGAGTAATTTCGACCCCTGGGGTCGAATATCTCCAGGTAGTTATACACGGCAGTAAGACCGCAGTTCGTCGTCGAGAGGGCCCCTCGGAGAGAGGAGAGAGTCTGAGGAAGGTTTTTGCGTCTCGCCCTGCATGTGTGGGACGACAGACCATGCCACGCGAGCCCGACCGCGGCGAGACGCGGGCCGACCGGTCGTCCCGGCGGAGGGGAGAGCCGTGAGGGACTGGCAGTCGACGCGAACGCTCGAACACCGGAGCACCAGCGTCGGGTTCGGGGTCCGACTCGAGGACGAGTTCACTGGCACGCGACCGTCCGGAGAACTCACGGTCTCGCTGGAGGAAGTGGACGCGGAACCGGTCCGGACGCCGAGCGGCTACCACGTCTTCCTCGAACTCTCGGTCGAGGCGGTCACGCTCACCGTCGACGGCAGCGAGCGCTACTTCGACGAGCGTCGCCGGGTCGACCTGTCGGGCGAGGCGAGCGCGGACGCCGACCCGTCGACTGTCGTGGTCGACGACCGGTCGGAGGCCGTCGTGGTGGAACTCACACCCACGTGGGCCTACGCGTTCCCGGACTCGGCGACAACCGTCCGCGGACACGTCGAGGACGCCGACGGCGACCCGATCGAGGACGCGACCGTGCGCTTTCGCGAGTTCGACGTCACGACCCGGACCAGCGCGACCGGCGAGTACGCCCTGTTCGTCCCTGTCACCAGCAAGACCGTCGCCCGCGAGGACGGCC
>CAYYHG010000088.1:0-12593 GCA_964471665.1 uncultured Halobacteriales archaeon | reverse complement strand
GCGCTGTACGGGACGCCCTCGTACGCGATCTACCTCGGGGAGACTGCCCAGGAGAACGGGTACGATCCGGCCGAGGACTTCAGCTTCAAGGTGCTCTTCTTCTCGGGCGAACCGGGCGCGAGCGTGCCGTCGACGCGCGAGCGCGTCGAATCGATGTTCGACTGCGAGGTCATCGACCAGGGCAGCATGGCCGAGATGACTCCCTGGATGTCCAGTTCGGGCTGTCGGCACCTGGAAAACGGGATGCACCTCTGGCAGGACATCGTCTACGCGGAGTTGCTCGACCCCGACACCGAACGAGTGCTCGACTACGGCGAGGAGGGCGTCCCGACGTACACACACCTGGGGCGGACCTCCCAGCCGATGATCCGGCTCTGGAGCGGCGACATCTCCTACTGGGAGAGCCACGAAGCGATAGACTGTGACTGCGAGCGGACCTACCCGACGCTCCCGAAGGGCGTCTACGGCCGCGTCGACGACATGCTCGTGATCCGCGGGAAGAACGTCTTCCCCTCGCAGATCGAAGACCGGCTCCGCGCCCTGGACGAGTTCGGCGACGAGTTCCGCGTCGTCGTCGAGAAGGAGGGCGCACTCGACAGCCTCGACATCGTCGTCGAACAGGACGACGGAAGCGACCTCACGACCGAGGCGTTTCGCAGCCGCGTCCGGAAGTCGGTGAAATCCGAGATCGGCCTCACGCCCGAGGTCACGGTCGTAGAGAAGGGCCAACTGGAACGAACGCAGTTCAAGGCGGACAGAGTTACAGACGAACGCGACCTCTCGATCGACATCTGACAATGTCAGAATCAACCCCCGAAGAGCAGTCCCTGTTCGACGAAGCGACGGGGATGTACGACACAGACGAACAGACAGACGAGTCGATGTACGACGACGAACGCCTCAGGGCGTTCATGGAGGCCTACGACGAGTGGGATGGGGACACCCTGGAGGAGTGGCTGGAGGGCCACCCCGAGCGCAAGGAGACGTTCGAGACGCTCTCGGGATACGAGCGAAAGCGCCTCTACACGCCCGCGGACCTCGCGGATTTCGACTACGAGAACGATCTGGGCTTCCCCGGGGACCCCCCCTTCACGCGGGGTGCGTACCCGACGATGTACCGCGGGCGTGTCTGGACCCACCGCCAGATCGCCGGCTTCGAGACCGCCGAGGAGACCAACCAGCGCTACAAGTACCTCCTGGAGCAGGGCCAGACCGGGCTGTCGACAGACTTCGACCACCCCACACTGACGGGCTACGACTCCGACGACGACCACTCGGAGGGCGAGGTCGGCCGCATCGGCGTCGCCATCGACACGCTGGCCGACGTCGAGGACCTCTTCGAGGACATCCCGCTGGACGAGGTTTCGACCAGCATGACGATCAACTCGCCGGCGCCCATCCTGCTCGCCTTCTACGTGGCGCTCGCCGACCAGCGCGGCGTCGACCGCGAGGCGCTGCGGGGGACCATCCAGAACTCCATTTTCAAGGAGTTCATCGCCCAGAAGACGTTCGCGCTCCCGCCCCGACCCAACGTCGAGATCGTCAAAGACGTCGTGGAGTACTGCACCGAGGAGATCCCCAACTGGTACTGGGCGAACGTGAGCGGCTACCACACCCGCGAGGCCGGCGGCTCGGCGGCTCAGGAGGCGGCCTTCACCCTGGGTGCCGGGATGGGCTACGTCGACGCCGGCGTCGAGCGGGGTCTCGATCCCGACGATTTCGTGCCGCGGATGTCTTTCTTTTTCGTCTCCCAGACGGACTTCTTCGAGGAGGTCGCGAAGTTCCGCGCTGTCCGGCGAATCTGGGCCCGTATCATGGAGGAGCGCTACGGCGTCGACGGCGACGCCGCAAAGCGGATGCGCTACCACGTCCAGACGGCCGGCGAGAGCCTGACCGCCAAACAGCCGATGGTCAACATCGTCCGGACGACGATCCAGGCGATGGCCGCCGTCATGGGTGGGTGCCAGTCGCTGCACACCAACGGCTACGACGAGGCGCTGTCGATCCCCAGCGAAGACGCGATGCGGATCGCCCTCCGGACCCAGCAGGTCATCGCACGGGAGTCCGGCATCACCGAGACGATCGACCCGCTGGGTGGCAGTTACTACGTCGAGACGGCGACCCAGGAGATGGAAGAGCGGGTTCTCGAGTACCTGGCCGAGATCGAGGAACTGGGCGAGGGCAACATGAAAGAGGGGATGCTCCGGGGCATCGAGAACGGCTACTTCGAGCAGGAGATCGTCGACTCCTCCTACGAGTGGGAGAAACGCAAGACCGAAGGCGACCTCAAGAAGGTCGGCGTCAACTGCTACACGGAGGGCGGCGACGCCGAGGAGATCGACCTGTTCACGGCCGATCCGGCGACCGAAGACCGCCAGCGAGAGCGCCTCCAGCAGGTCAAGGCCGACCGCGACGAGGAGGCAGTCGAGGCGAAGATCGAGGCACTGCGTCAGGCGGTCGAGACCGACGAGAACATCATGCCCTACCTGGTCGACGCGGCCAAGGTCTACGCCACAGAGGGCGAGATGATGGGTGTGTTGCGCGACAAGTACGGCACCTACGAGGACCCGGGGGTGTTCTGAGATGAGTTCCCGGCCGGACACCGAGAAGTGGTCCCAGCCGATCCGGGTGCTGATCGGCAAACCGGGGCTGGACGGCCACGACAGGGGTGCGAAGGTGGTCGCGCGGGCCTTCCGGGACGCCGGCTGTGAGGTCATCTACTCGGGGCTGCGACAGTCCCCCGAGGCGATCGTCCAGACGGCCATCCAGGAAGACGTCGACGTCCTCGGGTTGAGCATCCTCAGTGGCGCACACGACACGCTCGTTCCGCAGGTCCTCGACCAGCTCGAGGCGGCGGGCATGACAGACATTCTCGTGCTGGTCGGCGGGACCATCCCCGACCAGGACAAGCAGGAACTGCTCGACATCGGCGTCGACCGGGTGTTCGGCCCCGACAGCGACATCAACAGCATCGTCGAGTACGTCCAGGAGGAGTTGGGTGAGTGAGAACGACAGCACGGTGAGTGGGGCGGACCTCGACGGGGAGCTTGCAGAGTACGTGGAGGGGGTCCTGGCCGGCAACCAGCTCTCGCTCTCCCGGCTCATCACCCGCATCGAGAACGGCGCACCGGGCTACGAAGGTGCGGTCAAGGCACTCTACAGCCACGCCGACGGGACGCGGACCATCGGCGTCACCGGCCAGCCCGGCGCGGGGAAATCGACACTGGTCGACAAACTCGTCGACGGCTTCCGCGAGCGCGGCCTGACGGTCGGCGTCATCGCGGTCGACCCGTCCTCGCCGTACTCCGGGGGCAGCGTCCTCGGGGACCGCGTGCGCCAGACGACACGCCCCGAGGACCCGGAGGTGTTCTTCCGGTCGATGAGCGCGCGCGGTCACTCCGGGGGGCTGGCAGCGGCCACCTTCGACGTCGTCCACGCGATGGACGCGTTCGGGAAGGATCTGGTCATCATCGAGACGGTCGGTGCCGGACAAAACGAGATCGACATCGTCCGTGCGGCCGACACGGTCTGTCTGGTCGCGATCCCCGGCGCGGGCGACGACGTCCAGGCCAACAAGGCGGGGATCCTCGAAATCGCCGACGTCTTCGCTGTCAACAAGGCCGACCTCGACGGCGCGACAGCCACGGCACAGGAACTGGTACAGATGATACGGATCGGCCAGGACCTCGACGACGAGACAGCCGCCGAGACCGACACGTGGGTCCCCAGGGTCGAGTTGACCGTCGCCACGACCGGCGAAGGCGTCGCCGACCTCGTCGGGGCACTGGACGACCACCACGCCCACCTCGAATCGACCGGCGAACTCGCCGAGCGCCGCGCAGAGCGGTTCGAACAGGAGGTGACTGTCCACCTCGCCACCGAGATCGAACGGCTCCGGGAGCGACTCCTCGCGGCGCGCCGCGGCGCGCTCGACACGGAGGCGGATCCGTACAGCGTGGCCGACGAACTCGCGGTCCCGTTTCGCGAGGCGGTCGAGGACGCCACAGCGGAAGATGAGTGACCGGCAGCGCCTCGATCCCGTCGACCGTCTCCACGGGTTCGTCAGTGGCTTCCACGCGACCTACTACGTCTACACCGGCGTCGAGACGGGGCTGCTGGAGGCGCTCGTCCGCCCGGGAACGCCGGCGGAGCTGGCGGCCGACCTCGACCTGCATTCCCCCTGCGTGCACCGGTTCTGTGAGGTTGGCCTCCGGTGGGGGCTGCTCGACGTCGAGCCTCCGGCCGGGGACGAAACGGGCGGCCCGCACCGGTTCCACCTCGCAGAGGCGTTCGTCGAGCCGCTCGGTCGCCCGGACAGTCACCGGTACATGGGCGAGTACTTCCGGGTCCTCGGTGCCTATCTGGGCACCGACTACGGGGCGTATCCCGACACGTTCGCGACGGGCACGCAACGACCGCCGACCGATCGCGGACCGGAGTTCACCGACGCCATCGAGGGGTCGATCCGCGGGCTCGCGTCCGTCTTCGTGGTGAAACTGCTCCGGGAACTGACGGCCTTCGAATCGGAACTCGTGCGGGGCGGCCCGGTTCTCGACATCGGGTGTGGAACCGGACACCTCGCCTGTCGACTCACCAACCGGTATCCCGACCTCGAAATCGTCGGCGTGGACGTCGACGGGGACGCGATCGACCGCGCCAGGGAGCGGGCTGAACGCGCGGACGTCGCCGACCGGACCACCTTCCGGGTCCAGGACGCCGTCGACGTCGAGGGCTCGTTCGAAGCCGCCATCCTCTTCATGAGTCTCCACGAGATCGATCCGGGGACGCGGGAGTCCCTCTTCGAGCGCCTCGGGGAACTGCTCGGGGACGACGGCGTCGTCACCGTCCTGGACCACGTGTACCCCGGGACTCTCGACCAGTTCGACCGGGCTCCCTTCGCCGCGGGCGCCGAGACACAGTGGGCGGAACTCGCGTGGGGGTCCGACGTCCCGACCCGGAGCGAACAGCGGTCCCTCCTCGCGGCCGCAGGCTGTGCGGAACAGAACAGGCAGACCTTCGACGACCGGTTCGAGGTCTACGAGGGAGTGAGCCGATGACCGAAAACTACGAGCGAACAGTCGCACACGACCGGGACGTCGACGAGTACAGGCACGACTATCCGGACTTCGACTACGAGCGCCGGGTCGCCGACCTGGCCACAGTCCTAGACGAGGAGGGACTCGACGCCGCAGTCTTCCCGAACGCCATCGACTGCACCTACTTCACGGGAAGCGGCCAGCCGATGCTGTTGTACGTGCCGGCGGGACGACCCGGTGGCGCGCGAGCGTTCGTGCGGCGCGCGATGGGGTTTGCGACACAGGAAATCGGATTGCCCGGGTCGCAGGTCCAGGCCGGCGGGCTCTCGGCACTCGGCGAGTACGTCGAGAACGTCGACACCGTGGGCACGCCCCGCGAGGTCGTTCCCGCGACGCTGGAGGAGCGACTCGAGGAGACACTGGACGCCGAGGCGGTCGGCGTCTCCGAACACGTGCTCGCACTCCGCGCGACCAAGGACGAGGGGGAGGTCGAACTGGTCAGGAAGGGCGCGGAACTGTACGAACACGCCCACGCGGCGATCCGGTCGCGCGTGGCTCCGGGGGTCACCGAGAAGGAAGTCGCCGGTGCCGTCACGGAGCGACTCGTCGCGGCCGGGATGGACGACCGGATCTTCTTCCGTGGCTGGAACTGGCGGCTGCCGGCGGCGGGACTGATCGTCAGCGGCGACGCCGCGCCACTCATCTCCGGGCACGCGATGACGGTCACCGGCGTCGGGACGTCCCGGAGTATGCCGTGGGGACCCTCGAACCGCCAGTTCGAAGCGGGCGAGTTCGTCGTCGCGGACCTGGCGCTCAACTGGGCTGGCTACCACGGCGACGTGGCCCGGACCTACGTCCTCGGCGAACCGACGCCCGAACAACGCGAGTGGTTCGACCTGACGCGTGCCATCCACGAGGCGGCACGCGAGGCCATCGAACCGGGCGTGGCGGCCGAACGGCCCTACCTGGCCGCCCGCGACCGCGCCCGCGAGGACGGCGTCGCGGAGTACCTGTGTGGCTACGCCGACATGCAGGCGCCCTACATCGGTCACAGTCTGGGCCTCGAGGCCGACGAGGAGCCCACACTCGTCGCGGGCAACACGACCGAAATCGAGGCGGGGATGATACTCACCGTCGAGCCAAAACTGATCCACCCCGACCGGGGTGGCGTCATGATCGAGGACGACTACCTCGTGACCGACGACGGTGTCGAACGGCTCTCGTCGATCCCACAGGAACTGTTCACTGTCCCGGTCGACCGGCCCTGACTCGTATATCGTCTCTCAGAAAGCAGGACATTATATTTTTCTATACTGTATTTTCAAAATATAGATACCAAGTCTGACAGCAAAGACAGGGGCCATCTCTACAGCCTGCTCGAGATGCTGTCGGCTATAAGCCCGTGAGCAGTATCGACACCCCGGGAGTGTGAGGTGAGGCGTCCGTCCACGAGCGCCGAGAGACCAGCCGGCCCCGGAAAGTACTTATTTGCCAGTCACGTATTCACACAGTCCGATGATGGGTAGCGGGTACGACTTCTGGTTGCTCGACCTCGACGGGACGGTGGTGGACATCGAGCAGTCGTACGTACACGAGACGATAGGGGAGGTGGCCGACAGACTGGGGACAGGGTTCACCGACCGCGAGGCGGAACTGCTCTGGTACGGCCTGGGCAACGCCCGTGCGGAGATCCTCGAGGCCGACGGGATCGATCCCGGCCGCTTCTGGGAGACGTTCCACGCGGTCGAAGACCCCGGGCCGCGGAGCGAGGCGACCTACGTCTACGACGACGCCGAGGCCTTCGTCTCCCGGATCGACGTGCCTGTCGGCGTCGTCACGCACTGTCAGGAGTATCTGACGCGGCCGGTTCTCGAGACGCTCGACATCCACGACTGGTTCGAGACGGTCGTCTGCTGTGACGACGAGACGGGCTGGAAGCCAGACCCTTCGCCGGTCCGGCAGGCGATACACGAGATGGGTATGGGACACAACGGACACGCTGGCGCGATGGCGGGCGACCACCCCGAAGACGTTCAAGCGGCTCACAACGCCGGCCTCGACGGCGTCCACGTCTCGCGCCACGACCGCAACTGGCCAGGCGACCGCGTCGTAGACGGACGGCGGGTGTCCGCACTGACCGACCTCGATAGCCACGAGTCCCGTCTCGAAGAATGATACAGATTCTGTGAGGTAGAATTTTATATTGGATTAAATATGTATATTCCATTTTGAATAGTATGTGCTGGAGTACGCGAAGAGTTCGCGCACGTCAAGAAGAGACCGAGACAGAACCGGAAGTCGCGCGATACTGGTTCAGGAGTGTCGTCGAATTCGAACTCTCGGTGACTGCCCGTGACGGTCGTTCTCGCTCGTTGGGACGGTTTTTATCCTCGCAAAAGGTGCAACGCTGGTCGGGTCTGTCGCTGCCGCGGGGATCGGCCTCCGACGCGGTGGCCTCCTCATGGCCTGGGGGCTCCCGTTTAGCAAACCATCACGAGTCGAGTGATGGATCCAACGCGCGGTCGGCGGATACGCATTGGCTCGCCCTCTATCGATCCGTAACTACCCGAGTGCAAACGAATGGGAGTCAGATCCCGAGAAGGCAAAACAGGAACAGCGCGCATATGCCGCTCTGGCGGCTTTCTCTCTGATACTGGGCGGTCTTGCTCTCATCGTCCTCGGTGTTCTTGGAGTCTTGTCCTGAGCAGACTGTCAGAACCGATCCAACGTGCCTGAGCGTGAGGTGGGGGAGCGTTGCTCTGTCTGAAACGGGGTTGTCCCCTCTATATGGACGCCCGGGCAAGCACAGGTATGAGCGTCACACCGGTCATCAGCAAACTCTATCCGGTCGTGTTAGCACTCGCTAACACCAGCCTCGGGGTTGGATTCTACGCCACTGACGCCTTCGTGTTCGCGGTTCTCATGTGGACCACCGGGGCACTGGTACTCGTCGGATTACTGTCGTCAGTAGCGCCAGGACTGCTCCCCCGTGTTGAGGGCACACGAGATGTGTCACGCTGACACCCGAGAGACCTCGGTTCCGTCGTGGGTCGGGTCACCAAACATGCCTGGCGATTGGCCGCCCTCCGACACGAGAAGGGACTTAGGTGTGCTGGGGGAACTGTAGTCGATGCCCTCCACCGACCGCATCTCGCGTCGCAATGCGCTCGCACTCCTCGGCAGCGGGGTGCTGGCCGGCTGCCTCACTCGGACGGACTCGGAGACTACCGACACACCGACCACGCAGAACCCGGGAGAGGCAACCCCACAATCGAGTGATCCGTCATCTGCGACACCAACAGAGACCGCAACCCCGACTGCCCAGCCAGCTCTCGACCCAACATTCGACTCCGGGGATGTGGCCTGGACCCCGCCCACCCCACCAGCAAACGGGACGTGGCCGCTGTCCCGATACGGTGCCGGCGGCACACGGGCAGCCCCCCAGGGTAATGGACCGTCTTCGTCCTCGTTTCCACTCGGCCGACGCTGGGAACAATCCTTCAGCAACTCGAACGTCGGCATGCCGGTCGCGGGCAGTGCTGGGCTCTTCGTCACCGCCACGAAGACCGACGGGGCCCCCAGCACGACCATCGCCCGACTCGCTCCCGCGAGCGGTGACGTGGCATGGACCACGAACACCAAGCAAACTGTGCAAGATGGCCCACTACTCGATGAGAGTGAGTTGTTCCTCGCGCTGGGATCGAGCACGGTCGCTGCGTACGCGAGAGGTGACGGCACGCGGCGAACGATGACCGTGCCGACCGCACGGGATGACAGACAACTGCTCGTCGCCGGGAACCTCATCTACGTGACTGACGAGCAAGACGACCTGTACGCTCTCGACGCGACCTCCGGGAAGCGCAGCTTTCGCTTCGATGCCGGTGCCGTTGCCGTGGACGCGCCGGTTGCCGGGGACGTGCAGACGTGGACCGCCCAGAGCGTCGCCGCGGACGACACGCACGTGTACCTCGCTACTGCCGCCCACTACAACGACGAGTTACCGCCGGATCTCGGAACCGTCTTCGCGCTCGATCCGGCCGCCGAAGACATCGCCTGGGCGAGCCGGCTCGCACCGAACAATCCTACTGACCCAACACCTGCAAAAGAGATCGCCGTCCGCGATGGAACCGTCTACGTTGCGAGCGAGCAAACCGTGTATGCGCTCGACGCCAGCGATGGTAGCCGCATGTGGGCGAGTGGGGACCTCGCCGACTATCTCTGGTCCCGACTGGCCGTGGCGCCGAACACGGTCTATGCGGTCGCTCCCGACGCCGTAATCGCACTCGACGCCACGAGCGGCGAAAAGAAGTGGACGGTCGAGGAGCCGATGCCGGTTGGGATGGCCACGACTGGCGAGATGCTGTTTCTCGCCTCGACGCCACCCGATGACCGGACAACACTGCTGGGAGTGGGTGACGACGGGACGGAACTGTGGCGTCACGGGGTTGACGGTCAGGCCTGGTCGCTGACGCCCGCTCACGGCCGCGTGTATGCCGGAACGAACGACGGGCGCGTCCTCGCGTTTGCATAACATGATGACACCAGATCAAGGACCGATCACCGACGAGCAACGTGACTACGCACAAACTCGATACCGAGATACCCGGAAGTGATTCCTGTGAGCGACGCTTCACAACGGTCACTCGTCACACGGACATCGGTCATCGGCGGCGTGGTCGGTGGCGGTGTCCACCCACGACGCAGTTCGTGAGTTGGCCACCAGGCATATATCAGCCGCTACCATGATTCATACTGTCGGCTATAAGCGCGTGAGCAGTATCAGTACGCCCGCCCAGGGGCAACCGGACAGCACGAGGGGGCTGGGGTGGGTGAAAGGATGTTGTGACGCGCCCTCGTGGCCGGAAATCGTGAACGCCTTCGAATCCCGGCGAGTGTTAATTACGCGAGGTAGACATTTAACATTTAGCTGTCCGTGCAACTCGTCTACAGAGAAGTCAGTGTTTGGTCTGTCACACAATCCCCCGGCAAGAATTGGTGTTCGCAGTACTGGTTTCGGTTCGCCCCTTCCCAGGGGACCAGCGATCAGAAGAGCCCCTCGCCGTCGAGAACGCGGGCGGGTCCGCCGACCTCCCAGACGCGGGTATCGACGCCGCAGTCGGCGACGGCCGACTCGACGCGGGCGACGTGAGCCTCGGTCGTGTTGACGTAGACGCTCGCGCCGGTGTCGACCGAGAAGTACACCGGCAGGCCCTCCTCGCGGAGTTCGCGGACCGTATTGAAAATCTCGATCGTCCGGGGTTGCCAGTAGACCCAGTTCGCCGGCCCGGTCATCGTCGTCGCCGCGAGCGAGAGGGAGTCGGCCTCTGCGAGGTCGAACGCACGGTCGAAGTCGCCGGCCCGGAGCGCGTCGCGCATCGTCGCGATCTGTTCGTGGACGTGGGCCAGCCGCGACTCGAACATGTGGCTCCGGGCCGCCTCGCGGTGGGCCTGTTCTGTCTCCTTGTAGGCGGGAACCATCCCCACGACGATCCGCAACTCCTCGGAGAACGCGTCCGGGACGGGAACCCGCTCGGAGCGACAGTCCTCGTCGTTCAGCCCCGCCCGCAGGTGCGAGAACGACCCCGTGACCGCGCGGGCCGACGACGAGGAACCCCGCCGCGAGATGGCCGAGATTGCCGGTGGGGACAACTCCAGTCCGGCGGCCTCGACCAGTGCCATCGCCGCCGCCGCAAAGCCCGACGAGGACGACCCGAGACCGATGTTCGTGGGAAAGGAGTTCTCCGATTCCAGGCGGACGCGGTGGTCCAGTCCCGCTATGTCGCGCACGCGGTCGACCACGCCGCGGACGCGGTCTGCCCCGTGATCCTCGAGCGTCTCGCCGTCGACGACGTAACGGTCCGCGTCGAGCGCGGGATCGAACTCGACGGTCGTGGTAGTGTTACTCGGGGCCGTACAGACACTGATCGAGTCGTGGTAGGGCAGGCGTAACTGTTCGTCGCGTATCCCGTGGTACTTGACCAGTCCCTGGATGGGGTGTGCCCGCGCGGTCGCCTTCATAGCTACGTCTCCTCCGGTGTGTACTTGTGGCTTTCTAAGCCGGGAAGTCGTACGGACTGCTGTGGTCTTCAGGTCGATCATCTGCTGTCGGGTGATCGATCCGGACACGAACGACACCCATCAGTGTCAGGCGACGCCGAGTCCCCCGAGGACGAGTCGAACACCGATGACGGTCAGCAACCCGAGCACGACAGTCCGGCGGGTGCGTTCGTCGACGCGCGAGCGGAGCCGCTGGCCGGCCGCGACGCCGGCGACCGCCGGAACCGTCGCAGCGAGGGAGACGGCTGCGACGGTGAGCCCCGGATACAGTCCGAGCACGCCGGCGATTCCGACACGGACGGCGTTCAGTCCCAGGAAGACCAGCGCCACGACGCCGACGAACGTGCCGTGCGAGAGGTCGCAACTCCGGAGGTACGCGATGACCTGGACGCCGACGTTCGTTCCCCCGAACAACAGCCCCGAGATACCCCCAACACCGGCCATCGCCGCTGGTCCCTCCACGAAACACCGGTCTTTCGTCCCCTCGACGCCGGGAACCGGGACGACGTTCTGTGCCGTCGCGACGAACGCGAGGGTGATCGCCCCCAACCCGATCCGCAGCGGCGCCGCCGGCAGATTGTCGAGGGCGACCATCCCGACGATGGTCCCGACGAGGGCAGCCCCCACGAGCGGCGCGAACCGCCGGCCACACGACTGGATGTCGTCGGCCGACAGTTCGCGGACCAGCGTCAGGTTCGCCGACAGGATGGGAACGATCATGAACACGACGGCGACGGCGGGGTCGATGACCGTCGCCAGCACCATCGTCCCCACGAGCGCGAATCCGAAACCCGCGACCCCGTTGATAACCCCCGCGACGAGGACGACGACTACCAGCACCGCAATCACCGACGACGACAGCGCGAGTGACACACCCACCTGTTCGCCGGGCCCCATCATAAATCGACCTCCGGTGGTCGGGCGCCCCGGACTCACACCGGACGGCGCAAAAATTCTGTCGCCGGAGCCGAACGTCATAGGGACGGTTGTAGTTCTTTACCGGATCACCCGCCCGACGACGGGCAGTTGTCCTGGAAAACGGCTACAACCGTCCCTATCACTCGACGTAGTCGATGTCGTCGCCGAGTTGCTGGGCCGCCTTCTCGCGTTCGGCCTCGCTCTTGCCGTAGATCTGTGGCGATTCGACGCCGGTGACGACGATCATCGTCTCCATCCGGCCCTCGTGTTTGGGATCGACCGAGGCACCCCAGATGATGCGGGCGTCGGGGTCGATGCGGTCGTAGATCTCCTCGACGACGCCCTCTGCCTCCTCGATGGCCATGTCGGGGCCGCCGACGACGTTGACCAGCGCGGAGCTGGCGCCGTCGAACTCCACGTCGAGCAGTGGCGAGCGCAGCGCCGAGCGGATCGAGTCCTGGGCCTTGTTCTCGGACTCGGACTCGCCGAGGCCGATCATCGCGACGCCGCCGTTCTCCATGATGGTGCGGACGTCGGCGAAGTCGACGTTGACGAGGCCGGGCTTGGTGATGAGTTCGGTCA
>CAYYHG010000087.1:0-12709 GCA_964471665.1 uncultured Halobacteriales archaeon | reverse complement strand
GACGGCACCGCGACGGCACCGCCCCGGAGGACAGCCAGCCGGAAACCCGGTGATTACATATCCCTCGCAACGACTGGGTGTATTCATGAACTGTGCTCCGATAGCAGCGACGGGACACCGAGGTGACCGGGCGTGACACACGTTCTCGACGGCAACGCGGTCGGCGACAGGATCCGGGGCGAACTGGAAGACTGTCTCGACACGCTCGACGACGCGGGCGTCACCCCGGGACTCGCGACAGTGCTGATGAGCGAGGACCCCGCCAGCGAGACGTACGTCTCGATGAAACAGAGAGCCTGCGAGGAGATCGGGATCGAAGGAATCCACCGCGAACTCGATCCGGGGGCCCCCGCCGAGGAACTCTTCGCCGAGATCGACGCGCTGAACGACGACCCCGACGTCCACGGCTTTCTCGTCCAGATGCCCGTCCCCGACCACGTCGACAAGCGGGACGTCCTCCGGAGCGTCGATCCGATCAAGGACGTCGACGGCTTCCACCCGGAGAACGTCGGCCGCCTCGTGGCGGGCGAGGCGCGGTTCAAGCCAGCCACGCCACACGGCATCCAGAAACTGCTCGCCGCGGGAGACGTCGACACCGAGGGCAAAGACGCCGTCGTCGTCGGCCGATCGGACATCGTCGGCAAGCCCATGATGAACCTGCTCGTCCAGAAGGCTCCGGGCGGCAACGCGACCACGACCGTCTGTCACTCCCGGACCAGGGATCTGGCCGAGAAGACCCGGAACGCGGACATCGTCGTCGCGGCTGCCGGCCAGCCGGAGATGATCGACGGGTCGATGCTCTCCGATGGCGTCGTCGTCATCGACGTCGGGGTCAACCGCGTGGACGCCGACAACGAGAAGGGATACGAACTCGTCGGCGACGTCGAGTTCGAGAGCGCAGCGGAGAAAGCCGACGTCATCACGCCCGTCCCCGGCGGTGTCGGCCCCATGACGATCACGATGTTGCTGTACAACGCGGTCAAGGCCGCGAGCATCCAGGAAGACGTCCCGGTCGACCTGCCGTAGCCGTTCCCTGTCTCGCGGCTGTGACCGTTTCCTCCGGGTACTTTTACCCGACACGGGGTAGAATCCCGGAACGTGACCGACAAGACGACAATCGAGGACCGCGCCGAACTGGCGACCACCCCCGCACGCGAACTCGCACTCGACTGTATCGAGGCCGGCGTCGACGCCGCCCACCCACGACAGGTGGTCCGTGACTCGGTCTCGCTGGACGGGGACAGACTGACCATCGAGGACGCGAGCGACGACCTCGACGACTACGAGGAAGTTCTGCTCGTCGGGGGCGGGAAGGCCACCGGCACCGTCGCGACAGTTCTCGCGGACATCCTGGGCGCTCGCCTCACCGGCGGTGCCATCGTGACCACGGAGCCGGTGTCGATCCCGGACGTCGAGCGCTTCCAGGGTGGCCATCCCGTCCCGAACGACGAGGGGATCGCGGGGGCCCGGCGCGTACTCGAACTCGCCCGGGAAGCCGGCCCGGCGACGCTCGTGCTGGCGGTCATCACCGGCGGCGGGAGCGCACTGATGACCGCACCTGCGGAGGGAATCGAACTCGGAGACGTCCAGCGGGTGACCGACGCGATGCTCGAGGCGGGCATGGAGATCCACGACATCAACGCCGTCCGCAAGCACATCTCGGCGATCAAGGGGGGCACCCTCGCCCGCCGGGCCGCGCCGGCGACAGTCCGCACCCTCGTGTTCAGCGACGTCGTCGGCAACGACCTGAGTGTCGTCGCGAGCGGACCGACCGTCCCGGACGATTCGACCTACAGTGAGGCGCTGGCCGCGCTGGATCGGCACGGTGTCGACGCTCCGGCGGCGGTCCGCTCGCGCCTCGAATCGGGCGCGGCCGGTGAGGTGGCCGAGACGCCCGACGACTCTGACCCGGCCTTCGAGGGCGTCCGGACACACGTCCTCGCGGACGGCATGACTGCCGTCGCCGCCGCACGCGATGTCGCCGACGACGCGGGTTACGAGACGCTGGTCCTCTCCTCGCGGCTCCGCGGGGAAGCAACGGAGGCCGCCAAGATCCACGCCGGGATCGCCGAGGAGTGTCACGCCACCGGAACGCCGGTCGAACCGCCCGCAGTCGTCCTCTCGGGGGGCGAACTCACCGTGACCGTCAGGGGCGACGGCTCCGGCGGCCCGAGCACGGAGTTCGCCGTGGCGTCGGGCCTGGAAATCGCTGGCGACGCGGGGACGACAGTCGCGGCCGTGGACACGGACGGTGTCGACGGCCACGCCGACGCCGCAGGCGGACTGGTCGACGGGGAGACAGTCGCGGACGCCGCCGCGGCGCGTGCGGCGCTGGCCGACAGCGACGCCGCAACCTACCTCCGGGAGCAAAACGGCGCGATCGTGACTGGGCCGACGGGGACGAACGTCAACGACCTGCGGGTGGTCGTGCTGGAAGAGCGGTGACCGCCGGCGTCGCTACGTTCGCTGCCAGTCCGCGACCGCGGAGTTGGGCAGTTCCTCGCCCCGCAGTCCGGCGAGCAGGTTCTCGGCGGCCATCCGCGCCATCTCGTCGCGGGTCCCGATGCTCGCGCTGGCGATGTGGGGCGTCACGACCAGTTTCTCGGGGACGTGACGCGTGATCTCGTGGTCGCCCGGCAGCGGCTCGGGATCGGTCACGTCCAGCCCCGCCCGCTCGATCCAGTCGTTTTCGAGTGCCACGTCCAGCGCTTCCGTATCGACGACGGGACCGCGGCTCGTGTTGACCAGGACGGCGCTGTCTTTCATCGCCCGGAGTTCGTCCTCGCTGATGTAGTGGTGGGTCGGCTCCATCAGCGGGACGTGCAGCGTGACGAAGTCACTCCGTTCGAGGAGTTCGGCCTTGTCGACGAACTGGGCGTCGACGCCGTACGCCTCGAGGTCCGCCTCGACGTCTGCCTGGCGCTCGGCGTCCGTGTACAGCACCTCCATGTCGAAGCCGGCGGTCCGCTGGGCGACCGTCGAGCCGATGTTCCCCAGCCCGACGATACCCAGGGTCGCCCCGGAGACGTCCGGCCCCGTGAGCAGCTTCGGACCCCAGGTCTCCCACTCGTCGGCGAGGACGTACTCGCTGCCTTCGACTGTCCGCCGGGCCGTCGTCATCAGCATCGCCCACGCGAAGTCGGCCGTCGTATCCGAGAGCACACCCGGCGTGTGACCCACCGCGAGGTCCCGCTCGATGGCGTCTTCGACGTCGACGTGGTCGTACCCCACGGAGAACGTGCTGACGACCTCCAGGTCCGGCGAGGCGTCCATCACCTCGCCGTCGGTCTCGTCGGTGAGCAGACAGAGCAGACCCTCGGCCTCCAGTTCCTCGAGGCGCTCGATGATGTGGTCTTTCTCCGGCGGGAGTTTCCCGTCCCAGACGTGGGTCTCGGTCTCGGATTCGAGCAGATCCAGCCCCGCGTCGGGGATCTCGCGGGTGACGTAGACGACGGGCTTCTCGCTCATCGCGGCTCACCCCCGCGGCGGACGCGCAGCGTCATCAGATGAACCCCTCCGTGGCGAGGCGGTCGACGGCCTCGCGGACGCGCTCCTCGGTGTCGACAAGCGAGACGCGGACGTACCCCGGCGTGTTGAACGCCTCGCCGGGAACGAGACCGACGCCGGCCTCTCGGGCGGCGTCCTTGCACCACTGCATGTCGTCGTCGGCCTCGATCGGGAACATCGCGTAGAACGCGGATTCCGGTTCGGCGATCTCGGCGCCGCGCTCGGCGAACAGGTCGACGAGCACCTCCTTGCGGCGCTCGAAGGGCCCCAGCATGTTGTCGACGATGGCGTCGGTGTCGGCCTCCGAGAGCGCGTAGGCCGCGGCGTGTTGCGAGAAGTTGACCGCACACGAGACGGCGTGGCTGTGGACCCGGCCCGCCATCGTGGTGTGGTCGGTCGGCGCGGCCATGAATCCCAGCCGGTAGCCCGTCATCGAGTAGGTCTTCGAGACGCCGTTGATCGTGACGGTGCGGTCGAACATCCCGTCCATCGCGGCCAGACTCGGCTGGTCGCCCTCGAAGATGAGTTCCTTGTAGATCTCGTCGGAGACCACCGCGAGGTCGTGGTCGACGGCGATGTCGCGCACACCCTCGAAGGCGGCCTCCGAGAAGACCATCCCGCTGGGGTTGACCGGCGAGTTCAGCAGGATCAGCGCCGTGTCGTCGGTGACGGCCTCTGCGAGGTCGTCGAGGGCTGGCTCGAGGTGGAACCCGTGTGGCGAGAGGTCGACGTGGACGGCCTCGCCGCCGGCGAGTTTCACCATCGGCTCGTAGGAGGACCACACCGGATCGAACACGATCACCTCGTCGCCCTCGTCGACGAGGGCCTGGACGCTCTCGTACAGCGCCATCTTGCCGCCGGGCGTCGCGAGGATGTTCTCCGGCCCGTAGTCGAGGCCGTGGCGCTCGTTGAGGTACGAGGCCGCGGCCTGCCGCAGCTTCGGGATGCCGTCCGAGGGCGTGTACGTGGTGTGGCCCGCGTCCAGCGCGTCCTTCGTGGCCTCGACGATGTCCGGCGGCGTCTCGAAGTCGGGCTGGCCGACGCTCAGGTCGATGATGTCCCGGCCCTGCTCTTGCAGCTCCGAGACGAGGTTCGTGATGACGAAGGGTGCGGCGGGCTCGACGGCACCGACGCGCCCGGCGAAGGCCTCCTCGTTCATCGTCCCGCTCCGTAACGTCCCGGTTCGTTGCTGTATCCGTGGTGTTCCGCTGGTTCTGTCGTGGCAGTCATCGTTTCGTCTAGTCTATTCAGGTATGCAGATTCCTAATAACGGTTGCCTTCGCTGGTCGCACGACCCGTCCGCCGCGTGTTCCGGGAGGGTGTTACAGGCTGGCCCGACCGCCCCGTTGTGGCCCGAAAACCGCAATACACCGCCATTATTCCCACGAGAGAAAGAACGGGAGCGGACGCGACTGCGTGGTGGCTGGCCGCCCCCTGGGCTGTCTCTGCGTGGTCCCACTTCTCGAAACTCTTTGTATAAAATGTACTATAGTATGTGCTCGCGTGGAACGGCCACCGACCGGGGGCTTTTGAGGTGGCCAGGCGAAGTCCGGTTATGTACGAACCGGCACGCGCGTCGCGTTCCACGACCGAGGGTTATCACACGAGCGGGGACCGCCGGCAGGTGTGACCGATGGACAGCGACACTGGCGTCGACTACGGCGACGTCGAGGCCGCCATCGACCGGCTCGACGACCCGAGCGTCGTCAAGGAGACGCCGGTCGAGCGATCCACCACGCTCGAGGACAGGACCGGCGCCGAGGAGGTGCTGCTGAAGATGGAACACCTCCAGTGGACGGGATCGTTCAAGCCCCGCGGGGCGTACAACAAGATCGCACAGCGCCTGGCGGAGGGGGACCTCGACCAGGTGGTGGCGGCGAGCGCGGGCAACCACGCCCAGGGGGTCGCGCTCGCGGCGACGAACCTCGGCGTCGAATCGACCATCGTCATGCCCAAGGCCGCGCCACAGGCGAAGGTAGAGGCGACCCGCGGCTACGGCGCGTCCGTCGAACTCGTCGGCCGTGACTTCCAGGCCGCCCAGCAGTTCGCACGCGAACTGGTTCGGGAGACCGACGCGGAGTTCGTCCACGCCTTCGACGACCCGGCGATCGTCGCCGGCCAGGGGACCCTCGGCGTCGAGATGGCCCGGGACGCCCCGGACGTGGACACGGTCGTCGTTCCCATCGGCGGTGGCGGACTCATCAGCGGTATCGCGACGGCCTTCGCGGAACACAGCCCGGAGACGCGGATCGTCGGCGTCCAGGCCGAGGGTGCAGCGACTGTCGCCGACAGCCTCGACAAGGGCCATCCCGTGACCCTGGAGTCGGTCGACACCATCGCGGACGGCATCGCGACCGGCGGCGTCTCCGAACTGACGCTGTCGATCATCGATCGCCGCGTCGACGACGTGGTGTCGGTCACGAACGGGCAGATCGCCGACGCCATCCTCCTGTTGATGGAGCGCGCCAAGCAGGTCGTCGAGGGTGCTGGCGCGGCCTCGGTCGCGGCGGTCGTCGGCGAGGACCTCGACGTGAGCGGCGAGTCGGTGATGCCCCTGCTCTGTGGGGGCAACCTCGACATGACGATGCTACGGACCGTGCTCATCCACGCACTGACCAGGCGCGAACAGATCCTCCGCGTCCGGGTGCGCATCCGCGACGAACCCGGGAAGATGGAACACCTGGCGGGTCTCGTCGGCGAACACGGCGCCAACATCCACGCGGTCCGCCACGACCGGGCTATCGACGACCTGGACGTCGGCGAGGCCTACCTCGTCTTCGAGATCGAGACGACCGGTGCCGATCAGGCAGCCGGCATCGTCGACACCATGGACAGCGAGGGCTACGAGGTAGACGTCGTCAACCGGGAACCGTCACGGTAATCCCGTGCCCTTGGCCGATCAGTCACGTAGCCGACGCTCCCGTTCCCGGCCGCCACCTTTTTAAATGGCTGTATTATTCCAGACCAATGTTTATACTGAATCCTTCACTCGCTTAACACCGAGGTGCTGTAGCATGACAGCAGGTGCCACGCAACGAACGAGTCGGCCGGGTGGTGGAGTTGGCCGTGTGTGTACCGGCGGTGCTACGGTGGCGGTGACATCACGGCGACGGACAGGTCCTCGCAGCGAGCGAGCGAGACGGACGACAGGCGGCTTTATAACGGTTAGTAACACACAAACGAACGCAGTCATGATTGGGCAAACAACGGTTGACAGGCACAGTACGGAGGGACACGATGGCTGACGGAGAGGACGACACTGTAGGCGAGATGTCGGACGGGCTCCAGGTGGAGCTGTTCCACCCCGAGTCCGACCGCGAACCGGGCGATACGAACATCCAGGGGATGGGATTCGACGTCCACCCGGTTGTCTTCCCGATTTCGCTGGTACTGATCGCCGCGTTCATCGTGGCGACGATCGCCCTGGGCGACCAGGCGTCGACCGTCTACAACAACATCTTCGGCTTCCTCACCGGGAACTTCGCGTGGTTTTTCATCCTCGCGGTGAACATCTTCATCGTAACGATCGTCTACTTCGCGGCGGGCAAGTACGGCACCATCAAGATCGGCGGCGTCGAGGCCGAAAAGGAGTTCAGTGACTTCTCCTGGATGGCCATGCTGTTCAGCGCCGGCATGGGAATCGGCCTGATGTTTTTCAGCGTCGCCGAGCCGATGTGGCACTTCGGCAGTGCCGACTCGGACTTCATGGTCGTGCCGCCCTTCTTCGACGCGGTCCAGGGCGGGACGGGCGCTGCTGCCAACGCCGCGATGGCACAGACGTTCTACCACTGGGGCTTTCACCCGTGGGCGATCTACGGACTGGTCGCGCTCGGGCTGGCCTTCTTCTCCTTTAATCGTGGCCTGCCGCTGACCTTCCGGTCGATCTTCTGGCCCCTGCTGGGCGAGCGGATCTACGGCTGGCCGGGCCACGTGATCGACCTCATTACCGTGTTCGCGACGCTCTTTGGCCTCTCGACGTCGCTGGGCCTGGGCGTCTCGCAGGTCAACACCGGCCTCTCGTACGTGGGCGGTGACCTGCTGGGCGTCGTCGACGTCCCGGTCGGAACCTTCCCGCAGGTCGCGCTGATCGCCGGTATCACGGGCATCGCGACGCTGTCGGTCGCCGCGGGACTCGACGGCGGTGTCAAGCGCCTGAGCACGCTGAACCTCTACGTGATGTTCACGCTGCTGGCGTTCATGCTCGTCGTCGGCCCGACCGTCTACATCCTCGGAATCTTCGGCGGCGGGCTGTCGACGTACTTCAACAACTTCCTCGGCCTGGCGTTCTTCACCGGCGGCGCAACTGGCGCCGCGTCGGTCGGCGGTTACACGGTCAGCGGCTGGATGGGTGCCTGGACCATCTTCTACTGGGCCTGGTGGATCGCGTGGTCGCCTTTCGTCGGGATGTTCATCGCGCGCATCTCCAAGGGCCGGACGGTCCGGGAGTTCATGATCGGCGTCCTGTTGTTGCCGACCATGTTCTCGTTCCTCTGGCTCTCGACGTTCGGCGGCTCCGCGCTGTTCGTCGAACTCCAGCAGGGCGGCGGCATCGCGTCGGCGGTGGCCAACCAGGGCCAGACGATTGCGATGTTCTCGATGCTCGCGCAGTTCCCGCTGGGCGCGGTCACCGGGCTGATCGCCACGCTGCTGGTGATCACCTTCTTCGTGACCTCCTCTGACTCGGGTTCGCTGGTCATCGACCACCTGACCTCGGGCGGCAAGCACGACGTCCCGAGGACCCAGCGGATCTTCTGGGCGCTCACCGAGGGTGCGGTCGCGGCCATCCTGCTGATCGGCGGCGGCCTGACGGCCCTGCAGACCGCGGCCATCTCGACGGGGCTGCCCTTCGCGGTGATCCTCCTGTTGATGTGTTATACGGTGTACCTGGGGCTGGACAACGAGTACCAGATCCTCAGATCCGAGGAGTTCGCGGACCGCATCGAGGACCTCGCCGAGGAGGGCGACGTCGAGGTCTTCACCGAACGCGACGAGATCGTCACCGACATCGCCGAAGGCGACGAATCGAGCAGCGACTGATCCCGCCGGGTGCAGTTTTTTTCGCGCCGAGGCGTCGAGCGCCAGACGACCGCTGTCGTACCATCGGCTGTCCCTTCGTGCAGACGCTCGACACTCCGGGACCGGTACTGTCGACGCGATTACAGCCCCAGTGTCAGTAGTACTCCCACTCGTCGTCGCTGTCGCCCTTGGTGACGCCGTCGGCGACGCTGTCGGCCGCGCTCTCCTTGTCCTCGGGCCACTCGACGCCGTCCCCGCGCAGGTGTTTGTAGGCGTAGACGCCCAGCGCGACGAGCATCATCAACAACAGCAGCGTCGCCAGGAGGACCGCTACCTGTGCGAGCGACCCGAGCAGACCGTCGGTCGGGAGCTGGAGCACGACGGAGTCCATACTGGAATAAGGGGTTCCAGGAAAATGAGTGTTGGTGTATAGATCCGTCACTGTCTGTCGACGCCAGCCTCGACGGACTGTTCGGCGTGGATCCACTTTCGTGTGGGGCCACCGATTCCGACCGACACCAACAGGATCCAGACGGCGGCGCCCAGAAGCGCCGGAAAGAGCCATCCCGCGGCGCCGACGGCGGCCACAGCCCCGAGACCCTGCCAGCGCGGGCCGGCGCCGCGACGCTCGACGAGCCAGGTGCCCAGGACCGCGAACCCGAGGCCGGCCAGGGCCAGGAAGACGGCCCCGAACACGACCGCACTCCCGACGGTCAACACGGCCAGGTCGAGGCCAGCGTTGGCCAGTTGCGTCGAGAACACCCCGCCGACAAAAAAGAGCACAATGTGGGTCAAGACGCCGTAGAGGACTGACAAGAGCGGGCTGCCAATCGACGTCTCGACGGACCTGTCGACGAGCCCGCTGTACCGGCCCAGGATGGCGACCCCGACGGGGACCACGAGCACGAACGCGACGGCGGCCCGCAGCCACGGCGTGCCGGTGACGGTCGACGGGTCGACTGCGGTCGCCGCGAGGGTGCCAGGGAGCATACACCGGATTGTGCCGGTCGGCGTGAAAAGCTACCGGAACGCCGGCTGTGAATCCAGGAGTGTGTGCAGACCCCGGGAACGGACGAGCGACTTATGATGGTGGCTCCCTAACGGGTGATAGTGACGCCGCCAGGCTCGGAGACAACCGAGACACTCGACGGGGAGGAACCGGACGGCACGCCGCCGCTGAGGGTCCTCGTCGGGACGCTCAAGACCGTCGTCGAGAAGATAGCCAAGCCATTACGGCGCGGCGAAGGCCCCAACAAGTTCGATCTCTCGGCCGCCCAGACGGCCACGACAACCTACGACGGAGACGTCGGCTGGAACAAGCGCCCGCCGGCAGTCCTGGAGTGTCCCCGTTGCGAGAGCGAGATTCTCCAGCACAACGCCCAGGAATCGATAGACTGTCCGCGGTGTGTCGCGGAGTTCGACTACGACGAGTTCGGCAGCCTGGACCTGCTGTACATGGGGTGTCCGCGGTGCAAGAGCCGGATGATGCACGGCCAGCGCCACCCCGAGAAGTTCGACATCCCCGAGTGGGCGACCTGCGACGACTGCCGGTACCACTGGGAGTTCAAACACTCCTACGACCGGCCCAGCGACCGCGAGCGGACTGACGTGCGTTAGACTATTGCCCCGGGGGGTTCTTGTTCGATCCGATGGTCGAACTGGTGCCGACGGTCCTGGCCGTGGTGGTAGTCGTCCTCTTCGGGATCGCGCTGTGGGCGATGTCCGCGGGGAACTTCACCCTGGCCGGCACGGCCTTCCTCGCTGCTTCCATCGGCATCTACTTCCGCGAGACGCGGGTGCAGGACGGGTAACATCCTCCGGCCCCGGGCGGTTTCCGACGTCGGAGTCTGATAGTGATTGCTGTAAGCCACTCCCGGATCTCTTCAGAACGGTACAGTCGGCGGATCACGCCGTCGGATCCCGCGACTCTCGCACGGTCGTAACTGGAACCGGCGACGTCCGGACGACCTTCTCGGCGCTCCCCCCCAGCAGGGCGCCGACCTTCCCGCGGTAGGCCGTCCCCATCACGATCAGGTCGATGTCGTTCTCCTCGGCGTAGTCGACGACCTCCTCGCGGATCGACCCACTCGTTATCGCGGTGACGCACTCGACACCCGCGTCGACTGCCTGCTCGCACAGTTCGCTGGTGACCTTCTCTGCGTAGTTGTGGTACTCCTCGCGGAGTTCCTCCTCGTCGTCGCGGACGTACACCGCCCGCGGTGCGCCGGGCAGGTCGATGACGTACAGCGCGTGGACTGTCGCGTCCACCGTCGACGCGAGTTCGATACCGTGGTTCGCCCCGAGATCACCTTCCTCGGTGCCGTCGTACGGAATGAGTACGTTGTCGTACATGTGTGCCTCGATTGGTATTCTCATATCGGATGGAAATAACTTTGGGAACCCGTGGCACCCGAACGCCGCCGACGGCAGCGAGTGCGTCCAGTCGGTCGGTCGACGGTGCTCTCTACGCAATCCCGCAATCAGTCCGGGCGTCACGCCCCGTGGGTTCCTGGCACAAACTCCTCGTATTCGAATATTTATATATCGTGTAACAGGCCCGGAGTCGCGGGCGTGGCGCCGGCCGGCCACGGCGGCAGTCAATATTTATACGGGGTGTCTCCCTATTGGATCCAGTGGCCACTGATGCCCCAGAGGACGGGCGGGAATCAGCCCTCGAGGAGTTGTTCTACCACACCGACAGGGTACCGTTCGTCTACTGGCGGGAGTTCTCGGATTCGCAGACGACGGTGCTGTTGACCGGTCTCACGGCAGTGTTGCTGTTCGTGACGGGGTTGTCGACGCTCAGCCAGGAGACAGTCGCGCTCGAGGGGCCGCTGGCGGCGTTGCTCCAGGGTGTCGGCCCAGTCGTCCGGTTCGCTGGCGTGGTGTTCGCTTTCCTCCTGGCGATCGTTACAGTCGGCCTGCAGCGACGGAAGCGCCTGGCGTGGTACACGGCCGTGGTCGTGTTCCCGCTCGTGACCCTGCTACCGCTGATCACCCTCCAGCGGACGGACGTCCCGCTGTTCCTGATGGTCCTGATAACCGTTCCCCTGCTGGTCGTCAACCGGGAGACGTTCGACCAGCCGATCGAACTCTCGTCGCTCCAGATCGCCGCCCTGTCTGCGGTCGGCGGCGTCTTCCTGTACGGGACCATCGGGTCCTACGCCATGCGCGCGGAGTTCGGGGCCCTCGAAACCTGGGGGGACGCGGTCTACTACGTCATCATCACCATCGCGACCGTCGGGTACGGCGACATCACACCGACGACACAGACGACCAAGTGGTTCTCGCTGTCTGTCGTCCTCTTCGGAACGGGAGCGTTCACGGCCGCGGTGGGGTCGCTGGTCGTGCCGGCGATCGAATCGCGGATGGCTGCTGCATTCGGAAACATGACACCGTCAGAACTCACACTGCTCGAAGACCACGTGCTCGTGCTGGGGTACAGTGACATCACGGACTCGTTGCTCGACGAACTCGCCGAGGCGACCGACGTCGTCGTCATCACGCCCAGCTCGGACGACGCCTCGAAACTGAAAGACAGGGGTGTCAACGTCCTGACCGACGACCCGACCGACGAGAACGTGCTCAGAGACGCGCGTATCGAGGCAGCGAGCGGCGTCGTGGTGGCGACCCGCGACGACGCACAGGACGTCCTGGCCGTCCTGGCGACGAAACAGACCAACCCCGACGTCCGGGTCGTCGCTGCCGCGAACGAGGAGAAAAACGTCGGGAAACTCGAAAACGTCGGAGCGGACGAGGTCATCAGCCCGATGGTCATCGGCGGGCGCATCCTCGGGAAGTCGGTTCTCGAGGGCACCTCGACCGAGGGGCTGTTCGGAGACGGGGCCGAGGAATCGGAACCGACCGGTGACGAATCGAGCCAGGCTGGCGACGAAACGGCCCGGGTCGAGGATTGAAATGATCCTGCAGTGACGGTTATAAGGAGCGAGGAAAGAAACCCAAGAGAGCAAAGACACGAGCGGAGAAAGCCCCCTCGCGTTCGACCGTCCGGGGTCGCTGCGGTCCTCGCTCTCGGCACCGCCCGCTGCGGTCCTTGCCTCACCCGAACGGTTGAACGCTCGGCCCCTTTCAGTCCCACCCGCGTCGCTCGGCGAACCCGCCAGACTGGGCGGGAATGGAAGGGGCCGGCCGCTCGATCCATCCCGGACGAAGCAAGCACGCGAGC
>CAYYHG010000086.1:0-12724 GCA_964471665.1 uncultured Halobacteriales archaeon | reverse complement strand
GGATGATCGTCGTCGCCGCCGAACTGTTCGGCGCGCCCGGAATCGGCTTCGAGATAATCAACGCCTCGCAGAACCTCGCGCTGGACGTGAGCGTCGCGTACATGTTCGTCATCAGTCTCGTCTTTCTGGTGAGCGACTGGGCGTTCCGGCGGGTCGAACGGAGGGTGCTGGCGTGGCGGGCGTGAGCGTCCAGCCCGAGGCGAAGAAGATCGTCGTCGACGAGGTCGAGAAGCAGTTCCAGTCCGGCGACCGCACGGTGCGCGCGCTCCGTGACGTCAGCTTCGGTGTCGGGGACGGCGAGTTCGTCTGTATCGTCGGGCCGTCGGGCTGTGGCAAGACGACGCTGTTCCGGATCATCGCCGGTCTGGAGGGCCCCTCCGGAGGGACCATCTGGCTGAACGGCGAACCGGTCGAGGGACCGGGTATGGACCGGGGGATGGTGTTCCAGGAGTACGGACTGTTCCCCTGGCGGACAGTACTGGAGAACGTCACGTTCGGGCTCGAACAGCGCGACATGGCCACGGCGACACGCCGGGAGCGTGCGACGGAGATGATCGAGCTGGTCGGTCTGGACGGATTCGCCGACGCCTATCCCAACGAACTCTCCGGCGGGATGAAACAGCGGGTCGGAATCGCCCGGGCGCTCGCGGTCGACCCGGAGATCCTGCTGATGGACGAACCCTTCGGCAGCGTCGACGCCCAGACCCGGGACATGTTGCACGACGAACTCCTCCGGATCTGGACTGAGACCGGCAAGACGGTCCTCTTTGTCACCCACGACGTCGACGAGGCCGTGACGCTCGCTGACCGCGTTGTGGTTCTCACCGGAAGCCCCGGCCGCGTGCACGAGATTGTCGATGTCGACCTCGAGCGACCCCGCCACCGGACTGACGAGGCCTTCGCCGCACACGAGGCACGCATCCGGTCGCTGATACAGGAGTGACTGTCCCGCTAGACCCGCCCGTGTCCCGACGGTCCAACCCCGGCGACGCTCTCTCCGTCGTCGAGTGATACTGCCGGTCATGACTACGTGGAGATATTCGACCCCACGGGGAGACGAACTCGCTCACGGGCTTATGACCGGCAGTATGAGACGGATTGCTGTTGCTGTGTCTGAAACAGTGCGGGTGGGCTTTTTTCCCTCCCGTCTGTACGTGTCCATGCGGCTCAGGTGCCGCTTGCCTGCCCCGCTTGCCCCTGCCCCCCGATTCCACCCAACCCCACCCCACCCCTGTCTGTCATTCCACCAGTGCCACACGCTTTTCGTGGCACGTTGCCCCTTCGAAGGCGTCTCCACTAGCCAGGAGCGACGCGAGGAACAGTTCCCTGTTTCGGACGCTCTTTACCGGAAAGTACGGGTCTCAGAAGCTCCGGCGGTCGGGGCTCGTGATACTGCCGGCCACGAGCCCGTGAGCAATGTCGACTCTCCTAATGAGCGAGACAAGAACTGCAAGAGAGCGGAGAGACGAGCGGAGAAAGCCCCTGAACGGGGAGGAGATGGCCAGAGAGGCACACGCTGCGGTTCGGTGTTGCCAGGGGACTGGTGTTCTGTCAAGGTAGCCGACGCCCTGGCGTTTCGATGTTTTGCGTCCCGGAAAATAGTCTTGGGTGGGTGTTCCCAGTAGCTGAGAACGGGTTCGACTGCTGGTCACAGCCTCGCGACGGGGAGCAGTGTCGCACCTGCCAGTTCTACGTCCCCGGCGAGACTGGTGGCGGCCTCAACGCCTGGGGTCTCGTCGGCGGGGAAATCGGACCAGACGCCTATCACGAGTCCCACCCGTCGGGCCAGATACCCGCCGCGCGCATCCCCTGTTTGGCGCCCGACGCCGCCAGGCCCTCGCGGACGTCGGCGAGCGAGACAGACACGTCTGTGTGGGTCAGTTCGCGGGTGACCAGCGCGATCAGCATGGCGTGTTCGCGAACTGTGCGCCGGTCGGCCTTGTCGAGCGTATCGGCGCCCGTGTGCGTCCAGCCCCGCTCCCAGTGGCCCTCGTCGCCGGGACGCTCGCTGTGGAACTGGAGGGTGGGCACGCCCGCGCGGAGGAACGGCCAGTGGTCGCTGTGTGGATGTGGCCGGCGTCCGATATCGACGGGATGGCCGACCCGTCCGGCGACGGTGTCGACGAGGTCGGCCATGTCCGCGGAGGCGTGGGCGATCGCCTGCAGGTTGCGAAAGCGGCCCGCCCCGTCGACGTTCACGACCCCGCGGAGTTTGGCGGTGTCGAGTTTCGCTGCCAGCGCCTCACTGCCAAGCAGTCCCAGTTCCTCGGAGCCGACTGCGGCCACGCGGACACCACACCCCAGGTCGAGACCGACGAGCGTCCGGACCGCACCCAGCAGGACTGCGACGCCACAGCCGTTGTCCAGGGCCCCCTCGCCCAGGTCGTGGGCGTCGTAGTGGGCCACGAGCAACACCGTCTCGTCGGTCTCGGGGCCAAAACGCCCGGTGACGTTCTGGCTCTCGCCAGGGTCGGTCGTCGCCTCGATGGCCAGTCGGGCTCGCGACTCTCGGTCGGCGTACTCCCCGAGCCACGCGCCGGTCTCCTTCGAGACGCCAACTCCGGGGATTGCCGCCCGTTCGCCAAAGCGCAACGACCCCGAGGGCGGGAGCTGCCCGGGACGGTGGTTGGCGAAGACGAACGCCGCCGCGCCCGCCCTGGCGGCGTGGCCGGCCTTCTCCATGCGGTGGACGCGCCGCGTCGCCGTCGCCGGCGTGCCCGTGCTGGCGACGACGATCGCCCCCTCGACGTTCCGCCTGTCGACCTCGTCCGGTGTGCCGTGTCCGACGCCGACCAGTCGCCCGGTCACGTCAGCCGCCGGCGAGTAGGGCAACGCGACCGCCTCGAACGATCGGCTCCCGTCGACGCCTTCGGGGCCGGGACGCGCGCCTCTGGATCCGTGGCCGTCGCCAGTCTCGACGGTCAGCGTCGTCCGTTCGCGCGTCCAGCGCGTCATCTCGAAGGGTTCGAGGGACACGCTGTCGACGCCCGCGTCCTCGACGGCCGCAGCGACGATGTCGGCCGCTCGCCGCTCGCCGGGGTGGCCGCCGAACCGCTCTGGGAGTTCCGACAACCGGGCGAGAAGGTCCCAGGCTGTGTCGTCGTGCCAGGCCCGCCCCAGTGCACGCTCGAGAGTCTCGTCCATGCCCCCCGTATCGACCCGAGTCGTAAAACGGTACTGCCGGACGAACGCTTACCTGCCTGCGTTTCGTACGCGCTGTCATGAGCTCAGTCCCCGAACGCGACGAGGTCGACGAGAGCGACACGTGGGACCTCGGGTCCCTGTTCGCGAGCGACGAGGCGTGGGCCGAGGCCTTCGAGCAGGCCCAGACACGTCTCGACGACGTCCGGGCCTACGAGGGCCGGGTGACCGAGGACGCGGCGACCCTGCGGGAGTTCCTGGAGACCTACGAGTCGGTGATGCGGCAGGTGTCGAACGTGGTCGCCTACGCCCGGATGCGCCGCGACGAGGACACCCGCGACGGGGAAACCCAGGCGATGGCCACCCGGGCACAGTCGCTGTCCTCGGAGGCAGCGAGCGCCGCCTCCTTCGTCGAACCCGAACTGCAGGGACTCGACCGAAAAGAGGTCGCGGCGATGATCGAGGCCGATCCCGCACTGGAGACCTACGAACACTACTTCGACGACGTGTTGCGGATGAAACCGCACACCCGGTCGGCGGAGGTCGAGACTCTGCTCGCGGAACTGGGCGAGGTGACCGGCGCGCCCGGCGAGATCTACAACATGCTCGCAAACGCGGACATGGAGTTTCCCGCGGTCGACGACCCCGACGGAGAACCCCGGCGGATCACGCTCAACAACTTCACGACGCTCCAGAAAGAACCCGACCGGGATTTCCGCCGGCGGGTCTACGAGACCTTCTACGACGAGTGGGAGACCGTCCGCAACGCGGTCGCGACCGCCTACCGCAACAGCGTCAAAACGGACGAGAAACTGGCGAATGCACGCGATTACGACACGGCCCGCGAGGCCGCCCTCCACGGTCCGAACATCCCCGTCGAGGTGTACGACACCCTCGTCGACGCGGTCCGGAACAACCTCGCGTTACTCCACCGGCACGCCGACCTGAAACGCGAGGTGATCGCCGGCGACGAACTGCGGATGTGGGATCTGTACGTCCCGCTGGTCCAGGAGGAGAGCCCCGAGGTTCCCTACGCGGACGCCTGCGAGTACGTGGCCGGGGCGGTCGAGCCGCTGGGAGAGGCCTACCGGGACCGGCTCGCGGAGGGCCTGGCGTCGCGGTGGGTCGACGTCTACGAGACGGAAGGCAAACAGTCGGGTGCCTACTCCGCGGGGACCTACGACTCACAGCCGTACATCCTCCTGAACTACCAGGACGACGTCGAGTCGATGTACACGCTCGCCCACGAACTGGGCCACTCGATGCACTCGGAACTGGCAAGCGAGGCACAGCCCTACGTCTACGCAGACTACGAGATCTTCATCGCCGAGATCGCGAGCACCGTCAACGAAACGCTGCTGACACACCACCTGCTGGAGACTGTCGACGACGACCGCCTGCGCCGGCACGTCCTCAACGAGTACCTCGAACGCTTCCGGTCGACGCTCTTCCGACAGACGATGTTCGCCGAGTTCGAACATCGCGCGCACGAACTGAGTGCTGACGGCGAACCCCTGACGGCCGACCGCCTCGACGACCTCTACCACGAGT
Source organism: uncultured Halobacteriales archaeon (assembly GCA_964471665.1). Taxonomy (GTDB): domain Archaea; phylum Halobacteriota; class Halobacteria; order Halobacteriales; family Haloarculaceae; genus SW-9-67-25. Next base: position 8,032 of record CAYYHG010000086.1, on the reverse strand, counting down.
TGAAGAGTGACTACTACGCGCCGGCGGCGATCGACGACCGCGTCGCCAGCGAGTGGATGCGCATTCCGCACTTCTACCGGGCCTTCTACGTCTTCCAGTACGCCACTGGCATCTCCGCGGCGGTCTCGCTCGTGGAACGCATCCGCTCGGAAGGCGAGTCGGCCGCACAGCGCTACAGGGAGTTCCTCCGCAGCGGCTCGCACGGCTACCCGCTCGAACTACTCGACACTGCCGGTGTGGACATGACCGACCCTGCTCCCGTCGAGTCGGCACTGGACGTCTACGGATCGTATCTCGACGAGTTCGAGCGACTGTCCTGATCGGACGTTCTGACCTCTGTGAGACGGCGGAAACCGGCGCCACACCCGAAGAACCTATGTCCCCCGATTCCAAATAACCCGTAATCAGATGTCGCGCAGTCCGTCGCTTCCTGACCGACCACGGCTCGACCTCGACCCAGACATGACACCGCGGGAGCGGTTCGAGGCACTGAGAGACCACTACGCCGAACTCGTGAAGGTAAACCACGAGCTCGAAGAACAGCTCGGAGCCGCCAGCGACCGCCAGCAGGACCTCACGGCGGAGGTGGATCGGCTCGAACGGGAGAACGACACGCTCAAGTCGTCTTCCCTGTACGTCGCGACGGCCGAGGAACTGACCGTCGACGGCGTCGTCGTCAAACAGCACGGCAACAACCAGGAGGTGCTCACGGAGGTGTCGCCGTCGCTGCGCGACGACATGGAAGCCGGCGACCGGGTCGCGATCAACGACTCGTTCAACGTCCAGACGATCCTCGACCCGGAGACAGACGCCCGCGCACAGGCGATGCAGGTCGACGAGAGTCCCGACGTCACCTACGACGACATCGGTGGCCTCGCCGATCAGATCCGGGAGGTCCGGGAAGCCGTCGAAGAACCGCTCGTCAACGCCGCACAGTTCCGTGAAGTCGGCGTCGATCCGCCCTCCGGAGTCCTGTTGCACGGCCCGCCGGGGACCGGCAAGACGATGCTCGCGAAGGCCGTCGCCAACCAGACCGACGCGACGTTCATCAAGATGGCCGGCTCCGAACTGGTCCAGAAGTTCATCGGCGAGGGTGCCAAGCTGGTCCGGGATCTGTTCGAACTCGCCCGCCAGCACGAACCCGCGGTCATCTTCATCGACGAGATCGACGCCATCGCCGCCAAGCGCACCGAATCCAAGACGTCGGGCGACGCCGAGGTCCAGCGGACGATGATGCAACTGCTCTCGGAGATGGACGGCTTCGAGGACCGCGGCGAGATCCGGATCGTGGCCGCCACCAACCGCTTCGACATGCTCGACCGCGCAATCCTGCGCCCCGGTCGCTTCGACCGCCTCATCGAGGTGCCCATGCCAGACTGGGACAGCCGCCAGCGTATTCTCGAGATTCACACCCGAGAGATGAACCTCGCCGAGGACGTCGACCTCGCGGCACTGGCTGTCGAGACCGACGGCCTCTCTGGTGCGGAACTCGCCTCGCTCGCGACCGAGGCCGGGATGTTCGCGATCCGGGACGACCGCACCGATGTCCGGATGGTCGACTTCGAGGACGCCCTCCAGAAGGTCCGCGACGACGAGGACCCGGCGAGCCGGCCGATTGCCTTCGCCTGACCGTTCTTCCTCGTCGCGTCTCTGTCCGGGTCGGCGCTAGTCCTCTGTCGTTGTCCTGTCGACCGATTTCTCGCCGAAGTAGATCTCGGCCCCGTCCTGGGCGACCTTCTCTGCGAGGACAGCACACTTGACGCGCATCGCGGAGATCTCGACACCGAGCATGTCGGTGATATCGTCGCGGTCCATCGTCTGCAGTTCCTCGATCGGCATGCCGGCGAGTTCCTCCGAGAGCATCGAGGCCGAGGCCTGGGAGATGGCACATCCGTCCCCGCGGAACGCGACCCGCTCGATGGTTTCTTCGTCGTCGTCGAGAACGACGTCCATCTCGATGGTGTCGCCACACATCGGGTTCTCGCCGACGTGGGTGAAGGTAGGCTCCTCGAGTTCCCCGTAGTTACGGGGATTCTTGTAGTGCTCGAGGATCTGCTGTCTGTACATGTCAGAGCCACCGATACCCATAGTATCACCTGGTACGGTCGTTCGGACAAAAAGGGTTCCGAGGGAAGCGTTCGCACAGTTCCACCGAGACGGTAGAGTTTAGTCGAACGGTCGGGTAGATGACGATAGCGGGCCCGTAGCTCAGTCAGGTAAGAGCCCCCGGCTCATACGGGAACGAGTGGTCGTCTCTCGTGCCCTGGGACACCGGGTATGCGGTGGTTCAAATCCGCCCGGGCCCATCCAAATTCTGCACGGCTTCTGGCCGAAAAAAGCGGAGCAGCGCCGCTTTACTCCACGATTTCTCGGGGTGTAGGTTGGAGGATGTATCCATCACTGGCTGTCGTACTGTAGCGTTCGGCTATCGAGTGAACGCTGCGGTGGTGAGCCGTTCCGCGTCTTCCTGATAGTCATCAATCACCTCGTGGGCCCACGACCGAACCATAGCGTTCGTACTCTTGATCCCCTCAACAGCCTCTGGGTGCCGGTCGAGAATCAATACCGTTTCATCGATGACAAGGAGGTTACATGGAATGCGCCGGTCATAACAGTAGAGATTGCCCCCCGCTTCGATATACGTCTGCCAGCGAGACACTCGATCTGCGTTCTGACGGAGAACGGCGAGTTCTCCATCGGTGACAATATGTTGCGTGCTCAGGCGCCCGTCAACGACCCCATCCATCATAGCGTACTCGAATCCCAGCGACGGGGCGATGTTCACGAGACAGGCAAATTCAGTGGCCTCCTGCATCAGTTCACTCGCGTGCGTGCTGGGCGCATTCGTCGCGTTCGGTTCGGGTCGCAACACGGTGGCCTCCCTGGAGTGCTGGAGCCCGATGGTCAGTTCGTCGTCCGGAAGCCAGGCCACTCCGTTGCCGAGTACCTGAATTGCCTGAATTGCACCGACGTATCGCTCGGTTTCAACGGCGATGTGTTCACCTGTTGCCGTCAGGATGTATTCGCCATTGGTGGTCCGTTCGACCCACTCGCGCTCACCCATCTCGGTAAGTGTGCGTCGGAGGGTTGACCGAGGTATGTCAGTTCTCTCTGTCAATCCGGAGGTGTATGTGGGGCCTCTGCGAGCACATCCAGCACTTCGAACCGGGTTTCCGACCGCGCGAGATACGCCATATCTTCCAGAACACCTTCTGGGAGAGAATCGGCGCCACCAAGCATGTTCAAGTGTTTCATGCCGTGTGGTATCAATGTTCTCACCGTGGCCATTCGTTCACGGAGTGGGATTCGTCTCATCGACACAGTGATGGAGTACACGGAGTCCATCCCGTCGCCGTACTCCACCGTGTTCTTCGAGTGGATGGGGGGTGCGATCGCAGAACGCGCCCACGACGCGGCCGCCTTCCCGCACTGCGACAGGTCATTCGCCTTCACCGTTGGGCCGAAATGGATCGACCCCGAGCGGGACGACGAACACATCCGCTGGGCGCGTGAGTTCCATCAGGCGTTGGAACCGTACGCTGCTGACGGTGATCCCTCATATCAGACGGCCCCTGTATCATGGATGGCCTACCCACTCTCCAGTGTCCAGCACGTTTTCGAGAGAAGGCTGTCGTCGATATGGCTGCGCAACTCGCGGAGCATCCGTGTGTCCGTCAGTCGATATACCGCGTGGTGAGTATACGCATCGGTTGGAAGTGGCGTCGGTGTCGCCCCGTTCTCGTCGGGGATCCGCGTCCTCGGGACTGCGTCGAACGAGAGACTGACGATGTGTTGCTCGCCCCTCGTCTCGACGGAGTCTATATAGAGCGACTCGACACCCCCGTACTCGTCGTTGGTTGCGACGGCATACACACGCTCGAAATCCCTGACGAATGTCTCGACGGAGTTTTCTGTCAGTTCCGACGGTGGGGTGGGTAACCCATCGATGTCCGGCAGTGATCCGCATGTCTTCGGGAATGGAACTGGCGTTTCGGTTGGCGTCGGTGTTGGTGAGGTTGCCGTCGTTCCTGACGGTGTGGTTTCCGACGCGGGTGTCTCCGCCGGCGTCGACTGAGGGTCAGTTTCTCCGTTCGTGTCCGGCGATTGGCCGATTGTGCAACCACTCAGGCCGCTGAAACCGACTATGCCAAGAGCGGCTTTGAGGATGTCACGTCGACGCATATCTGATGCAGGATTTCCAATATAAAAGTGAATGCCGATAGCTCAAACGCACACTTTAGCCACGCGCTGAATGGGATCGTCCTGGTTACGCGATGGGCTACTTCGGCTGGCCGCAAGAGCAGCGGCGAAGAAGTGGCCAGGGCACTCGATATTACGCAGCCGATGGGGAGAGGATAACCTGCGTCGAATCGACCCGACTCGGTCAGAGCAGTATCGTGAGCAGCCAGAGCGCCCCGATGAGCGCGATTCCTCCAAAGACGATTCTGTTGAGAATGACCTTCCAGTCGGCCGGTTCGACCTCGTGCCAGGGCGTCGTGCTGCCGATGGCGTCGATTCGCTCCTCGAACTGCGACAGAGCGTAGGCGAACCGGAAGCCGAGTCCACCACCCACCGTCATGACGACGGCGAAGAAGGCCACCCCGCCACCGCTCGAGCCGTCGTCCGACGACCCGGAGCTGGTTTCGTCGAACTGGCTGTCCGCAACGTCTGGTGTCGAGAACTCCGGGTTCTCCCCCGGGAACGGATCGTCCTCCGTTTTGGTCGGATGTGGCGTTGGCGTCGGCACTCTCTGCGTCCCGATGGCTATCTCGTCGATGAACGCCTCGGCCGACAGTCCCACCCGCCACCGCTCGCCGGTAGAGACGCCGTCGAGGCGCACGTCCCAGTTCCCGTCCCACTCCTCGTCGGGACTCCAGACAGCGAATCGTGCGGTTCCGTTGGCGTACCGGCGAACGGTGAACTCGAAGAAACGGCCTGTCGGGGTCTCGACTCGGTCGCGGACCGACCCGTTCGTGATGACTGCGACCGACGTGGCGTATGCCGGCCCGTCGTTTTCGAACGCTATCTGGGCCGTTCTGTTCGGACCGACAAGCCGGAGGCTCCCGTTCTCCCCGAGATCAACTACGCCGGTGACCACGCCGGTTTCGTTGACGGTTGCGGCGGTGAGTGTCGCGGTGCCGTTCGTGACCGCCAGCGAGCAGTCCCCGGACGCGCCGACGCGGACGACCTGCCCGCCGTTCCAGTCGCTGCTTGAGTCGTTGACCAGCGTATCGACGAACGCGATCTGCCCGGCACGCTCTTTCAGCCGGCGGTCCCGGCTGTCTTCGTCACAGTTGGGAGATACGTGATCAAACGCGACGGGACCCCCAGACGCGGCAACCGGTCCGGCGACGACAGCACCCGCCAGAATGAGAACGAGACTGAGTAGTACTGGTCCGAGGGTCGACCCCGCGTTTCCGCAGTTCGTTCCGGGACTGTTGCGTGACTGGTCGGACTCGGTCGTGGCAACTGCTCGGGCTGCTGGGCCGTCTGGAGGGCTGGACACGGTCGCATCGTATTCCGGAGTGATACTTAGCCGTTGTGGGTCGCAGAATACATTAGTACGTTGTTTTATTCGAGCGTAGATAGGCGTTACAATGGACTCAGCAACTCAAAGGCTGTATTCAGCACGGTACTGCAGTCGGTCGTCTTCACTGAGAGAAAAACGGATTCCTCCCCGTCTGGAACTGGCCGAACATGTCCTGCGGTGGGGAGAAACGACTCACAGACAATCTCTGGTCGCCCAACATCCAGGAACCAACGCGCCAAGCGCTCCATCTCCGAAATCACCGCCAATTTGCCGACTCGTATCTCGGATAGTAACAACCCAATCCACTGTGAAAAGTGACGACTTGAACCGTTAGCGTGCCCCATCTTTGTGCAAGATGGCTGCTGGAAGTACCGGTGTCGTTATCGCCGCGTTGATCGCTAATGCCGGTATCACGGTACTGAAATTTGGCGGGTTCTTGCTGACCGGGAGCCCAGCGATGCTTGCCGAAACCTACCACTCGATATCCGACACGGGCAATCAGGTGCTGCTTCTGGTCGGGATCAGAGGCAGTAAACAGCAGGCGACAAGATCCCACCCCTTCGGGCACGGGAAATCCCAGTTTTTCTACGCGTTTCTCGTTTCGGTGCTGCTCTTCGGAGCCGCAGGGTGGAAAAGCCTCACACATGGCGTCTCCGAACTGCGGGCCGGCGGGCACGAAATCGAAGCGGGCCCCGCGACGTTTCTCGGGACTACGATCGATCTGCAGGCACCGGTCGAGCCATTCTATATCGTGGTCGCCATCCTGCTCGGAGCGGTGGCCTTCGAGACGTACGCCTTCTCGAAGGCCAACGCCGAACTGGTACGCCAGATGGAGGTCCACGACTGGTCAGGCTATCGCCAGGCGTTTAGCCAGACGAGCGACATCACGACGCTGACTGCCTTCACGGAGGATGCAGTCGCACTGCTGGGACTCCTCGCCGCGCTCGTCGGCATCGCTGCGACACGCATCACAGGAAACCCCGCGTACGACGCCGCAGCCGCAGTCGTGATCGGGATTCTCCTGATGGTGTTTGCGGTGGCACTGGCAATCGAAAACAAGCGGCTCATCATTGGAGAAAGTCTCTCCGCAGACGTCGAGCGCAAGCTACGCACGGCCGTCGAGTCCCATGACGGCGTTGTCAATCTCGATGACTTCCGGACAATGTTTATCGGGACTGGCAAGGTACTCGTCACTGCGGACGTGAGCTTCGACCCGGAGCTCGTGACCGGCGATATTGACGAAGATGTCCAGCAGATAGAGCAGGCGCTGATCGGCATCGACAGTCGCGTAGAGCTGGTGTACATCGAGCCGGAACTGTGACGGTATTTCGCCGTTTGAGCTCGTCCGGTGGCCACCCACTGTCTCACTGAAGAGTGTCTTGTGTTCCCCGAAATACGCGCGCTCCATTTTGCACGAACCCACCTGATAAGGATCAGGTAAGGCAATCTCGCTAACGCGAGACTCATAGTGATTGCTGTAACGAATTGCCGTTTCGACCGGGTCGCGTCCTGCGGTCGATCCGGGAATGGCTTACAGCAATCACTATGAGACCCATTCGTCTTATCGATCAGTCACTCTGTCTTTCGACACCGCAAGCCACTCCGTGAGTTCCTCCGTCGTATGTTCGCCGATAGTCGGCGGATTCCGGTATTGGTGCATTTCGAAGCGCTCACCACTGACTGGAGCGAGGATGTTCTGGAGTCGACCGGCTGCGTCTTTGTCTGCGGTCTCAAAACCACACGATCCCATCGTACAAATTTATCAATTGGTTTATACACACTCGTTCATCGGGAGTGACGAACGACATCAGATTTCCGGCCGTTTCGCTCCTGTGACTGATGGAGATTCGTGCGCAATACGCGCACTCTATCACTACAGTAGTGCTGTTCAGCACTCGGCATTCTACCGAGCGTCGAACAAGTTAATTCAGCAACTGTTGGATATAGAGAGCGGATTCAGCAGAGAGGTAACCACAGCCGGGGTTTATTTCAGCACAGGCGATCCGATTTGCGATATAAGTGTGTTGGACCGTTGTGCTATCGACCTATGAGTCCCAGTATCCGTCTGCGAACGTCCTCGGCTGAATCATATCTTTGGTCATCAGTTGAAGAGAGTACGTCCTCCAGGGATTTCTTGCCGTCCTGAGTTTCAAGTTCATAATCGCCATAGGCCTCAACCAACTCATCTGTCGTGGCTGGATAGTCGTGCGATTTGAGCGCTTCATCAAGATCACCAAGCCGGTCTCCAGAGTCGACGCGCACCGGCTCTTCTTCATCGTCGCGGGTACGTGCCTCCTCTTGCATCCGCTCTCGCTGGCGACGTTTTTCGTCATCCGCCTGTTCATCTCGACCCTGTTTATCATCTGCCATACACCATCGCAGGGGATTCAGCCGGATAACAGTAGGGCTGCCTATCGAAGATACGGGTCGAACTCTGTCGCGTTTCGAGTGGAGTGGTTGACACGGGGTGTCGTTGCTGCTGACGCCACGAACCTCGAACTT
>CAYYHG010000085.1:0-12916 GCA_964471665.1 uncultured Halobacteriales archaeon | reverse complement strand
AACCACTGTGGCTCCTCCCAGCCGGCCTCGGCCCACATCTCCGCGCCCATCTCCTTGTGGGTGTGGTACATCGGAGTCCGTCGGATGTCCCGCTGTTTGTCCGTCCACACCCACTTCGGGTGCACGACGTTGTAGACGATGCGGTACTCCTCGGCGCCGATGTCGCGGGCGAAGTCCCAGCTCCCCTCGTGGTCGTCGAACCGGTTGACGTCCGAGTGTGCGAGGTCGATCGGCCCGTCGTCGAGCCGCGGGACACCGTGTTCCATCCACTCCGCCAGCGCCTTCCCGGCGCCGCCGGCGTGGGTGACCCAGATTGCGGCCGCGGTCCAGAGCCCGTCGTACTCCTCGACCGGACCCATCACCGGGAGGCCGTTGGGCGACTCCGCGAACATCCCGTTGTACTTGAACTCCAGGTCTGTGCCGGCGGTCGCGGGCAGGAGTTCGTCGCTGGCCTGCCGGGGGGCCTTGTGCGGCCGGTCCGGGTGCGTCGCGGTGTCGATGAACCGTTCGGTGAACTCGTGCACCGAGCCCTGCTCGCCGTCGGCGTCGTTCCCGCCCAGGTCCTGGGGGTCGGGCACGACCGACTCGTGGTTGTACGAGCCGACGCCGTAGGAGTCCCCGTGGGTCCGGTAGTACATCGCGTTGTCCTGGTCGCGCAGGATCGGCCGGTCCGGCCCCACCAGCAGCCGCTTTGCCTTCTCCCCGGAGACGTTCTGGTAGTTCTCGAACAGGGGATGGTCGGTCACGTCGACGGCGCCGTCGGCGAGTTCCGCAAGCGGCTCGGTCATGGTGTACTGGTGTTCGACGGGCGTCACGGGCAGGTGGACGCCGAGCTTCTCGCCGAGTTGCCGGGCCCAGATGTTCGTCGCGACGACCACCTCGTCGCACTCGACTCTGCCGTTCTCCGTGACGACCGCCTGCACGGAGCCGTTGGCAACCTCGACGTCCTCGGTCCGGGTGTGGGGGACGAAGCTGGCGCCCCGGTCCATCGCCTCTCTTGCCAGCGCGTCGCAGGCGACGACCCCCGACACCTGACCGTCGGTCGGCGAGTAGTAGCCCCCGAGAATCTGGCTCTCGTCGACCAGCGGGAGGTGGTCGGTCACTTCCTCGGGCGAGAGCAGTTGCGGGTCCGGAATTCCCCACGCGTTGGCGTGTTCGACCCGGCGCTGGAGAAAGGCCATCCGCTCTTCGCTGCGCGCCACCTCGATTCCGCCGGTCTCGTTGTACGCCTGCTGGCCGTCGGCGCCCTCGAGTTGCGAGTACAGCCTGCGGCTGTAGTCGGCGAACTGACTCAGCGTCTTCGGCTCGGCTGTCTGGAACATGATGCCGGGTGCGTGTGTCGAGGAGCCCCCGGTGGTCGGCATCGGACCCTGGTCGACGACCACGACGTCCTCGCGGCCGAGCCGGGTCAACTGGTACGCGACGTTACAGCCAACGATTCCGGCGCCGACGACGACTGTGTCGGCGCTTGCAGGTAGCTCGTCGGTCGGTTGCATGTGGATGCTCTCCTGGGAGCGCGATTTATAAGCCTGTCTAGACGTCTCCGATCACCGGCCTGTCTGCCCCTTCGTCGGGGAGTCGTTCGCACAAAATATCGGTATTCTGTTACGTTGTGCCGGGTGCGGAAACACGACGCCAGGTGCTGTGCTCGAACCCCGTTCCGGACCCGATTTCCACTCCGACTGGCGCGACCGCGGGTCACGGGCCACGTGCTGTGGCTCGTACTGCGGCTCTCACGTGTACAATCAACCAACTTCCCCGTCCACAGTGACCCGCCAGGTCGTTCCGTTCGTGTAGCTCCACTTTTCGACTTCCAGCCGGTCGCTCTGGTTGCGGAGTTTTCGCATCACAGCACCAATTTCTTTCGGAGATAATTCGATGTCACTGGCGATGAACCGGGACTTGAAGTACTGGTTACCAGTTCGTACTTGTTTGCGCAGGTAGGCCACAACAATCTCCTCTTTCGAACTGGTCGCGCTGACTTGCGAAGCGGTTGCCATGCCTTCGTGCAACTGCTGGGTGAGGCCAATTAATCCCACGTCAGACAGGCGTGTGACAATACGCAGTGGGACTGCTGTGGCTGTGTACCGGGATCCGCCGACCAGTAGACAGGCTGACGGCAGGTTCGGCACCGGGGGCCGGATATCCTCACGGCGACAGCAACCAGTATCAGTCGAGATTACCGCCGACCTCGCTGACCTGTCGGCGGAGGTCCTGCCGGGCGTCCTCCGGAATCTCGACAGTGAGCGCGATCTCGTCGCCGTAGGCCACAGACGAGACCGTCCGTCGGTCGTACAGACGTGAGACCAGTGCCTGTGTCTCGTCACCGTACGGTAGAGTGACGTCGACGCGGACGGCTGCGAGCTCACTCCGCAAGCGGGACTCGATTGCCTGCGGTGTCGCGGGGCCGACCGGTCGTTTTGCCGACTCTGTCTCGTTTTGTTCTCGTGACTGGAGTGCAGGAAGCACAGTTGCCCCGGACTGCGTCTGGACGGTCTCAGAGAGCGTCTCGAGCCGGTCCGGGGAACGGCCGACAACGACGACGATATCTGCCCTGCGAAGCGCCACAAACGTACCCGGGACGACCATCTCGTACCACTCGGGGTCGTCCGGAATCAGTCCGGGAGTGGCTGTCATCGTCAGCCGGTGTACACCGAGAGACCGCGTCACGGAGACTGGTCGAGCGGGCTCGAACGGCCCCGGGTGCCGTTCGTCGGCTCCAGTCAGCGCCGACCACAGTCGCGGTGCGCCCACAGCCGGTGACCCGGTGATGACGACGCGAGCGTCCGCGGTTTCGTACGTCTCGTCGGTTCGTTGTCGCGCCGCGCGACGCCGTGTTCCGAGGGTCGCCTGCAGTTGCTGGCACCGGCGGTCGAGATCTTCGACACGGCCGCTCGTCCCCGCCGGGCCCCGGGTGGCGGACTGTCGCTGTGCCCGCTTTGCTCTCCGTCGGTCGAGCCGACGGTTGTACAGAGCGAGCCGCGTTTCTGCGACATCGTTCCCGCCTGCTGCGAGTCGTTCGAACACGATTCCGCGGCGGTCACAGATATCGTCCGCCTGGAGTGTCGCCGCTATGTCGACAAGCTGTCCGGGATGAACCGACTCGTCAATCGCAACCAGCGCGCGGTCTTCCTTCCGAAGCGTCGCGTCGAGTTCCTCGACGACACCAGGCGGAAGATGATACTGTCCGTGTTCCGAACTCTCTGCTGTCACTGTCTCTGCGATGTCATAGCCGAGCGCTTCGACGGCTTTCACAATCCAGTCGGCCACTGACCCCGACCGCGAGGCGAGAACGGCTCGACTGCGCATCCACGTGGTTCTTGTGCCGAAAACCACTCAAGCGTTTCCTCTCTCTGTCGACGTGCGGAAAACCGGACACGGTCGGCGTTGGCTGTCTCGGACGAGAGTTGGGACCATCGGAGTTCTCGCCGGGTCGTCCCAATAACACTACGCGGGCGACTCTTTTTATCCCCATACGCCGTGGAACCCATACGAAATGGGCAGTGGACAGTACCTTCCAGAGCAACTCCGCTCACGATATGCTGTCAAGCTGTTCGCGGTTTCGCTGCTCATCATTGCAGTAATTACCGCTGGCGGGACAGTAATGGCGTATCAGGTGACCGACCGGGCAACCGAAGAACAGTTACGATCGGTCCAGGCCAACGCGGAACTCGAAGCCGAGAGCCTCGCCAGGTGGTTCGAGGGCGAACAGGAGTCGATCCGTGTCCTCTCGGCACACCGAGGCGTCGACCCGCAGAATCAGACCCTGACCGAAGAGACGCTCGCGACAGAGCTGACACAGACCTCGGACGAACTCGCCGGCCTCCACGTGGTAGAGCGTGCGACCGAGCAGCCGTCGAACGGAACGACCGAACAGATTGTCGCGAGCACTGACGGCCTCGCAGGCGAGAAACTGGCTGCGACGAACATCAACTGGGGAGAGAACGCCGACGGCGAAGCGGTGGCATTCGCCTTCGACGGGACAGAGGACATCCTCGTCTCGTGGGTCTACCTGGACGAGGGCGAGATGTCGGTCGCAATCGCCTCGCCGACACACGACGGAGAACACGTCCTGATCGGCGAGTACCACCCGAGCACCCGGGTCGCGGGGGCAGCAGACGTCATCAACGGCACAGAGACAGTCGTACTCGGCGGGGTGAGTGCGTTCGTGATGTTCGAGGAAAACAGTCCCAACGAGTTCCGGCCGTACAAGGGCGAGCGCGAGGCCACTGAGGTCGGGACCCGGATTCTCGACCGGGAGGACCAGTTCTCGCCGCTGAACGGCTCCGAGATGGACCAGACGGAGGTTCGAGGCTACCACAGCGTTCCCAGCGACGGCGTCAACTGGGTTGTCGTCAAGGAAGTCCCCCGGTCGAACGCGCTGGCAGTAACCAGTCAGATCCGGAGCGATCTCGCAGAGCTGATCGGTCTCATGTTCATTGGATTCCTGCTCCTCGGTGGGATGATCCAGTACGGACCGATCAGATCGATCAAGCGACTGGCAGCACAGGCAGACGCGATTGCGACGGGTGACCTGACCGTCGACATCGAGGACGAGGATCGACTCGACGAGGTCGGCCAGCTCCGCACGAACCTGCGGAAGACAAAATCGTACGTCGAGACGATCACCGCACAGGCGGAAAAACTCGCAGGCCAGGAGTTCGAGGCCGAGGTGCTCGAAGAAGACATTCCCGGCCCTGTCGGCGAGGCGATGGCGAAAATGCGTGACGACCTCGAGCGGTTCATCACCGAGCTGGAGGCGGAACGCGAGCGGTACACGACGCTTGTCGAACAGAGCAACGACGGGATCGTCGTCATTCGAGACGGTCTGTTCACGTTCGCCAACGGTCGGTTCGTGGAACTGACTGGCTACGAACGTGAGCAGTTGAGCGACATGGCGTTCGACGAACTGATTCCGCCCGGCGAGAGGGGTCTCGCAAGGGCAGAACTCACTTCGCTGGCAGAGACCTCTCGTACCCAGCGACAGATCGGGATCGAAACCAGCAGCGGGGAACAGCGCACGGTCGAACTCTCGGCAGCAACGATCGAACAGGGAGACCAGCCGGCAGTGCTGGTAAACGTCCGTGACATCACCGACCGGCAGCGTCGGGAACAACGCCTCGAAATTTTCAATCGGGTGTTGCGGCACAATCTCCGCAACGACCTGGATGTTGTCAGTAGCGTCCTCGAACTCGCTCGGGCGGACGAGGACAACCTGACGCCCGAAACTGTCCAGCGGGCCCAGAACAAGATCTCCGAGATACTCGAGACAGCCAACAACGCACGCAAGATCGAGCGTGCCGTCGAGAACATCGAGATCGATTGGTACGACATCGCGGAGGTACTCGAACCGCTGGAATCCCGAGCGAACAGAGAATACCCGGCCGCGAGGATCGACCTGCCAGAGACAACCGCGACCGTCGAGGTCGCAAACGTGTTTGGAGACGCCGTGTGGGAACTGCTCGAGAACGCACTCGAACACGCGGGTACGAGCCCCCGGGTCGACCTGGCCGTCGAACGCCGGGACGACGTTGCACTGCTCAGTATCAGCGACAACGGGCCCGGATTGCCACCGGTCGAGCGAAAGACGATCGAGAGCGGGACGGAAACGGACCTCCAGCACGCGACTGGACTCGGACTCTGGTTTGCATACTGGGTCGTGAGTGCGTCGGGCGGTGATCTTTCCTTCGAGGTGGACAACGGGACGACGATCCTGCTGACACTCCCGATTGCGGACAACGGTCCGTATCAGTGAATTTTCCCCTCGTATCAACTCTGTGTGAGACGCCTCGCCCCTGCTCGCGGTGTGACGCACTCGGAAACTGTGCCAAACACACTCATTAATACTGAAAAGGGTACTGCTTCTACTGGAGATAACAGGGCGGGTCGTAGAAATCCGAACTCCGACGCTCCGGTTCCTGATACTGTCGGCTATAACTTCGTGAAGATATTCGGCACCCCGGGGTACCGATACTGCTCACGGGCTCATAGCCGACAGTATAAGTACCGCTCGGGCCGTCCCGGCGGTATGGCGACACCAGTCATCGTCGAAGCGGTCAGGACACCGCTCGGCAAGGAGGACGGCGTGTTCGCGGACGTGCGAAGCGAGGACCTCTCGATCCCGCTGGTCGACGAGATGCTCTCGCGGACGGGCCTGACCGGGCAGGCCGTCGACGACCTGCTGTGGGGGTGTGCCCAGCAGCGGGGCGAACAGGGCAACAACGTGGCGCGGGTGATCGCACTCCTCTCGGAGCTGGGCGAGTCAGTCCCCGCGAGCACGATAAACCGGTGGTGTGCCTCGTCGGCGGAGGCGATCATGCGGGCGGCCGACGCCGTCGCGGCCGGCCAGCGCGACTGCCTCCTCGCGGGCGGCGTCGAGTCGATGAGCCGCGTGCCCATGGGCGAGAACTCCCACAACGTCCACCCCCGCCTGGGGGACCACTACGACGTCGGCGACCTCCAGATGGGGGTGACCGCCGAGACGGTCGCAGACAAGTACGACGTCGACAGGACCGCACAAGACGAGTACGCCCTCCGGAGCCACGAACGGGCCGCCGAGGCGACCGACTCCGGGCGGTTCGACGACGAAATCGTCCCCGTCGAGACGGCCGCCGGGACCGTCGAGACCGACGAGGGCATCCGCTACGACACCAGCATGGAGCAACTCGCCGGGTTGCCGACCGTCTTCGCGTCAGACGGGACGGTCACGCCGGGCAACGCCTCCCAGATTTCGGACGGTGCAGCCGGGGTGCTGGTCACGAGTCGCGGGTTCGCCGACGAACGCGGGCTGGACGTCCTCGCGGAGGTCGGCGCCCACAACGTCGCCGGCGTCGATCCGACAGTGATGGGCGTCGGTCCGGTTCCGGCGGTCCGGGGGCTGTGCGAGCGGACCGGCCGCGACCCCGCCGAGTACGACCTCGTGGAACTGAACGAGGCCTTCGCCAGCCAGTGTCTGTACTGCCAGCGCGAACTGGGGTTCGGCGACGACAGCTACAACGTCAACGGCGGCGCGATCGCGCTGGGCCACCCGCTCGGTGCCTCGGGTGCGCGCCTGCCCGTGACGCTGCTCCACGAGATGCACCGGCGCGGCGCCGACCTCGGACTGGCGACGGAGTGTGTCGGCTTCGGCCAGGGCGCGGCGATCGAGTTCTCCACGCCCGCGTGAGGCGTCGTGGCGCGTGTCGACGGGGCCCCGACGATCATCCCGGGTCGAAAACGGTTAGTGGGACTCCCCGATAGAGGCAGGCGTGACGGTCATCGGCGTCGACGACACGGACTCGCGCGACAGGGGCATGTGCACCACGTACGTCGCCGCGCGGCTGGCCGAGCGCGTCTCGGACGCCGGCGGAACTGTCGAGCGGACGCTCCTCGTCCGGCTCGATCCCGCCGTCGAGCACAAGACCCGGGGGAACGCGGCACTCGCCGTTCACTGCGACATCGACGCCGGCCGCGCGCTCGCGCTGGCCCGCGAGGCACTCGACCGCGCCCGGACCGCCGATCCCGACACCAATCCGGGTGTGGTCGTGGCGGACTGCGATCCGGACGCGGTCCCGGACTCGATCGTCGAGACCGCCGAGCGGGCGGTCCGTGCGTACGTCCGGCCCGACCCTGTCCGCAGTCGTCTCGAAGACGCTGGCTTCGGGAGCGCACAGCGGGGCAACGGCCGGGGGCTCGTGGGCGCAACAGCGGCGGTGGGTGCCTGGGCGGCCTTCGAGGAGTGGACCTACGAGTGTCTCTCCTACCGCGAGCGCGACCGCTGGGGCACGCCCCGCGAGGTCGACCACGCCTCGGTGTTCGCGGCCGCCGAGGACGCCTATCCCGAGGTGTGGGACACCGTCGACCGCGAGGAGGACGTTGCGGTCTGTGTCCCCCGGACCCCCTGTCCAGTCCTCCACGGGATCCGCGGGGACGACCCGGACGCTGTCCGGCGGGTCGCCGACGCCATCGAGAGCGAACCCGTCGCCCGGCGCCGGGTGTTCGTCACGAACCAGGGCACAGACGCACACCTCCAGCCAGCCACCGACGGGGTAGTCGAGGGAGGCGCGTACCGGCTGGACGGCCGGGTCGCCTCGCCGCCCGAGACGCGCGAGGGCGGGCACGTGTTCGTCACGCTCGACAGCGACCCCGACGGGCGACTCCAGTGTGTGGCCTTCGAACCGACCAAGCGGTTCCGCGACCGCGTGCGCTCGCTGCGGGTCGGGGACCGCCTGACTGTCTGTGGCGAGGTGAGCAACGGGACGCTCAAACTGGAGAAGTTCGCCGTCAGGAACCTCGCGACGACCGAACTCGTCACGCCCGGGTGTCCGTCGTGTGGCCGGTCGATGGAGTCGGCCGGTCGGCGGGCGGGCTACCGGTGCCGGGACTGTGGGACGAGCGCCGACGGGAAAGTGACGCGGCCGATCGAGCGCGACCTCGAGGTGGGGTGGTACGAGGTGCCACCCTGTGCTCGCCGGCACGTCGCCAGGCCGCTGGTCAGGGGTGGGTTCGACGCGCCGACACACCCCGAGCGGTGAGCAGAGCTACCGACCGTACGTGAGTTCCGTCATGAACTCGTCGAGCCGGTGTTTGACCTTCCCGAGCACGACGGCGGGCGACACCTTCCGGAGTTCGGACTCCTCGACCTCGATCCGTTCCTCGCCGAAGGGGTCGTGGTCCTCTTCCATCATGCCCGAGACAGAACTCATCGCACACCGCCCGCACAGTTCCTTGTTCTGCTCGTCTTTGCCCATGTAGATGGATCACGGCGACAGAACTTATCCTTTTCCCGTCTGTGCAGCCACCACCGAAGCGCAAACGCTATTCCCTCGAGTGACCTAGGGTGGGCGATTGCCCGACAGAGACAGAGTCCCGGATCCAGACACAGTCCGGAGGCCTGATTGCCGACCGGACACACGGACAGACAGATGAGCGAGCCCGAGGAGCGACCCGGCGGCGAGGGAGGCGACGGGGAGTGTGTACTGTGTGGATTGCCCCTGGGCCGGCAGCGCGGGAGCAGTGTGACCGACGACGAGGGACGGGCGTACTGCTGTACCGGGTGTCGCGAGGTCGCGGACGCGCTCGGGGACGTCGACGGCGTCGCGGAGGCGGACATCCGCGACCGCGCCGGCGACCGAACGGGCGAGGACGGCCAGTCGCTGGACGCCGGCGAGGACGGCCCGCCGCCGGGCCACGAACGGGCGTTCCTCCGCGTCGACGGGATGTACTGTACGACCTGCGAGGCGTTCCTCGAATCCGTCGGTGAGTCGACCGACGGCGTCGCTGGCGCCGACGCGAGTTACGTGACCGAAACCCTCCGGATCGACTACGATCCCGACCGGATCGAGGCGGCCGACCTCCCGGATTGCTTCTCCAGGGCGGGCTACAGGGCCTCCAACCGCGAGGACGCACTCGCGGTCCAGCGCGCCGAGGAGGAGACGGTCTGGCGGCTCGGTTTTGGCGTCCTCGTGGGGATGTTCGTGATGATTCCCTACCTCATCTTCATCTACCCGGTCCACTTCCAGATCCTGTATCCCGACTGGATGCTCGAACAGATCACCCAGCAACTGCAGAACGCCCAGTACCCCTTTTATGTCATCTTCTTCATGACGAGCCTGGTGGTCTTTTTCACCGGCTGGCCCATCCTGCAGGGCGCGTACGTCAGCCTCCGGGCCCGCGAGCCCAACATGAACCTGCTCGTCTCCGTGGCGGCGCTGGGTGCGTACCTCTACAGCGCGCTCGCGGTCGCGCTCGGGCGGATCGACATCTACTTCGACGTGAGCATCGCCATCGTGATCGTGGTCACCGCCGGGACCTACTACGAGTCACAGATGAAACGCCGCGCGACCGACCGGCTCTCGGAACTGACGGCGGCGACTGTCGACACCGCACACCGCTACGTCGACGGGGCGACCGAGGACGTCCCCGTCGAGAGCCTGGACGGGGGCGAGCAGGTCCTCGTCCGGGAAGGCGAGCGCGTCCCCGTCGACGGCGTCGTCCGCGAGGGCGAGTGTACCGTCGACGAGGCGGTCGTGACCGGCGAGCCCCTCCCCGTCGCCAAGACGGCTGGCGAGGAACTGATCGGCGGGTCGATCCTGACTGACGGCGCGGTCGTCGTCGACGTCGGGGAGGGCGCGACGAGCAGCGTCGACCGCGTCGTGAACCTGGTCTGGAACCTCCAGAGCGACGCGACGGGCGTCCAGCAACTCGCCGACAGGCTGGCCGTGATCTTCGTGCCGGGCGTGATCGTGCTGGCCGTGCTGGTCGGACTCGTCAACCTCCTCCTGGGCGCGGCGCCGACGGCCGTCCTCCTGACCGCGCTGACTGTCCTCATCGTCTCGTGTCCGTGCGCGCTGGGCCTGGCGACCCCCCTCGCGGTCGCCTCGGGGCTCAGGGCGGCGCTGTCCCGGAACGCCGTCGTCTTCGACGACAGCGTCTTCGAGCGCCTCCGCGGGGCCGAGACCGTCGTCTTCGACAAGACCGGGACGCTCACCACCGGGGAGACCAGCGTCGTCGACGCGACGGGACCCGACACGGCCCTCCGGGCTGCGGGCCGCCTCGAGGCGCGCTCGTCTCACCCCGTCGCCGGAGCGGTTGCCGCGGCGTTCGGACCCGACTCCCTGGAACCCGACGGCGGCGTCGAACGGTCTTCCAGAGCCGGGGACCCGGACACTGGCGCGCCGGACGTGGCCCGGTTCGACAGCCACGACACGGGCGTGGGGGGTGTCGTCGACGGCAGCGAGGTGCTCGTCGGTCACCCGGAACTGTTCGGGAGCCGCGGGTGGTCAGTTCCGGAGCGGATCCGCGAGCGGGCGTCGGACGTCCGCACGAACGGCCGGCTTCCCGTCGTCGTCGGCCGGGACGGCACCGCCGAGGGGGTCATCGCAGTGGGTGACGAGCCACGCGAGGACTGGGACGAGACGGTGACCGACCTCGGCGAGCGCGGCGTCGAGGTGGTCGTGCTCACGGGCGACGAGGGGGCCGCAGCCGACGTGTTCCGCGAGCACCCGCACGTCTCGACTGTCTTTTCGGGGGTGCCGCCGGAGGGCAAGGCCGCGACCGTCCGCCGACTCGGCCGGGACCGCCAGGTGGCGATGGTCGGCGACGGCACCAACGACGCGCCGGCACTGGCGAGTGCCGACCTGGGAGTCGCGCTGGGCGACGGCACGGCGCTGGCTGTCGACGCCGCCGACGTCGCCATCGTCGACGACGACCTCTCGGCGGTCGGGGCGGTGTTCGACCTCGCGGAGGCGACCAGACGCCGGGTCAGGCAGAACATCGGGTGGGCGTTCGTCTACAACGGCGTCGCCATCCCGCTGGCACTGACCGGCCTGCTCAATCCGCTGTTCGCCGCCGCCGCGATGGCGACCAGCAGCCTGCTCGTGGTCGCGAACTCGACGCGCCCGCTGCTCTCCGACTGATCGACGGCCGGCGCGCTCGGGGCTACCCCAGCGAGGACTCCCTGTCCTCGGCGGGCACGAGGTGTCTGCTTCCCCACCCCTCCATGGCCTCGATGATCGGCCGGAGGTCGCGGCCGCGGTCGGTCAGCGAGTACTCGACGCGGAACGGCTTCTCGGAGACGATCTCCCGCTCTACGAGCGCCGATTCCTCCATGTCGCTGAGGCTGTCCGAGAGGACCTTGCTGGAGACGCCGTCGACCTCCTCTTTCAGCGCGTTGAACCCCAGCGGGCCGTGTTCGAGCAACCGGTGGACGATGACGGGGTGCCACTTCTTGCCGATGAGCGTGGCCGTCGTGGTTACCGGGCACCACTCGTCGCCCGCACACCAGACCGGAAGCGCCTCGCTGCTCTCGTGTTCGCTCATGTTCGTTGCTGGTGTGCCAGCCGGTTAAGTGTGAGTCGCGAGTGCGGTCGCGGGGCCACCCCGTACCTGCCGGTACTGCCGGCAATACGGCCGACAGGATCGCGAACGGCGAAAACAGTTATACCCGTCTTGATTCTATGGTGTCCCATGCGGGGTACCGAGAGCACGACGAGGCAAAAGACATCGCGGCGGCGGTATCTACTCGCGGTCGGCACGGCCGGAATCGCGGGACTCGCCGGCTGTATCGGCGGCGACGGGGACGACAGCGACGGAAACGGCGACGGCAGCGGGGACGGGGGAGACGGATCCTCCTCGGAGGACGGCGGTGACGGTGACGGCGGTGACGGCACCGCGACGCCGGGCGACGGTGGAGACGGCGACGGCGGCGATGGCGGTGATGGCGACGGTGGCGACGACGACGGTGACGACGAGGAGACGGCAACCCAGACGCCGACGCCGGCCCCGGTCGAGTCGTCGATGTTCCAGTACGACCAGCACAACACGGGGCACCACCCCGACGAGTCCGGGCCGGTGCTCGGGACGATCGAGGCGTGGTCGTACAAAACCGGCAGCCCGGTGCGGTCGTCGCCGGCGGTCGTGGGCGGCAGGGTCTACGTCGGCAGCGACACCGGGACCGTCTACGCGCTGGACGCCGAGGACGGGACCGAGGAGTGGGTCTACGATACGGGGGGTCCGGTGCGGTCGTCGCCGGCGGTCGTCGACGACACGGTCTACGTCGGGAGTGACGAGGGGCGCGTCCACGCCATCGGTACGGCCGACGGCGTCAGGCAGTGGACGGTCAGAACCGGCGGGGAGGTCCGGTCGTCGCCGGTCGTCGTCGACGGCGTGGTCTACGTCGGGAGCCTCGACGGGTCCGTGTACGGGATCGACGCGGCCGACGGGTCGGAGCTGTGGTCGTTCGAAACCGGCGGGCCCGTGTACTCCTCGCCGGCCGTCGCCGACGGTGCCGTTTTTTTCGGCAGCACCGACAACGACCTGTACGGGCTCGACGCTTCGACCGGCGAGAAGTACTGGCAGTACCAGTTCCACGCCGGCGGCGAGATCCGGGGGGCGCCCACGGTGGGAGACGGGACAATCTACGTCGGGAGCAACGACA
>CAYYHG010000084.1:8917-13039 GCA_964471665.1 uncultured Halobacteriales archaeon | reverse complement strand
GGAAGGCGGGGGTATGCGCTCGAAACTCTATCAGACGACCTCGACCAACCGCTTCTCGACGCGGCCGACTCTGACCCGCGTCCACCCGCGGAGGCTGTCGTCCAGGTCACGGTCGCCGGTGTCTACCCGCAACACCCCGGTCTGGTCGAGTTTCCGGCGCGAGGCCACCACCGCGAGGTCGGACTGCCGGATGACCGGGGGTGAGATCTGCTGGTTCCCCCGGCCGAAAATGAACCCCTGGCCGCCGATGGGCGAGACGACGACGGTGTTGTCCGCGCCCAGCGTCCCGAGGATGTCCGACTCGGCGGCGTCGCGGGCGAGCACCTCGCCGTCCCGCCAGACGTCCACACCCAGGGCCGTCCCCTCGAACCCGAGTTCGCTCTTTATCGCGCCGAGGGTGCTGCCGGGACCGAGCACGTAGGTCCGTCGCGGTTCCACGTCGGCGGCAAACCCCTGTGCGACGCCCTCGACGCTTCCGCCGCCGAGTTGCTTGCTCGACTGGCGCTGTTGTGCGACCGGCACGCGGGCGACGGCTTTCAGTTCCGTGTGTACCTCGCCCTCGCGGAACTCGTCCTCGTCGATGTCGTTGACCTCCGCCTCCTCGGTGCGGTCGAACGTGGCTGCGACCTCGCCGGCGGCCCGGGGGGTGACCCCGAACACTGCCGAGTAGACCTTCACGCCCGCGGGTACACCGAGAATCGGCGTGTCGACGTCTCTCTCTTCGAGCGTCTCGGCCACGTCGACGGCGGTCCCGTCACCGCCGACGAACAGGATTGCGTCGACGTCCCGGTCGACGAACGCCCGGACCGCCGTCCGTGTGTCGTCTGGGCCGGTCTCGCCGATACCGCCGCCGGGATCTCCGACGACTCCGGGCTCGAACCCGGCCTCTCGGGCCTGGTCTGCGCCCATGACGCCGCCGTACGCGAGCACTTTCACCCCGCTGTCAGTCTCCCGGAGCGCCTCCAGCGCCTCGACGGCCCGGCCGGGTGCGCGCGGCTCCGCGCCGCGGTCGAACGCCTCAGAGACCTTGCCGTCGGTACCTTTGAGGCCGACACGGCCGCCCATCCCGGCGATGGGATTGACCACGACCCCGATCCGTCGCATACTGCCTGGTGGGTGCGCTGTGTGCAAAAACCAACCGGAACGCCTTAACTCCCGCCACGCCAATCGGGAGGTATGAGCGCACTGTTGCAGGCCGGCGTACAGGAGGGCGTGATCGCCGCCTCGGGCTGGATCGTCGGCCTCGGAGGGATTCTGTTGACTGCACTGTGGCTCAACCACCTCTACCGGTAACACTCGACCAGGGCGGATACGCCCGACCGGCCACAGGCGTCGCGAGCGCGATTACTCCACAGTCTCGACGCGGTCGCGCAGCCAGACTGCGGCGTCCGCGACGGCCCCGGCGTCGGTCCCGTACAGCTTGACCCGCACGGTGTCGCCGGGATAGCTGCCCACGCGGACCTCGAACCGCTCTCTGAGTCGGGCGAACCGGTCGACGAGTGCGCTCTCGGGTTCGTCGACGTCGATCCACTCGACGAACTGCTCCTCGCCGGCGAAATCACCGGCGACCAGCTCGAACATCGCCTGCATCTCCTCGGGGACCCCGGGGAGGACGTAGATGTTCTCGACGACACACCCCGGTGCCACGCCCTCGGGGTTGGGCAACATCTCCGCTGCCTCCGGGATGTCGGCGGTTCCCTCGGCGAGGTCGTCGCGGGTGTAGCCCCCCTCGTCTTCGAGCCACGCGAGTGCGTCCGCGTCCTCGCGGATCTCGCTCCCGACGGCGGCGGCGACGCCCTCCATGGTCAGGTCGTCGTGTGTCGGCCCCAGCCCGCCAGTGACGATGGTGGCGTCGTAGTCGGCCCGGTACTCGTTGACGACCCGGGCGATGTCAGCCACCCGGTCGGGGACGACCGTGACGCGCTCTACGTCGACGCCGCTCTCGCTCAGCCGGCGGCCCAGCCAGGCGGCGTTCGTGTTGACGGTGTCGCCGGCGAGCAACTCGTCGCCGACACACACCAGAGCGACGCGCATACCCCAATCTATGGCTGGACCGTCAAAACATCTCGGTTACCGCATCCCCGGGGGCGGTCCCTCGTCGCGCGGGTCGTCGTCGTCGTACTCGACATCCGCGCCCATCTCCTTGCGCTGTTTCTCCAGCGTCCGTATCTCCCGGAGGTAGTACACCGTTCCGCCCCCGCCGAGGACGACCACCAGCGCCACGAGCCCGCCAAACAGGAGCAGGTCACGCTGGAGGTAGTACCTGACGGAGATCGCGCCGTCGGCCACCTGGCTCCACCTGACGGTCATGCGGTTGTCGGTCACCCGGGTCGAGCGGCCACCGGGACTGGCCTGCGAGAGCAGGGGGACGCCGATCCGTGCCGAGGGCGGGAGGACAACCTCGTAACTCCCCTCGATGAACGCGGGCGAGGCAAAGCGCTTGCCGGTCCGGGAGGCCGTGTAGGCGACCGTGCCGTTCTCCGCGGGGAGGTCGATCACCGTCTCGTCCTGCGTGCGCGTCGCAGAGAGGTTCGCCTGTGACGCGTTGGCGACGGTTCCGTTCTCGAACTGGTACTTGAGTCCCTGGATGTCGACGGGGCTGTCCGACCCGAGTTCGTCTCGTTCCCAGACTGACAGGTTCGTCCGGTTCTCGACCACGACGACCGTCGTGTACGACGACCGCGAGAGGTTGAACGTCGTCGTGGCGTTGGTCTCCCAGTCGTAGGTGGCGTTGGCAGTCAGGTCTTCCTCGGGAATCTCGGAGGAGCCAAAACAGCCCGCGAGCAACAGCATCGCGAGCAGTGCCACCCCTGCGAGAACGCGCCTGTTCATGGGACGACACAGAGCAGTTCCGAGGGCAGGTACTCGCCGATACTCGCGAGCAACCCCGGCGGATCGGTTCGGTCGCGACAGACGATACTCCCCTCGAGCACCCCCAGGCGCTCGACGGTCACGATGTCGCCGGCGTGGCCGGCACGGTTGACCGTCGCCCTGATCTCAGAGCGCGTGGCGCTGTTGACGTTGACCCTGCCGGGGCCGCGCGTCCACCCGTAGAGCCGGTCCCGCTCGGCGTCGGCCAGCCGCGGCGGGTCGCCGGGCACGAACCGCAACGGGACGTGCTGGACCAGCCCGAAACGCGTCCGGATCTGTGCCGGCGTGCCCTGCCCGAGGCCGAGCTGTTCGGTCGGAATCACAACCTCGCGGCCGGCCTCCAGGACGAACCCGTCGTCGTCCCAGCCCTCGAGTGTTCCGACGTGGACCTCCCCAGCTTCCAGGTGGGGTGTGATCTCGCCCCACTCCTCGCGGAGGAGGTTCCGCGCGACGGTCGCGTCGGGGCCCTCGACCGTCACCGACGGGAACCCGTCCTCGCGGCAGCCGACCTCGTGGGTGACCTCCAGTCCCTCCAGCGTGTCGTCTATCGTGGCCCGGAGGCCACGGAGTGCCCGCTCGCGGGCCTCGCCGGCGACGTAAATCCTGGTTGCGAGTACGACCATCAGACCTCGACGTCGGCCGTCTCGACGTTGAGTTCGTCCCGGAGTGTGGCGACGCGCTCGTCCACCGCCTCGACGAGCCGGGTGTTTTCCATGGCCTCCAGTTCCGACAGACACTCCGGGCACTCGAACCCGACGTCCATCGCCTCGCCGAACTCGAAGCGGATGCCACAGGTCTCACAGAGGTAGAACTCGTGGGTGTGTTCGTACTCCCGGCGGGCCTCCAGGGCGGCCAGCAGGCGGTGCATCTCCTCCTGTAGTTGCTCGGGAATTTTCCCGTACTCGAAGGTCCAGAGGTAGGTCAGCCACCCCGAGTCCTCGTCGCGCAGGCGGCGGTAGCTGGCGAGGTCGTTCTCGTAGAGGATAAAGAGCGCCCGGCGAACGTCGTTGAGTTCCAGCCCGAGTTCCTCGGCGAGTTCCTCGTCTGTCACCTCGCCGTCCGGTGGGGCCGCCGCGACCGGCATCCCCTTCGGCCCGACGAGTTCGTGGAGGTATTTCTGTATGACAGGGTCCTCCAGGAGTTCCTCAAAAGCCATTGTGCAAACTGGGGGTGTCAGGTGGTTAAAACCATCGGGTTCCGGGTCGGGAGCCCGAGACCTGCCCGTCCGGAGGCGGCCGTTCGGCGCGCCCG
>CAYYHG010000084.1:0-8817 GCA_964471665.1 uncultured Halobacteriales archaeon | reverse complement strand
TCCGGGTCGGGAGCCCGAGACCTGCCCGTCCGGAGGCGGCCGTTCGGCGCGCCCGGCTCCCGGGGTCGACCGGGCCGGGAGTCCAATCCTAGTTGTCCAAAATCACCCACGGTTGGGCTGTTGGACCGTAACAATCAAGCAGAAACCACGAGGAGGTA
This sequence comes from uncultured Halobacteriales archaeon, assembly GCA_964471665.1. Taxonomy (GTDB): domain Archaea; phylum Halobacteriota; class Halobacteria; order Halobacteriales; family Haloarculaceae; genus SW-9-67-25. Next base: position 8,659 of record CAYYHG010000084.1, on the reverse strand, counting down.
TGGTATGGGCGCCGACCAGGAGCAGCGACAGATACGGTGTCTGGTAGCCAAAGTCGGACTCGACGGACACGACCGCGGCGCACACGTCATCTCACGGGCCTTCCGTGACGCCGGATTCGAGGTCATCTACTCCGGATTGCACCGTGCACCGGACGAAATCGTCCAGGCGACCGTCCAGGAGGACGTCGACGTTCTGGGCGTCTCGATTCTCTCGGGTGCACACGACACGCTCGTCCCGCGTATCATCGACGGGCTGGAGGAGTACGGTGCCTTAGAGGACACGCTCGTGATCGTCGGCGGGATCGTCCCCGACGAGGACGCGGCGGACCTCGCGGAACTGGGCGTCGCCGAGGTGTTCGGGCCCGGCGCCTCGATGGCGGAGATGATCGAGTTCGTCCGCGAGAACGCACCCGACCGTCGATGACCGACGACCTCGTCGAGGAACTCCTGGCCGGCAAGCACCGCGCACTGGCGCGGGTCATCACCAAAATCGAGAACCGGACGCCCGGCTACCGCGCTCTCGTCTCCGGCCTCCACGAACACACCGGCAGCGCCGACGTGATCGGCATCACGGGCAGCCCCGGCGCCGGCAAGTCCACGCTCGTCGACAAGATGGCGGCGATCTACCGGGAACGAGGGCTCACAGTCGGCGTCATCGCGATCGATCCCTCCTCGCCGTTCACCGGCGGTGCGGTGCTCGGCGACCGCATCAGGATGGGCTCGAACGTCGGAGACATGGACGTCTTCTTCCGGTCGATGTCCGCCCGGGGATCGCTCGGCGGCCTCTCGACGGCCACCACAGACGCGGTGAAAGCCCTGGACGCCTTCGGCAAGGACAAGGTCCTTATCGAGACGGTCGGGGCCGGACAGAACGAGGTCGACATCGTCAAGGCCGCCGACACTGTCGCCGTGCTGGTCCCGCCGGGTTCCGGCGACGACGTCCAGATGCTCAAGGCCGGTATCCTCGAAATTGCCGACGTCTTCGTCGTCAACAAGGCCGACATGGAGGGAGCCGACCGCACCGTCCAGGAACTCCGCGAGATGATCCAGTACCGCGACAGCAGCGCGCCCGCTGGCACCGGCCACCACGCCGCCGACGCCGCACTCGAGGAGCGCTCCCGGCCCGATCAGGACGACAGCGAGTGGACCCCGCCGATTGTCGAGACGGTCGCAAACAGGGACGAGGGCGTCGACGGCTTCCTCGAGGCGCTGGCGGACCACCGGGAGTTCATCCAGTCGGCCGGTCGCCTGGCCGGGCGCGAGCGCACGCGGTACAGAGAGGAGATCCGGACGCTCCTGCGCGAGGACATGGCCGCGCTACTGGAGACGGAGATCGAACGCCGGGGCGGCCTCGCGGACTACGTCGAACGGGTCCGGGAACGCGAGACCGACCCCTACAACGTCTCGGACGAACTGCTCGAACCCCTCCGCGAGTGTGTCGAACGGCAACGCGAACGCGAACACGAGGAGTAGATCACGACCCGGATTCGGCGCCAGTGAACTCGAACCGCGCGCCGCCATCGCTGCCGTCGGTCACGTTTACCGACCACCCGTGTGCGTCAGCCACCTGCCTGACGATACTCAGTCCGAACCCGGTGCCGTGCTCCGACGTCGAGTATCCAGTTTCGAACAGTTCGTCTCGCTCGTCTTCGGGAACGCCCCGGCCGTCGTCCTCGACGTAGAACCCGTCCGCGAGTTCCCCCACGGTGACGGTCACGTCGGTGCCACCGTGTTCCACGGCGTTGCGCACGAGGTTCTCTACGAGTTGCTGGAGACGGCTCCGGTCGGCCCGGATCGACCGAGTGGTCTCGCTCTGGATCGAGGCCTCGGCAGTCTCGACGTTCTCCCAGGCGCGTTCGGTGACCGCCGCGAGGTCTACCGTGGCCACCTCCTCGATCTGGTCCCCGCTCCGTGCGAGTGTCAGCAGATCCCCGATCAGCGACTCCATGCGTTCGTGTGCCCGGACCACGTCTTCGAGGTGCTCGCTGTCACACTCGGTGCGGGCCAGTTCGACGCGGCTCTGTGCGACGTTCAGCGGGTTTCGCAGGTCGTGTGAGACGATACTGCTGAATTCCTCCAGCTGCGACTTCTCCCGTTCCAGTTCCTTTCGCTCGCTGATATCGACGTACAACGCGAGCGTCCCGGGATCGCTGTCGCGTGCGTCGCGACGGGGTACGGCCCGGAGCAGTGTCTCGACGATTTCCCCGTCGGCAGTGACAAGTTCGCGGTCCTCGCGGACGAACTCGCCGTTCATCGCGCGAGTGTATCCCCCCTCGAGCAGTTGCCGCTCCGAGTCGCCCGTGTAGAACTCCGCGAGGTCCTCTTCGATGACCGCCTCCCTCTCGTAGCCCAGCGTCTCGACGAACAACTGGTTGCAGTCCTCGATGACCGGACCCCCGGCTGCGGCACGCGTGACCACCGCCATGACCGGCGCCTCCTCGAACAGATAGCGGTACTGCTCCTCGAGTCGGGTGGTCAACTCCTCTAATTGCTCGGTGCGCTGTTCCAGTTCCCGTTCGCGCTCTTTCCGGTCCGTGATATCACGGACGGTACAGACGAGTTCGCCGTGGTCGGTCGTCGCGAGGCGGTGATCTTCGAGGAACGTGCTGCCGTCGGCCCGGAGTCCGGTCGTCGTCCCGTGCCACGTCCCGGTCCGTTCGAGTTCCGGGAGTACTTCCTCGTTGATCCGCCGGATATCTCTGTCCCGGTAGATCAGCTCCCAGTGTTCGCCGAGCATCTCCCCGGGTTCGTACCCGTAGAGGTCGGCGTACGCCTGGTTCACGTAGACGTAGCAGTCATTCTCGTCGAGGACGCTGATCCCCTCCTGTGCTGTCTCGATGGCGTCGACGTGGCGCTGGCGTTCGCGCCGGAGTCGCCTGCTCTCGACGGCGTTCCGGACGCGGTCGGCCAGGTCGGTGTACTGGTCGGTCCCGATCTCTTTCTGGAGGTAGTCAGTCACGCCCGCGGAGATGGCTTCGCTGGCGACCTCCTCGGAGCCGTTGCCGGTGTACAGGACGAACGGCAACTTGGGGTGGTCCTCGCGGACGGTTTCGAGGAACTCGACGCCGTTGGGGCCGGGCATCTCGTAGCCGGAGACGACACAGTCGTACTCCTCGGTCGCGAGTCGGTCCAGTCCCTCGCTGGCGTTCGTCGCGGTGTCCACGCTGAACCGATCCGCTTCGCGTTCGAGAAACTCCGCAGCCGTGTCTCCGGATTGGGGGTCGTCATCGACGTGGAGAACTCGTATCAACTCGGCGTGGTTCTCTCCAGTCGGCGCACCTGTCATCGATCGGTTCCTCGTATCACACTGGTTTTTTTCGTCGAAAATAACGGTATCGGTGCTCCGGGCGCGGTTTCCGGGTCGCTGACGCTCCATTTATGCCTACGCCGGTCGTCTCTCCGGACATGAAACTCCGGAACGTCTTCGGCGTCGCCGCGGGCACGGTCGGCTTTACCGCCGTCGCGAACCGGCTGTTGACCGCTCGCGCTGGGGGCTTCGAGCCGTTCCTCCAGGGCAGCCACGACACCTACCGCTGGCGCGGGTTCGACATCGCCTGCACGGAGGCCGGCGACCCCGACGACCAGGACCTCCTGTTGTTGCACGGCATCAACGCCGCCGCGTCCAGCCACGAGTTCTGGCGGGTGTTCGACCACCTGAGCGAGGACTACCACGTCGTCGCGCCGGATCTGCCGGGCTTTGGCCACTCCGACAGGCCGCCACTGCTGTACTCGGCGTCGCTGTACGCAACCTTCGCCGAGGACGCCATTGCCGACCTGACCGACGAACCGCCGGTCGTGGTCGCCTCGTCGCTGTCGGGCGCCTACGCCGCCATGGGCGCCCGCGGAGCGGACGTCTCCGAGTTGCTGCTCGTCTGTCCGACCGACACGTCGATGGGCGGACGGCGCACCTGGCTTCGCTCGGTGTTGCGCGCGCCGCTTCTGGGCCAGGGGCTGTACAACCTGACCGTCAGCAAACCCTCGATCCGCTACTTCCACGCCGACCACGGCTACTACGACACGGCCAACCTCCCCGAGGAGGTTGTCGACTACGAGTGGACCGCGGCCCACCAGCACGGCGCCCGTTTTGCCCCCGCCTCCTTCGTCAGTGGCTTTCTCGATCCCGAGGAGGAACTGGGCGAGGTCCTCGCCGACCTCGACGTCCCGACCACGCTGGTGTGGGGCCGGGAGGCCGACATCACGCCGCTCTCGGAGGGACGCGACCTCGCCCGGCGTGCCGACGCGCGGCTGGTCGTCTTCGACGAGGCCCAGTTGCTCCCCCACGCCGAACACCCCGACCAGTTCGTCGAGACGGTCCACAGTGAAGTCTCCGGAGCGGCCGACTGATACTGACGGTTGTAACCACACGCAGTACCGGTCGTCCGCGAGTCCCGACAATCGAAGGGTTCAACACCGAACTCGCGAAAAGGCGAGCCGTGAACGCCAACGACCGCTCGATCGTGGGCCTGGTCATGGCCGCACACGCGATGGTCCACACCTACGAGCTGTCGATTCCGGTGCTCATCCCCATCTGGCTCGTCGAGTTCGAGGTGCTGGACCTGGGCCTGTGGCAAGGTCCGGTCAACGAGGCGACGCTGGGGGCGCTGGTCGCAGTCGGGTACGGGCTCTTCGGGATCGGCGCCCTGCCGAGCGGTGTCCTCGTCGACCGGCTCGAGGCCCGCCGGCTCATCGTCGCCTGTCTCGCGGGGATGGGCGTGTCCTTTCTCGTGCTGGCGGTTGCGCCCTCGCCGCTCGGGGTCGGCGTCGCACTCGTGATCTGGGGAGTGGCCGCGAGCGTCTACCACCCCTCGGGGCTGTCACTGATCAGCCGCGGCGTCGAAAAGCGGGGCAGCGCCTTCGCCTACCACGGGATGGCAGGCAACGTGGGAATCGCCGTCGGCCCGCTCGTGACGCTGCTCCTCTTGCTCGTTTTCGACTGGCGGGTCGTGGTGGGCCTGCTCGCGGTGCCAGCGATCCTGGCGGCAGTGTCGGCCGTCCGCGTGGACATCGACGAACGGGCCGCAGTGAGCGACGGCGGCCAGAGCCCCGCCAGCGGGGTCGAGTCGCTGGGCGACCTCCTCGCCGACGCGAGGACGCTGTTCGCCAGCGCCTTCGCGGTCGTCTTCGCCGTCACCTTCTTCTCGGGGCTGTACTACCGCGGCGTGCTCACGTTCCTGCCCGCGATGCTGGGGGACATCCCGGCGTTGCCGACGTTCGAACTGGCCGGGAACACGTTCGTGGCTGGCGATTACGTCTACGTTGGCCTGCTGATGGTCGGCGTCCTCGGCCAGTACGTCGCCGGGAAACTCACCGACCGCTACCGTCCCGAACTGGGCATCTTCGGCGGATTCGTCGCCCTCGCGGTGGTCGCGGTGCTCTTCCTGCCCGCGGCAGCCATCGGCCTGTCTGCACTGCTGGTCGTCGCCGCCCTGCTTGGCTTTTTCCTGTTTTCGGTGCAGCCGTTCTACCAGGCCAGCGTCGCCGAGTACACGCCGGCCGGCAAGCGCGGCCTCTCGTATGGCCTTACCTATCTGGGCGTGTTCGGCGTCGGCTCGCTCGGGGCGGTCCTGGCGGGGACGTTGCTGACCTACTTCTCGCCCGAACAGTTGTTCCTCGTCCTCGGGGGCCTGGCCGTCGGCGCGGCGGCGCTCGGCGGCTATCTCGCCTTTCGTCACCCGTCGACCCGTGTGAACTGACAGCGGGGGATTGTGCCCCGGACAACCGGCTCGTCTCGCGCTGTCTCGCCCCACGGGCCGGTCACACGAGGACTGTCGTCGTCCAGGTGTCTCGCCGCCCCGGAGTCGGCGACGACCGGGAGACAGCGGCGACAATCCGTATTAGCGTTCCCGGGAGCCCCGGACCTGTTCGATCTCGGCGCTGACGTGGACGCTGTCCGGGAACTCCCAGCCGGTGATCGTGCCGGTGAACGCCTCGTGGCCGACGATCTCGATCGTTCGCGTGTAGACCGTGTAGGTCCAGAACTCGAAGGTCTGTTCGACGTCGGCACGCTTGTACTGGGGCACCCGCAGGTCGGTCGGAGGTTTGGGATGGGGACCTTTCAGTTCGGCTCCCTTCTGGGTCGCCAGCTGTTTGATGTCCGTGACGACCGCCTCGAGTGCCTCCCTGTCCCCGCTCTGGAGGCGGAGCTTCGTCACGAACGGCATAGCCAACTCTGGACGGGCGGGCGTCAAAACCCATTCGTTTCCGTCCCGACAGTTCGACATTCTCTTTAGGTCCGACTGTATACTTGCGGGTAATGATAGAGGCCACGAGCGCGGGAGCCATCCTCTTCCGGAACACTCGTGGTCGGCGGGAGTACCTCCTCCTGAAGAGCCGCCCCGGCGACTGGGAGTTTCCCAAGGGCGGCGTCGAGGGCGAGGAGGAACTCCAGCAGACCGCAATCCGCGAAGTGAAAGAGGAGGCCGGAATCGAGGACTTCCGGCTGATCGACGGCTTCCGCAAGGACTACGACTACGTCTTCGAAGCCGACGGCAAGACCATCCACAAGACCGTCCACCTTTTCATCGCCAGGTCCTACGAGGCGTCGGCCGAACTCTCGGAGGAACACCGCGACATGCAGTGGCGCGACTACGACCAGGCGATCAACACCATCACCCAGGACGGCCCCCGCGAGATACTCGAGGACGCCCACGAGTTCCTCGACGAGAGGGCGAACGAGATCTGACGCTCGTGGACGTCCCAATGATGGATGGCCCACAGAACAGTCGCGACGCGTTTGAAACAGCGGTTGGCGAAGTCTTGGCTCGACTCGATGCCGGCGAGGTGAGCCTCGTTCACTGTTTAGCCGGCGGGTCCCGAAGTCCCGCGGTTGCCGCGACGGCACTCGCAATCCACACCAACAGCGATCTCACCACCGTGTTCCAGCAAATACAGGACCGACGACCTGCGGTTGACCCACATGACGCGTTGTTCCGCCAGGCTGCTACTGTCTACAAGAGTGGTAGAGACTCGGTAGAACGTGGCTGAGAAACGGAACTTCAGGAGAGTCTCTTTATTTCGTCCGACCGAAGAGAGCGTATGAGTTCCCTGGCGTATACAGATTTGCGGTCGGCTGATGAAACGCGCATCCGTCGCTGGGAGCGGATTCCGCCAAATGCGGGCGAGGCAGTCATGTTCGTCCACGGCGCGACATACGGCGCTCGCAGTGTCTTCGACCCGGAGGGTTTCTCGTGGCTTCGGCAGGTCGCAGCGGGCGGTCGCGCCGCGTTCGGGGTCGATATCCGGGGGTATGGTGACTCCGAGCGCCCGCCCGCACTCGACGAACCGGCTGGCGAGAATTCCCCGGTCGTCCGTGCCCGGACGGCTGCACGGGACGTTGCCACCGCCCTGGCGGATGTCCGTGAGACGTACGACACGGTCCACCTCGTCGGCTACTCGTGGGGAACCATCATCACTGGGATCGCTCTCACCGAACTGTACGTTGCCGGTACGTCGCTTGTCCAGTACGCACCGGTCTATCAACCGCCCGCAGAGAACCGTGATCGATACGCACTCGATGACCCGCCACCAGCGTATCGTCGGGTGACCCGAACCGAGGCCCGGGAACGGTGGGCAGACCAACATCCCCAAAACGTCGTTCCCGACGACGCGTTCGCGGCGTTTTGGAATGCTCTCACCACATCCGGCCAGCGCGTGGACGACGACGAGATTCTCGCGCCAAACGGGACGCTCGTCGATCTCCAAGACGCGATCGAGACGCGGTTGTACGACCCAGCCACGATCGACATCCCAACGCTCGTCGTCCGCGGATCACTCGATACGGCGTCGGTCCGGGGAGACGCACTCGCACTCTACGACGCACTTCCCAGGGCGGACAGGACCTACACCGAAATCGCGGACGGTACCCACTTTCTGCAGTTCGAGCCGAACAGGAACAGACTCTACGAGACTGTTCGGAACTTCCACGAGCAGGTTGGGGAGACGGAGTAGCGGCGTATTTCGTTCTCAGGTGGGCGTGGGCGACCGCAGTCGTAGCGGCCGTGGTCGGGCTCGCCCTTGCATTACCCATGCATTACACCGGGAATGCGTTCGTCCACAACTGGATGACGCATCTTGGCCCGATCTATCTGGCGACAATCATATTCGTCGTCGGTGCTGTCCTCTCGTACCAGGGATTGCGAGCGTCGTGACTGGGACGTGGCGGTACGGCGACTCGTCGATACAGAGAATCGTCTCGCCGTCGGTATCGAATTCACGCTCGATCAACGCAGCAACACGCTTCGAAGTCCAGAGATCCAAGCTTCGGGAGCACCGGCGTGATTTCGAAAGGCAGGAAGACGCTGTACAGCTCAGACGGTCTGAGAAAACATTATGAAAGGCATAGAGGAACTGTATCGCGTCTCAGTGAGCGATCGCCGAATTATAAGGACAGCATAAACGGAAACTCGGAATGAAACGACTCGAAGACAGATTCATCGTCAGAGGGGGTTTTTGTCGGGAGAACATACATCTGAACACCCAACATGGCCAATCCAAGTCCCCAATCGTCTGGACACAACGAGCAACTGAGCTACGACCAGCGTGCCGCCGCCGCGATCGAAGCCGTTCGTCAGATGGAGGCGTACCTTGCCGACAGGACAACCGGCTGATGACATCCTCCGCGCGGTGAACAGAGAGGGACTACGTCCCTCAGGCAGTCGGG
>CAYYHG010000083.1:0-13274 GCA_964471665.1 uncultured Halobacteriales archaeon | reverse complement strand
GGTCGACGTAACTTTTGATACTTCTCAGCCGGACGTTCTCGGCTGAAAGTATCAGGGCTTACGTCGACCGGTATATAGCCGACAGTATAATAACGACAGCAACCCCCAGACGAGACCGGGGAACGTGACGAGAATGAACCCTTATATGGGACCGCTCCGAACCCAACCACGCTAGAATGGTCAATCCGTGGATCGCCATCGGGGCACTGGGTGTCGTCGCGGTCATCATCCCGCTGAGTATGATGATGATCTCGTCGCTGTTGCGGCCCAGCGTCCCCGAACAGGGAAAACGCGCCACCTACGAGAGCGGCGAGGTGCCGACCGGCAGTAGTCGCCACATCCGCTTCAACATCCAGTACTACATGGTCGCGTTGCTGTTTGTCGTCTTCGACATCGAGACCGTTCTCATCATCCCGTGGACGGTCGCCTACAGCGACGCGGTCGGCCAGGTCGGCATCGTGCGAGCGCTGGTGCCGATGCTTGTCTTTATCGGCGTCCTCGTGGTCGGGCTCGCGTGGGCGTGGCGAAACGGCGCAGTCGAGTGGGTCCGCAGTCCGCGGGCCGACAGCAAGCGGGTAGAACGAGACATATGAGCAAGAACGAACAACTCCACGACACGCTCGAACAGGCACGGGCAGACCCGGAGTCGACACAGTCCGCCCGGATGGGCGAGGGCGTCGACAGCCGGTTCAACTCCAAGTTGCGGCAGGCGTTCGGTCACACGCCGTTCATCCTCACGAAGTTCGACCAGTTCATGAACTGGGTGCGTGGCTCGTCGATGTTCATGTTGCTGTTTGGCATCGCCTGCTGTTCGATCGAGATGATGCACACGTACGCGGTCAAACACGACCTCGACCGCTTCGGCGCGGGTGTTCCCCGCGCGTCGCCGAGGCAGGCCGACGTCATCATCGTCCCCGGGACCATCGTCTCGAAGTTCGCCCCCCGGATGAAGCGCGTCTACGACCAGATGCCCGAGCCCAAGTTCGTCGTCTCGATGGGCTCGTGTACCATCTCGGGTGGCCCCTTCCAGGAGGGCTACAACGTCATCAAGGGCGCCGAGGAGGTCATCCCGGTCGACATCCACGTTCCGGGCTGTCCGCCCCGGCCGGAGGCGCTCGTCTACGGCGTCGCCAAACTCCAGGAGCGCATCGCCAACGGCGAGTCGGCGCCGGTGACGGTCAAACCCTACGAACTCCAGCAGTTCGGCGACCTCGAAGGGGACGAACTCGTCGACAAACTCGCCGACGAGATCGACGAAGACGACCTCGTCATGCGCTACGACTGGGCTGATTCGCCATGACCGGAGGACGATCATGAGTCTGGAAGAACCCCGTGAACCCACGGAGGCCGACGTCGGCGTCACAGACGAGGGCGAACTGGACTACGACGAACTCGCGGCCCTGCTGGGCGACCACCTCGTCGACCGCGAACAGCACGTCAACGCCGAGGGCTTCGTGATCCGCCCCGACGAGGTCGAGGCCGTCCTCTCGACGCTGCGCGACGAGGCCGGGTTCGACCACTGCTCGTGTGTGTCTGCACAGGAGTACCAGGACCGCTACGAGTCGATCTACCACCTCAAGAAGTACGACGACCCCACGCAGGAACTCTCGGTCGTCGTGCCGACGGCACGCGACAACCCGGTCAGCCAGACGGGATCGGGCGTGTTCGACACCGCCGAGTGGCACGAGCGCGAGGCCTACGACCTCGTGGGAATCGAGTACGAGGACCACCGCGACCTGCGCCGGATCCTCCTGCCCGAGACCTGGCAGGGCCACCCCCTCTCGCTGGACTACAACCAGGACCAGCCCCAGGTCGTGCCCCTCCGAGAGCACGCCAATCCCATGGAGGAGCGCACGAAACTGCCCGAGGATCCGGACACGATGTTCGTCAACATCGGGCCACACCACCCCGCGACCCACGGCGTCCTCCACGTCAAGACCACGCTGGACGGCGAGCAGATCGCCGACATCGACCCCGACATCGGCTACCTCCACCGCTGCGAGGAGCAGATGTGCCAGCAAAGCACCTACCGCCACCAGATTATGCCCTACCCCGACAGGTGGGACTACATCTCCGCCGGTCTCCTCAACGAGTGGGCCTACGCCCGCGCCGCGGAGGACCTTGCCGACATCGACGTGCCCGAGTACGCGCAGGTCATCCGCACGATGTCCGCGGAGTTCTCCCGGATCGCAGCCCACCTGCTGGCCGTCGCGACGTTCGCGCTGGACATCTACGGCGACTTCACCGCCATCTTCATGTACGGCATCCGCGACCGGGAGGTCATCCAGAACATCCTCGAGGACCTCACGGGCCAGCGCCTGATGTTCAACTACCTCCGCCTGGGCGGGGTGGCGTGGGACCTGCCCGAACCCCGCGAGGACTTCTTCGAGAAGATCCGGGACTTCCTCGAGGAGTGGCCCGAGCGCCTCGAGGAGTACCACAACCTCCTCACGTCGAACGAACTGTTCCAGATGCGCGTTGTCGACACGGGCGTTTTGCCCCCCGAGAAAGCGAAAAGTTACGGCGCGACCGGACCGGTGGCCCGCGGGTCTGGCATCGACTACGACCTGCGCCGGGACGACCCCTACGGCTACTACGACGAACTCGAGTGGGACGTCATCACCGACGACGGCTGTGACAACTTCTCGCGCGCGCTCGTCCGCCTCAAGGAACTGGAACAGTCCGCGCGCATCATCGAGCAGTGTGTGGATCTGCTCGAAGACTGGCCCGAGGACGACCGCGAGATCCAGTCGAACGTCCCGCGGACGCTGCGCCCCGACCCGGACGCGGAGATCTACCGGGCTGTCGAGGGCGCGAAGGGCGAACTCGGCATCTACATCCGCTCGGACGGCACCGACAAGCCGGCGCGGTTCAAGATCCGGAGCCCCTGCTTCTGTAACCTCCAGACGCTGCCCGTCATGGCGGAGGGCGAGTACGTGCCCGACATGATCGCCGCGCTGGGCAGCCTCGACATCGTGCTCGGGGAGGTGGACCGCTGATGACACTGCCGGAGGCGCTCGCCGGCGTCATCCCCGTCGGAGGCGTCGCCGGCGAGTTGATCGCTAGCTTCGTTGCGGCGGCCATCATCGGGACGATCATGCTGACGAACACGGCCATCGCGGGACCGTGGGCGAAGCGCAAGATCACCGCCGCGTTCACCGACCGCATCGCGGTCAACCGCGTCGGTCCCTTCGGCCTGCTCATCATCGTCGCCGACGCCGTGCGCCTGCTCTCGAAAGAACTCATCGTCCCCGAGGGCGTCGACCGGCCAGCCTGGGATCTGGCGCCGATGGTGCTGGCCTCCTCGGCGCTTCTGGGCTTTGCGGTCATCCCGATGGGGTCGATCTTCGGGATCGACATGCAGCTCGCGGACCCGGAGATCGGACTCGCCTTCGTCTTCGCCGTCGCGTCGATGGCCTCGCTGGGGCTCGTGATGGCCGGCTACGCCTCGAACAACAAGTACTCGTTTCTCGGCGGACTGCGCGCTGTCGCACAGAACCTCGCCTACGAGATCCCGCTCGTGCTGACGGGCGTCTCGGTCGTCATCTTCACCGGGACGCTCCGGACCTCGGAGATCGTGGCAATCCAGCAGGAGACTCTCGTGGCGCTGGGACCGGTCGCGATCCCGCAGTGGTTCGCGTTCGTCAACCCCTTCGCGTTCGCGCTGTTCATGGTCGCGAACCTCGCCGAAGTCGGGCGCAACCCCTTCGACATCCCCGAGGCACCCACCGAAATTGTCGCCGGCTACCAGACCGAGTACTCGTCGGTGTACTTCGTGCTCATCTACCTGGGCGAGTTCATCCACATCTTCCTCGGTGGCGCGATCATCGCCACGATCTTCCTGGGCGGGCCCGCCGGACCGGTGCTCCCGGGATTCATCTGGTTTCTGATCAAGATCTGGGCCGTGTTCCTGTTCACGCAGTGGGCCCGGTCGGCGGTGCCCCGCGTGCGCATCGACCAGCTCATCGAGATTGGCTGGAAGGGCATGCTCGTCCTCGCCTTTGCGAATCTCGTCCTGACTGCCGTCATCGTCGGGGTGATCTCGGCATGACGGCCGAGCGGTACGACAGAGAAGAGAGGTGACACCCAATGCTAGGAGTACTCAAGTCGATGGCAACGACAATGAAACACGCGCTGGACGGATCGACGTTCACCGTCCAGTATCCCGAAGAGGAACCGGAGGTGTCGCCGCGGTTCCGCGGCGTCCACAAGTTCAGCCAGGAGCGGTGTATCTGGTGTCGGCAGTGTGAGAAGGTCTGTCCCAACGACACCATCCAGATCGTCACCGACGACAAGCGCAACGGCGAACAGTACAACCTCCACATCGGACAGTGCATCTACTGTCGGCTCTGCGAGGAGGTCTGTCCCGTCGACGCCATCATCCTGACCCAGAACTTCGAGTTCGTCGCCGACACCAAAGACGAGTTCGCCTACAACATGGAAGAACTCAAGAACGTTCCCTGGTACAAGGACATTGACCCCCTCGAATCCAGGGAACCGGATCGTGGCGCCTGGATCGGGGAGGGCGAGGGCGAAGTCGACTACCAGTGACGTCCGCCGCGTGGTGAACAGCGTTTCTCCGCTCGTCTCTCTGCTCGCTTGCAATTCTTGACTCGCTCATTACCTGGGGTCGATCCGGGAGAAACGACAGCAGTCTCTGCAATCCGACACCTCTAAACGTGGAGCTTTCAATTGGCGAGGTATGCACGTGGCGCTGGGTGGCACTTTCGATCCGGTTCACGACGGTCACCGGGCACTGTTCGAGCGAGCCTTCGCGATCGGTGACGTGACCGTCGGACTCACGAGCGACGACCTGGCTGCGAGAACCCGCCACGACGGTCGTCACGTCCGTCCCTACGAGGCGCGCAGAGACGACCTCGCGCGGGAACTCGAGTTCTACGCCCGGGAGGAGGGTCGCGAGGTGACAATCCGGAAACTGGCAGAGCCGACGGGAATCGCGACCGAGCCCCAGTTCGACGTGCTCGTCGTCTCCCCGGAGACGGAAGCCGGCGGCAGGCGGATCAACGAGATCCGACGGGACCGCGAGCTCCGGCCCCTCGATATCGAGGTCGTCGACCACGTCCGCGCGGAGGACGGCGACATCATCTCCTCGACGCGCGTCGTCCGCGGCGAGATCGACAGACACGGCAACCTCACCCCCGAGCGGGACGGCCGCGGGGTCGAACTCGGGGGGTAGCTACCAGTCCGGCGGATCCAGGCCGGTTGTCTCGAGCAACTCCTTCCAGCGCTGCTGGACCGACAGCCGCGAGACACCCGCGGCCTCTGCCACTGTCCGCTGTGAGCGTTGCTCGCCGGCGACCAGGCCACCCACGTACAGCGCTGCCGCCATCGTGGCCCGCTTGGACCGCTCCTCGTCGGGCAGCGCCGAGAGGAAGACGTCCGCTGCCCGGGAGCGTGCCTGCGTCGAGAGGTCGAGGCGGTCGGCCGCCTCGTTGAGTTCGGCGAGCCACGCCTCGTTGTCCCGTTCGTCGCTGGCCCTGTACACGCGTCCGGGTACGGGTGCCGGCCAAAAGTGCGTTCCGCCCACCTCTCGGGTGTCGGGCTAGTCTTCCTGTGCGTCGACCACCGCGACACCGGCGAGGTTGACGATGTCCTTGACCTCGTCGCCGCGCTGGAGAACGTGGACCGGTTCGTCCATACCCACCAGCATCGGGCCGATCGCGTCTGCGCCACCCAGCCGCTGGAGGAGTTTGTAGCCGATGTTTCCGGCCTCGAGGTTCGGGAACACGAGGACGTTCGCTGGCTCGTCGAGTTCCGAGAACTCGTACGTCTCCTCGAGGATATCCTGGACGACGGCGGTGTCGGCCTGCATCTCTCCGTCGACGGGGAACTCGACCGTGGGGTCCGACCGGAGCTGGCGGGCCGCGTTGCGGACCTTCCGGGTGCCCTCGTTGTCGACGCTGCCGAAATTCGAGTACGACAGCAACGCGGCGCGCGGTTCGACGTTGAAACGCTGGCAGAGCGTGGCCGAGTGGCGGGTCACTTCAGCCAGCACCTCCGCGTCGGGGTCCTGGTTGACGGTCGCGTCCGCACAGAAGATCACGCGGTTCTTGAACGTGAGCATGTAGACGCCGGCCGCGTACTCGGTGCCGGGGGCGGTCCCGACGACCTGCAGGGGCGGTCGCAGCGCTGCGGGATAGTGGTGCATCAGACCAGTCAGCATCGCGTCGGCGTCGCCCATCTCGACCATGACGCTGCTCAGGTAGTTGCCGTCCTGGATGAGTTCACTCGCCTCGCGGCGGGTGACGCCGCTGCGGCGCCGCAGTTCGTGGAGCCTGTCGGCGTAGGGTTCGAGGGTTCCCTCGTCGGGATCGACGATCTCGGGCTCGAAGTTCAGCCCCAGCCGATCCATCTCTGCCCAGATGAGTTCGTGATCGCCGACCAGTATCGGTTCGGCGATCCCCTGGTCGACGAGCTGGTAGGCCGCACGGATCATCTTCTCGTCGCCTCCCTCCGCGAGCACGACGCGCTTGGGATCGCTCTTGGCCTTGTTCAGGACGACCCGCATCATCTCGCGGGCCTTGCCGAGTCGCGCCTCCAGGCGCTCGACGTACGCCTCGCGGTCCAGTTCCCGGCGGGCACACCCGCTCTCGACGGCAGCCCTCGCGACCGCCGGCGCCACCTCGAAGAGCACCCGCGGATCCAGCGGCTTCGGGATGATGTACTCCGGGCCGAACTGGAGGGGCTGGTCACCGTAGGCCTTGACGACGGCGTCGGGGACGTCCTCGCGTGCCAGGTCGGCCAGCGCCCGGGCAGCGGCGACTTTCATCTCCTCGTTGATCTCGGTCGCCCGCACGTCCAGTGCCCCGCGGAAAATAAAGGGAAAGCCGAGGACGTTGTTCACCTGGTTGGGATAATCGGAGCGTCCGGTGGCGATGATGACGGTATCCTCGCGGGCCTCCTTTGCCTCGTGGTAGTCGATCTCCGGGTCGGGGTTGGCCATCGCGAAGACGATGGGGTTGTCGGCCATCGACCGGACCATCGAGGCGTCGACGATCCCGCCGATCGAGAGGCCGACGAACGCGTCCGCGCCTGCCATGGCGTCGGCCAGGTCCCCCGGGGGAACGTCGCGAGCGAACTCCTGTTTGAACTCGTTGACCTCGCCACGGCGCGCCCGCTCGTCGGTGACGATCCCGCCCGAGTCACACATCACGATGTTCTCCGTTCTGATCCCCAGTGACACGTAGAACCGTGCGCTCGCGATGGCGCTGGCGCCCGCCCCGGAGAAGACGACCTCGAGTTCGTCGAGATCCTTGCCGGCGATGTCGGCGGCGTTCAGGAGGGCTGCCCCCGAGATGATGGCGGTGCCGTGCTGGTCGTCGTGGAACACCGGCACGTCCATCTCCTTGCGGAGTCGCTCCTCGATCTCGAAACAGTCCGGCGCGGCGATGTCTTCGAGGTTGATCCCGCCGAACGTCGGCTCCATCGCGCTGATCGAGGTCACCATCTCGCCCGGGTCGTCGTGGTCGAGTTCGATGTCGAAGACGTCGATGTCCGCGAAGCGCTTGAACAGGACGCCTTTGCCCTCCATGACGGGCTTGGACGCTTCCGGGCCGATGTCACCCAGGCCCAGTACCGCCGACCCGTCCGAGACGACCGCGACCATGTTGCCCTTCGTGGTGTACTCGTAGGCGGCCGTCGGATCCTCGTCGATCTTCCGGCAGGGCGCGGCCACCCCCGGCGAGTACGCGAGACTCAGGTCCCGCTGGGTGTTCGTGGGCTTGGTCGTCGAGATCTCGACCTTGCCCGGCGGGATTTCGCGGTGATACTCCAGAGCGTCCTCGTCGAGTCCCATGCGTCGACTCTCCCAGCCCGGCATATAAAACCCATCGAAGGCTGGTTCGTCGTCCGTCGAACCGCCTCGGTCCGCGCTGCCTTTTCTGCGGCAGTCGGTCCGTTTCGTTCGCGCTCGCGTCACGTTTGCGGGACAGGTTCCCGACGAACCGACGTGGTTTTATCCGGACGAACCCAACTGAGAGACGTGAACAGGCGCCGATTTCTCGCAGCGACGGGAAGTCTCGCGGGCCTGGCGGGGTGTACGTCCGCGCTCGGGCTCGGCGACGAACCCTGCCGCGGTGAGGACTGCCACATCGGGATGACGCGAAACGAGTTCGTTCCCGACACCCACGAAATCGCGGTCGGCGAGACCGTCGTCTGGCGGAACACGAGCAGCGCGGACCACACGATCACGGCCTACGACGACGGAGTCCCGGCGTCGGCGACCTACTTCGCGACCGGCGGCTACGAGACCGAGGCCGCCGCCCGCGAGGCGTGGTTCGACAGCCGCGGGGGCAATCTCGGCCCGCGGGAGACCTTCGAGCACACGTTCGAGATGCCGGGTACCTACGCGTACGTCTGTCTCCCACACGAGCGCGCGGGGATGACCGGCAAGATTGTCGTCTCGGAGTGATTCTGTCGGCTGTAAGCACGTGTGCGAGTCCAGGATGGATCGAACGCGGGGGGCTTTCTCCGCTCGTGTCTCTGCTCTCTTGGGTTTCTTGTCTCGCGCAGTAGGGGGATCGAAATTGCTCACGGGCTCGTAGCCGACAGTATAAGTGCCGGCACACGCTAGGCCGGCATATGGAAGCTGGGAGTCACAGTTCGCGCCACGGCCTCGGGCTCTCGGACTCGCGGTTCCGGTTCCGGCACCTGCTGTCGCTGACGCTCGGACTCGTCGCTGCGACGATTCTGCTGGGTGTCGCGGCGAAGGCGACGGGGTCCGGCCTCGCGTGCCAGGCCCAGTGGCCACAGTGTGACACCGGGCCGTTCGACCTCTTTCCCGCGAGCCTGCCGAGTTTCTACGAGTGGATCCACCGCTTCGTGGCCATGTTCGCCGGGTTCGCCATCGTGGGCTCGGCGCTGGCCGCCTGGCGTCTTCGGTCTGTCGACCGGCGCGTGGCCGGGCTCGTCGTCGGCGGGGCGCTCCTGGTGCCGATCCAGGTCTATCTCGGCCGGGCGACGGTCTTCCAGTACCGGATGGAGATACTGTCCGTCCACTTCTGGACCGCGGTGCTCATCTTCTCGCTGTTCGCCGGGGCGACGGTCCTGGTGTGGTCGTCGGCCCTCTCTGCCGGACACGTGACCGCCGCCCTCGGGCTCGGGCTGGCGGCGTTGCCGGTCCACGTCGCGCTCAGCCCCACGGACCTCGGGCTCGTCACCGACTACTCCCCGACCGTCCAGTTGCTCCAGTACGGCGTGACGCTCGCACTCCTGACGTCGGTCATCGTCGCGTCGCTCGTCGGGCGGTGGCGACTGGGTGACCGCCGTCTGTCCGGATTCCTGGTCGGAACCGGGGTCCTCGCCGTCGTCGTCGCGTACCTCGGCCGCCGCGCCGTGATGACGTTCAGTCCGGCTCTCGACGGCCTCTATCTGGGTCTCGTCGGGACGCTGGCCGTCGCCTTCCTCGTCGGACTCCGCTGGAGTCGGTCGGCTACGGCCGCCCGCACGGAGCGCCCGGCGCGGGAGTGACGGCACTCGTACTGACGGTCGTGGTCGAGTTCGGTACTTTGCCACCCCGGGTCGGCGAGGACCGGGACACGGCGACAACAGTCCGTCTCAGACGAAGTCGGACAGCCCGGACTGCTGGCCTTCTTCCTCGTCTTCGGTGTCCGGGGTCTCCCCGCTGTCCCCGCGGGTTTCCTCGGTGTCATCCGTCTCGTCTCCACCGGGCGCGCGGTCGGGGCCGCCGGTCCCGGTTCCGTCGGTGTTGTCCTCGCTGGGGTCGCCGGGTTCGTCGCCGGTGTCGGGTGCCCCCTCGAAGGCGCCCTCGGCGTGTTCGGTCGCGGTCTCCGCCTGGAGGTCCCGCGCGTCCTCGACGACCGACTGGACCTTGTTCGTGTCCTCGCCGCTCCCGGTCACGAACGCGACGTGTTCCGTGTCGAGGTCGTACCGGGCGGCCATCGCGACGGTGAGGTCGCGGTTCTTGCAGTGGTGTGTCATCACGGCCAGGTGGGGCATGATCTCCCGCCGTGCCGTTCCCGTCGAGACGCCGTTGGTCTCGGCGATCCTGCGGGCGATGTAGTCGCGCCTGTCTCTGGTGGCCCGGGTGCGCCCGAGTTTCGACCAGTAACTCGGCGGGCCGTAGCGGGTCCACCCACCTTTCGACTCGCGTCTGGCCGCGGCCACGCCAGCGGTCATGTTGTCGGCCGCGTACCGCCAGAACGTGTAGTTCTGTGTCGCGCGCACCCGCCCGAGCCAGCGGTCGGCGTTCGCCAGGAACCCGTAGGCGTCGGCCAGTTCTGCCCCGTGGTAGTCTTTGGGCATGTTGTCCTCGATCCAGTTCACGAGGTCGTCGGGCGTCTCGTCGACGTCGTAGGACGCCTCCAGGGCCTCCCGGGCGTCGGCCTCCTTGATGACCGTATCGAGGTACTCGAAGACGCCCCGCGTCCGGTCGCGCTCGCCCGTGACCACGTCGTCGTCGGTGATCCGGTCTCTCCCCTCCGTCTGGGCCTGCAGGTCCTTGATGGCGCCCCGCAGGTCGCCGCTGTTCATCTCCGCGATGGTCTCCAGCGCCGACTCCTCGAACTCGACGTCTTCCTTGCGGCAGATGTCCCGGAGTACGGGGACGATCGACCGCGCGGAGACGTCCCGGAACTCGATCTCCTGGCAGGCGCTCCGGAGGGCGTTTGACATCTCGTAGTAGTCGTTGGCGACGAGGACGATCGGCTGGCCAGCCTCTTTGACCACCTCCGTGACCGCTCGCGACCCGCCGCGGTCGACGTTGCCGTGGAAGTTGTCGGCCTCGTCGACGATGACGAGCTGGCGGTCGGCGCCGCCGAGGGTGGCGTTGCGCGAGGCCCGCCCGGCCAGGCGCTCGATATCGTCTTTCGTCCGGGAGTCGCTGGCGTTGAGTTCGATCCGGTCCCAGCCCATGTCCGAGGCCAGCGCGTGGGCGGCCGAGGTCTTGCCGACCCCCGGGGACCCGTGGACGATGGCTGCCTCGCGGTGGTCGTCCCACGTCCCGGCCCACTCCCGGAGGTCGTCGCGTGCCGAATTGTTCCCCCGCACCTCCGAGAGTGTCGTCGGACGATACTTCTCTGTCCAGTCACTCATAATATCATTACACCATCCTTATGTTGGTCGGATTTAAATGAACTATCGATGCCGTTGGTACAACTCCGCGTCTCGGATAACCAACTTGACCGCTGGGATGAACACCACGCTGAATCGGTTAAATATGACGACCGTAGCGACCTCATCAGGACCGCGGTAGAGCGCGCCATTGCTGATGATAAGCAGAAGGAGTCGGAGGGTGATGATGGTGTCGGTGCTGAGCGACTTGGTGAGGTTCTCGAAGAACTGGAACGGTTAGAAGGGATATCTCGGGACATTGAACGTGGGGTCCAGAATGCGCGAACGGATATCCTGACTGAAGCACAAATAGCAGACATCGTGGAGAATAGCAGCTATGAGGCCATTTCGGATGTTATTGAAGAATACAAGGTAGTCGAAACTGTTGAGGCTGAAGATGCAGGTGACGAGAGATGACTGCGAAAGACGTCGAGAAATGGGTCACACAGGACGATGAGACTGCACCCGACTGGATACGGAAGCGATTGGAGTGGGAACAGGAACACTTGTTCGACTTTTTCCGCAGTACGTGGGTGAATGAAGTGGAGAAGACACTACAGAATAGAGCGACGGCGATTCGACAGTTCTGTGAATGGTTTGACGAGCAGTTCGATGATATAGATTTATTCACAATACAAGACTGGAAGGAACATCTGCATATCGAAGGGTACGGATATCGGACTGTCCGACAAAAAATCTACGCCTTGAGTTCGTTCTTGACCCATTTGGTCAATAAGGATATCCTCAACTCAAACCCTGTACATTTGTCTGACATAGATAAATGGGAGAAAACGAATTTGGAAGACGAATTAGACCGCGAGTATGTCTCGAAGCCAGAATATGAAACTCTACTAGATGCGTGCGAAACGGTTCGTGAACGCCTAATACTAGTCTTATTGTGGGATACAGGGGTCAGAGTGGGAGAGGCTGTCAATATCCAATGCAAGGGTGCTGTCCACCACAAAAGAAGCGGCGATATACGGCGTGACCTGCAACAAATCAAAATCTTGACAAGCAAGACAGCGAAGATGGAACACGACGAAGACCGAAATGTCTACTACACACAGAAATTCGAAAACGTCCTTATCGACTGGTTAGACAAAGGACATAGGAAATCCTATTTTGGCGAGTCAGGCCCTTATCTCCTGGTATCTGAAGAATCTGAACAGATGAGTCCTGGCACAGTGTCCGACATTGTGCGGGAGGTCTCAAAGCGGACGGATGTTCACAAGGAGATTTATATTGACCAGAGCGGTCGCCCTCGTCACTGGCCACACCCGCACGCGTTTCGGAAGAGCTACGCGGTATATCGGACGAAAAATGGGATGCCACTCGCCTACTTGTCCGACCTAATGGGCCACAGTTCGGTTGATATCACAAAAGACAAATATTTGAAATTTCGAGAAGACGATATTCGCGAGGCTGATAAACAATATAGGCCACGACTCTGACTTAGAGCTTTCTAGCAGCTTGATTTTGAATCTATACGACGGAGCAGCGAATCAAGGAGCAACTGTTCATAGAGCGAGACAGTACGCTTTCAGTCTGGAATGTGAATGACGATATCGTAGTATTCAAAAACGAATATGAAGGTTCAGGTTCGCAGGGACAATATCCGGTCCAAAGAGGGGTAGTATCCGGACGGAAAAGGGGAAGACTTGCTTAATGAAAGCCTTTTAGAGGCTTACAACTAAGCAGGGATGGCACGTACGAAAGCCTTTCACAAGCAGATGCGAGTAAATCAAATCAACAGAGGTACGGTCTCACAACCAAGATAATTTTGTGAGAAGTCCGCTTGCCCTGCTAATACCCTCAACTCATCACGATTTTCTCTCTCCGGATGCTGGGATAGATTATAGTAGGTTTATGTGGTTCAGGTTCGTCGGGGGTTGTACCCACTTCTCAAGAGTTCACCTTCTTCTCTTATTATGATATTTTTCCCTACCCCGTTTGTTAGAAGGGGTGTCGGATGCCCGTTTTCCATGATGGACCGTGTGAAACAACGTATTGAGGTTTGAGATATGGGATATAGTGAGAGGTAGTGGAATTGAATAGTGAAAGAGACATGGAATAGTCCTTTACTCAAGTAGATACATATATCCTATACAGTATGTCAATAAGACAATACGACGCTTGCGAGGACCGACGCGAAATCATTGAAAATCTCCATCCCAAAGAACGCG
>CAYYHG010000082.1:0-13324 GCA_964471665.1 uncultured Halobacteriales archaeon | reverse complement strand
CCGGGGCCTCTCCCATGCCAAGGGAGTGATCTACCACTGATCTACGAGCCCGCGAGCGCACGAAGGCGTATTCAGCGGGTTCGTTTAAACCCATCGGAACCCGGTGATCCGACCGACGTGTGTCGGTCGTAGGCGCCAGGATCCGGGTCGGAAACACGGTTCCTGGAGGGGACGGCCGGTGACCGTCCGTGAGTTCAAGTAGGAAGACTCGGCCAGGTGGCGTCATGGAGGAGACACTGGAACAGCGACTCGCAGCGCTCGAGCGCGAGCTGACAGACGGGACTCACGACTGCTCGGCGCTCGCGGAGGGAGCCGCGGCTGCGGACCGCGTGACCGACATCGAAGCGGAACTCGACGACCTGACAGACAGGGTCGCCGAACTCGAAGCCGCGACCCAGGCGCTCCGGGGGTACGTGGGTAACGTCCGCTCGGTCAACACCGACGTCGAAGAGCGGGCCGACCTCGCGCTCTCGAAGGCCGAGGCCGCGCGCCGTGCCGTCGACCGCGCGCAGTCGTCTCCGGACCGCGAGACAGCCCGCGATCCGGAACCCTCAGACTGCGGGCGGGACACGCCCGAATCGAGCGTACGGCGGTGTGAGCACTGCGACCAGCCACTGAATGGAGAGACTCCGTCGAGTCCAACACAGTCCGGATCAGAGAGTCCGGACCCGCGCCTCGCAAACCTGCGCGATGGGAACGACACCCGACCGGTCGGGACGTCGGCGCTCGCGGGTGCACAGACCGACGGCGGTCTCACCAGCGGACAGACCGACGAGGAACACGGCAACGGTATTCTCGCCCGCGTGCGGACATTGCTGTAGATGCTCCGAGTCGTGGTCGCCGTCGCGCTCGCGGTGTCTCTTCTCGGTGTGGCGACGCCGGCAGTCGAGACGGCCCGCGTCGACCACGCGGAGGCGCGCCTCGACGCCGAACTCGAGGCCCTGGCAGCGACGGCAGCCCGTCTCGAGGAGCGAAACGACCCCACACCCCCGGGCGTCCGCGGCGCGAGACGCACCACGACGCTCCACGTGCCCGGTTCGTCGTGGGCCACCGCGGGTCTCGATTCCCTGACAGTACCGGGACCGTCGGACGACCATCCACACGGGGTCGTCCGGTACCGCGTGGCAGGAGGCCAGGAGAAGACCCGGTGGGTGTCGGCCCCGCTCGTCGGGCCTCCCGAGGGATTCTCCATCGAGGGCGGTGGCACTCGCCGGGTCGTGCTCGAACTCGGACGGTGGGAGGGCGAACCGGTCGTGGTCGTCCGCCACCCGGAATTTAAGTCCCATGGCGCGACCAGGGCGGGCCATGACCGAATCGGGGACGGTCCGTACCGGCCTGCTGGGAGGGAGCAGCGATCCGGGTAGCTGTGGCTGTGCTCCCACTTTCGAGGGAACAGAGCTTCGCGTCGACGCCACGGCCTGCGGGAACGACGGACGATTCGAATCGAGCCCCGACTGTCGCGAGACGGTGGTGGACGCGCTGGCAGACCGCGACGCCGAGAGAATCGTCGTCCGGACCGCCGGCCTGGAAGCCAGGTACGAGGACGCCGCCTGTGCCCTGCTGGTCGCGGCGGGTCGGTTCGTCGAGGCTGTCAGCGAACGGGACCGGCGCCTCGCCGCACGAGCACGCCGTGATCCGCTGGCCGCGGCGCGGGAGGCGACCGGCCGTGTCGACGCGACAGCCGATATCGCTGCAGAAGTTGGCCTGGCGGAACTCGCCGACTGGGCAGGGGGCTACGAGTCCGCGCTCGCGCCCGCGGTCGGACTGGCAGTCAGTGACTGGCGGGTCGGGACGGCACCGCCGCCGGACGCGCGACTCGTCGAGACGCGGGAACTGGACACCGGGGCGACCGTCCGCCGGTACGCTCGCGAGAACGGCCGGAACCGGTACGTGCTCGAACCGCTCGAACACGGGCTCGGCCGGGCCGAGACGGACACACTCGCGGAGGCCTATCGACGACTGGCCGAGGGAGAGGTGTCCGGCGGTGACCGCGCCCCCGGGCGTGCTGTCCGCGCGGTCGCACCCGACGGAGTTTCGACTCGGCGTCTCGCGCGGATACTCGGAAAACACACGCAGGGGTACGGCCTGCTCGGGGACCTGTTCGCGGATCCGTCGGTCTCAGACGCCTTCCTCACAGCGCCCGTCACCGAGAACCCGGTTCGTGTGCAGGTCGACGAGGGGACTCTGCCGACGAACGTCCGGTTGACCGGGGACGGCGTCGCGGCGCTGGCCTCGCGGTTCCGCCGGGAGAGCGGACGGGGGTTCTCCCGCGCGGATCCGACGCTGGACGCGTCGGTGACAATCGGCGACCGGCGGATCCGCGTGGCCGGGGTGACCAATCCGGCGAGTCAGGGAACCGCCTTCGTCTTCCGCGCCCACGACCAGGACTCCTGGACGCTACCGGAACTCGTTGCCAACGATACGCTCACCGCCGGGGCTGGTGCGGTTCTGTCGACGGCCGTCGACCGGGGCGGGAGTCTGCTGATCGCCGGTCCGCGCGGGGCCGGCAAGACCACGCTCCTGGGCGCACTGCTGTGGGAACTCCCGGAACCGGTTCGGACTGTGGTGATCGAGGACACGCCGGAACTCCCGGTCGCCTCGCTCCAGGCGGCCGGCCGGGACGTGCAGGCGTTACGAACCGGCGATGAGGGGACGGACCTGGATCCCGCGGTGGCACTGCGGACCGCGCTCAGGTTCGGGGACGGGGCGCTCGTGCTCGGGGAGGTCCGCGGCGCGGAAGCACAGGTACTCTACGAGGCGATGCGTGTCGGCGCCAACAGCGAGGCCGTCCTCGGGACCATCCACGGCGACGGTGCCGAGAGGACCTACAGACGGGTCGTCTCGGACCTGGGCGTTCCGCCGTCGTCGTTCGGCGTCACCGACCTCGTGGTCACGCTAGAGGTGGCCGAGACGGCGTCCAAGCCCCGGCGGGTGCGAACGATCGAGGAGGTGGTGGGCGGCGACGACCCGTCCTTCGAGGCGCTCTACGCTCGCCCGGAGGGCCCGCTGGCGGCGACGGGACGGATCGACCGCGGGAACAGCCGTCTCGTCGCCGGGATTGCGACCCCCGAGGAGAGCTACGCCGACGTGCGTGAGCGAACACGCCGGCGACAGGAGCGACTCGCCGACCTCGCGGCGTCTGGCCGGACTGGAGTCGAGGCGGTCACGGCTGCCGGACCCGAACGAAACAGATGACGACTCCGCGGTCGCTCGTCCCGGGGGTTCTCCGGGTGTTTGCCGTCCTGTATCCCTGGGACGTGGCGCCGAGCGACGGCCTGGAGCGTTCGTTGCGGTTTCTCGACGCCGGCGTGACACCAGGGACGCTCGTCCGTGCAGGCTACGGATGCGGGGTTGTCGTCGCCGTCGTTGCGCTCGTCGGGACGGTGCTGCTGGGAGTCGGCCATCTCGGTGCCCTCGTCTCTGTCGCGCTCGCGCTCCTTGCGGTCCACCTGGTCCACGAGTCACCGCGGGTGATGGCTCTGGCGCGGCGGACCCGCGCGCTGGGGCGGACACCGGACCTCGTCGCACGGATCGCGTTGCGGATGCGCCTCGCTCCCTCGCCGGAACGGGCGGCGGCCTTCGCGGCCGAGTCGGGCGACGGACCCCTCGCAGACGGCCTGACGGCCCACGTCCGCCGCGCCCAGGCGACCGGCGGCGACGCGCTCGCGCGGTTCGGCGCGGAGTGGGCCGAGTGGTACCCACACCTGGAGCGCGCGCTGGGACTCGTCTCCGCGGCCGGCGGAATGGATCCCCGGGACCGCGAGCGGACACTCGACCGGGCGCTGGCTGTCGTCGTCGAGGGGACGCGCTCGCGGATGCGGTCGTTCGCGGCACGAATCAGCCGGCCCGTGACGGCGCTCTACGCCTTCGGTGTGTTGCTCCCTACGGCACTCGTCGCGCTGGTCCCGGCGGCAGACGCAGCAGGAGTCGGTGTCAGCACGTGGACGGTCGTGGTCGTCTACGACGGACTGCTGCCGCTCGGAATCGTCGCCGCTGGCGTCTGGCTCGTGGCCCGCCGTCCCGTCGCGTTCCCGCCACCAGCGGTCGACCGATCACATCCCGACGTTCCCGACGTGCGGTGGCTCGCCCCCACAGTGGCTATCCTCGCGGCAGCGACGGGATCGCTCGTCGCAGTCCGCCTGTTGCCGTCGTGGGCCGGTCCGTTCGCGGCGCTGGGCCTCGGGGGCGGGAGCGCACTCTGGGTCCGTTACAGACCAGTCGTCGGCGTCTACGACCGCATCCGGGCGGTCGAAGCGGGGCTGACAGACGCTCTCGAGCTGGTCGGCCGGCGGGTCGCGAACGGCGTCGCAGTCGAGTCCGCGATACGCACGGCCGCCGAGGAGGTAGACGGCGCGATGGGCGAGATACTCGACCGGGCTGTCACCCGCCAGCGGCAGTTGAACGTCGGGGTCACGGCGGCGTTTCTCGGCGATCACGGCGCGCTTTCGGACGTACCGAGTCCCCGCGTGCGAGGGAGTATGGCCGTTCTCGGAGTGGCTGCCAGGGAGGGCGAGCCCGCGGGGTCGGCGTTACTCGTGCTCGCCGACCACGTCGACGACCTGCACCGCCTCGAACAGGAGTCCCGCCAGGATCTGGCGGAGCTCTGCGGGACGCTGCACAACACCGGCGCACTGTTCGGCCCGATGGTCGCTGGAGCGACAGTCGCACTCGCCGACGGGATCGCTCGTGGCTCGGCACTGTCCGGCGAGGGATCGCTCCCGTGGCTCGGACTCGCGGTCGGCGGGTACGTCCTCGCGTTCGCCGTCGTGTTGCCAGCCCTGGCGACCAGCCTCGTCCGTGGATTCGACGGCCCGCTGGTCGGCCACCGCGTCGGCCGCGCGCTCCTCGTGGCGACACCGGTCTATCTCGGCTCGTATCTCGTCGTCTCGGGAATCGCCTGAACGGCTCCCGTCACCGCGTCCGGATTTTTATAAGCGAAGGGGCGGCCAGACGGCCCGTGTTCGACGCACCACTCGATACCGTGTACGTCTGGGTCGGCCTGGGCGCCGTCAGTCTCGCGGTCGCCGGGACCGTCCTCGCGTTCCCGACCGCGAGTCCGGC
This sequence comes from uncultured Halobacteriales archaeon, assembly GCA_964471665.1. Lineage (GTDB taxonomy): Archaea > Halobacteriota > Halobacteria > Halobacteriales > Haloarculaceae > SW-9-67-25. Next base: position 8,263 of record CAYYHG010000082.1, on the reverse strand, counting down.
CGGGGCGGGTGCGGTCGCCGACTCGGTGGACGCGGTCGCAGCAAGCGAATACGAGGCCCGCGACGAGATCGCCGTGCCGGTCGAGGAGATCCGGCTGGGTCCCCACACCCTCGGGTTCCGGGCCGACGGGCGCACGGCCCACGCCAGATTCGAGTACGGGCCAGTGGTGCCAGTCCGCGACGGGCCGCTCCGGACCGTACTGGCCGGCACACCGCCGGAAGAGGTGTTTGCGGATTCTGGTTCGTTCGATCGGGCGCTGGCGCGTGCACAGCGTCGCGACCGGGACTGGCGGGACGCACCCGAGACACTGCACGTGCGCCGCGTCTCCTGGGGGGAGGTCGATGCGACGCTCGTCGGATAGGGCCCAGTTCGAGCCAGTCGTCGCACTCGTGGCGGTTCTCGCGGTCAGTGCCGGCCTCGTCACGTACGCCGACACACTCGACAGAGTGATTCCCGGCGAAACCGACCGTGCGACTGCGGAGACGACCCTCCAGCGCGTGCATCAGGAACTCCGCGTCGCTGGCGTTGCCCACCCCGACCGGCTCGACCGGGCGCCCGAGGTGGTCTCCGGTGGCTGGCGAATCAACGTCTCGATACGGACCCGCAACGGGAGTTGGGCACGCGGTCCAGTGCCGCCGGAGGACGCCCGTCGCGCACAGCGTCGGGTGAGCGTCCGTACCGGAGCCGGCAGACTGCAGCCCGGACGGCTGACGGTGGAGGTCTGGCGATGAGAGCCATCAGCAGTGTCGTCGACGTCACCGTTTTTCTGTTGCTCGTCTCGGCCGCCGTCGCCACGCTGACGCTCGTCCCGGACGGTGACCCCGAACCGGTCGTGGTCGACGAGCGCGCCGACCTCCTCGCGTCCACGACTGCGGAGGTCGAGTACACCGTCCGCGGATCCGAGCGTCGGGCCCACGGAACGGTCGCTTCCTTGCTCGCCCGCGGGGCCGTCGCGAACGCGTCGATCGACGGCCGCAGTCTCGCACCTGCACACCGCAGGTACGTCGACGAGGTCCGGGCGACCACACGACGGACGCTCGGACCGGCCAACAGGACGCAGGTCCTCGTCCGCTGGGTGCCCTATCGTGGTGCCCCGGTCCAGGGACGGGTGCGTGTCGGCGCCGATCCGCCGCCTGGGCGGACAGTCACAGTCGCGACACTGTCGGTCCCTGCTCCGAGTGCCCCGCGAGGGGACCAGGCCGAGACCAGTGCGCGCGAGAGGGGATTCCGTGGGGTGGCCGCGGTCGCGGCACGCGCGACGGCCGACGCGTTGCTCCCGGCGAGTCGTGTCCCGCTGCCCTCGGGCCGGATTTCGACGGCGTCGGTCGTCGCGTCACAGCGGTTCGGAACACTGGCCGGAGCGACCGACGCGTCCGTGGAAGGGCCGCTCTCGCGGGGCAACGTCACTGCCGCACACGAGAGCGTCGTCGTCGGACTCGCGGACCGATACGAGGCCGACATGCGTGAGCGTTTCGAGACACCCGAGGCGGCCGCGAAGGCACTCCGGGCCGGACGGGTCCGGATCACGCTCAGGCGGTGGGAGTCGTGACACGGATTCCCTTTGCGCTGCTCGGGGTGGTGCTCTTGCTGGGAAGCGGAACCCTCGTCGGAACGCTCCAGGAGCCGACAGTCACCGACCCTGACGTCGAGCGAGCGATGGACCGTGCGTCGGCGGAGACCCAGACCGCACTCCGGGAGGCAGCGACGTCGGCCGCCCGGGACGCAGCCCGGGACCCCGTGATCGCTCGGGCTGACACCGCGTACGGACAGGTCCTGGACAGGTCCGCGCCGTTCCGCGACGCACTCCGGATACGGCTCTACCTCCGCGCCAGGGAGACCCTCGGTGCGATTTCGAACCGACGGGGCGACGTCGCCGTGGAGGCAACGCTACCCGGAATCGAGGGCCCGGCAGACCTGCGGGCTGCCAAGCGGCGCGTCAGCGTCGAACGCGCCGGTCCCGGCGGGACCGACATGCGCGTCCAGATCGAGAATGTCACGCTGCAGGCCACCCGGGAGGGGCGTGTGGTCGGTACCCGGTCGATCTCACCGACGCTCGTCGTGTCCGCGCCGACGCTCGCCGTCCACGACAGGACCGAGCGGTTCGAACGGCGCCTGAACGCCGGCCCGCTCGATCCGGGCCTGGGTCGGCGGATGACCGCCCGGCTCTATCCCATCGTCTGGGCGCGGGGCTATGCCCAGTACGGGGGCGCACCGATCGAGAACGTCCTCGCGAACCGCCACGTGGCGCTCTCGACGAACAGCGCGGTGCTGGTCCTCCAGCGCGACGTCTTCGGGCACGGCGATCCCGTCGGCCGGCACGTCCTCCGGCTGGCGGCGTCGGAGGCAGCGTTGACCGACCTGCTCGCAGGCACGGACTTCGAGGCGGCTGACTACCTGCGCGAGGCCCACGCGGAGGTCGGCCTGACGCCCGCGCCGTCGGACAGCCTCGATTCCATCGGAAGCGTCGAGCCGACCGTCCGACCCGACGAGATACTCACGGTCGGAGTGAACGGAACCGCAGACCGGACGTTCGTCGACTCGCAGGCGATCCTCGGGGAGACACTGCGGGAGACCTACAGTGCGCGGGTCAGGTTGACCCAGCGGGTTCGACACCTCGGCACCCGGCAGGTGCGCGAACCACGCGTTCCGGGACCGGGCTGGGGAGTTGTCGACTCGACCACGCGAACGTCGGTGCGTGTCACGGACCGCGATCCCGGCCCGCCACACCCCACGCCCGGAACCGGAACGCACGTCCTCGGAGTCCACGGGCGAACGGTCGTGCGGACGCACACGACGACCTACCGGTGGATGGGACCGGGACGAAAAACGACGACGACTACCGGACGAACAGTCGAGCGGGCGGCAGTCACGTTCACACTCGTCGGGAACCACAGCCGTGGCCACGCGCCGGTTCGCCCGATCGAGCGGGTCCACGAACGGGGCGGTCCCTTCGATGGCCCCAATCTCGGAGACGTCGAGGGGCCGGCGTACGACCGGGTGGTGGCCTCGCGTGGCGGGCTGGATCGGCTGGCAGAACGCGCGACTGGCGGGGAACACGTCGGGACGGCCGCCGTCGTCTACGGGGAGCGTCCGGACGGACTCGAGAGGTGGGTCTACGCCGACCTCGTGGGGTTGCGCGAGCGCGTTCGGAATATCTCGATGACGACCACCCGCGGGGCGGTCGCGACCTACCAGTCGAACCCGCCAGCCGTGCTGGCGTCGAAACTGCGGGACCGGAGGCCGGATCTCGTCGAGTCCCCAGACCGGTACCCGAACGTCCCACAGCGGGCGCGGATCGCGGCCAGAACCGAGTACGTCGACCGACTGATCGCGACGCTGGATCGCCGTGGCGCCACCCGCCGGACCAACACGGAAAAACTCCGCGAAATACTCTCGGACTCGGATCTTCCGGGCGATCCCATCGAGCGTCTCCAGCGGGGCTACGACCGTCGCCACGAGCGGGACCCGTCCGGGAGGCTCGACGGCCTCCGGATGCGGGTCGACGCCGAACCCGCCTACCTCACCAGGAGTGTCCTCGACCACGATACTGTCCACCCGATTGCACCCGGGACCGGGGAGCACCCCCTCGCGACCCGGAACTGGAACGTAGTGACGGTACCGTACGGCGACGCCGTCGACGCGATTCTCGAGACGATCCTGGGCCCGGAGACCACGAGACTCCGGACGGCCGCACAGGTGCTCCGGACCATCGAGCGGACGAACGAGTCCGCCCACGCCGTCGATCCGGCGACACTCGAACGCGAGGTCCGGGCCGGGACCGGTTACGGACTGGCGGCAGCACAGAAGACGCTCGCGGAGTTCGACCTCGGCACCAGAGAGAGCCGCCGGACGACGGTCACGGACGCAGTGTCGGCCTGGGAGACGCCCGGGACACGTGCCCTGGCCGTGACGAACGGGTCGGCCGCCCGTGCGATCCACGAGGCCGCACTCGGCCGCTGGGGAGGACAGCTGACCGACCGGTCGCGGGACCTGCTCGCGTTGCGACTCCGGTACGACATTCGGGCGGCCTCGACAGCGAAGCGAGCCCGGCCGCGGAAACCGACCGTCGACGGGACGACCAACCAGTTTCGCGAGGACGTCCGGGACGAGATTGCGAGTCGGATCGCGGACGGCGCCGCGAACGTCACGCGGGCGAAGATCGAGGACCTGGCGGGACGGTCGCTGGGTCGACTGCCAGCCGGGATGCCGGTCGCACCTGCGCCGGGATTCTGGTATGCCACGGTCAACATCTGGCGCGTCGAGGTGGCTGGCGAGTACGCGCGCTTCACCGTCCGGGTCCCCCGCGGCACACCGGACAGCCCTGGGGCACAGCTCCACTACGTCCGCGAAGCCGGGACAGTTCGGGTTGACGCCGACGGGGACGGTGCACCCGAACCGATCGGCCACACGACCCGCGTCTCCTTCCGGACCGGCACCGAGGTCGCTGTCGCGGTCCCGCCGGGTCCCCAGGGCGTCGGCGATGTCGACGGCGATTCCATCGAGGAGTCGCCGGGCTGGCCGGATCCCGGCGTCTGATCGCGATTGCTGTACCGAATTACCGTTTCGACCGCGTGGCGTCCTGTGGTCGATCCGGGAATGGCTTACACCAATCACTATGATATCCCCCGTGCCGTGACTGCAGTGACCGGCGGGATTCAGTTCGGTGTTTCGCCACCCCGGAGTCGGCGAATACCGGGACACAGCGACACCAACCTCCGAGTGAGCCGGGGACAGCTCGACCGTTCGGGTCGATTCCGAAGTGATAGGTGCGCCGCTGTGTTACCGGGGCGTATGCTCAGAGGTGAGTTCCCCTCGGCAGGCGAGGTAACCCGAGAGGAGTTACGGTCGGCCTACGACGACCTGCTCGGTGCAACCGTCGAACGGGTCGGCCCCGGGACCGTCGCGACAGAGGCTGGTGTCGACGAGACGGTACTCCGTGAACTGGTGGACGGCGAGTCGCCGGTGCTGTCCCTGGAGGAGGCGGCCGGGATCCTCGCGACGGGTCCGGACAGACCGGACAGGGAGACGCTCCTCGTGGAGGCTCGGGACCTCCTCCTGATTGGGATGTCGACTGCGGTCGTCGACGTCGAGGTCGTCGCCTCGAGGATCGACGACGAGATGGAACCCAAGGAGATCCAGCAGAAAATCGAGGGCCGCCACCCGATGTCTCTCGACGAGTACGCACTCTTGCACTCGTACATCGAGGGGGAGAAGCCATAGATGCGCGTTGTAATCCTCGGGTGTGGCTACGTGGGACTGGAACTGGGTCGCCAGCTCGCACCCGACCACGACGTCGTCGGCGTCCGTCGCTCCGAGGAGGGGATCGCGGCCATCGAGGACGCCGGCCTGTCGACCGCCCGCGTCGACGTGACCGATTCCGACGCGCTCACAGCGGTTCCGGACGCCGACGCGGTCGTCTTCGCCGCGAGTTCCGGCGGCCGGGACGCCGAGGCAGCCCGCGAGATCTACGTCGAGGGACAGCGGACAGCCATCGATCACTTCGGAGACCGGGCGTCACCGCCAGACCGGTACGTCTACACGTCGAGCACCGGCGTCTACGGCGACCACGGCGGCGACTGGGTCGACGAGGAGACGCCACTCGACCCGGCGACCGACAAGACGGAGGTCCTCGTGGAAGCCGAACGGGTCGCTCTGGAGCGCCCGCGAGAGCACGCGGTCGAGGGCACTGTCGCTCGCCTGGCGGGACTGTACGGGCCCGGCCGCTACCGGCTCGAACGATACGTCGAAGGACCCGTCACGGAGGGGTACCTGAACATGGTGCACCGCGACGACGCCGCCGGCGCCGTCCGCCACCTGCTGACCGCCGACGCCGCTCGCGGGGACGTCGTGCTGGTCGTCGACGACGAACCCGTCGAGAAGTGGGCGTTCGCGGACTGGCTCGCCGACCGGTGTGGCGTCGACACACCCCCAAAGCGGACCGTCGACGAGCGCCTGGCCGACGGTGACCTCTCGGAGGCTGCGCGCCGGCGTCTCCTGACGAGCAAGCGGTGTTCGAACGACAAGCTCCGGGGACTCGGCTACGAGTTCGCGTATCCGACCTACCGGCAGGGGTACGGGTCTGCCATCGAGAAATACCGCTCGAACCACACGACGTCGTAGGGACGAGTCCAGTTCGGCGGGGCGACGGTGAGGGGGAACGTATTTTTGTCTCGGGAACGACCGGTCGTCCGTATGCACAGAGGCGGCGACCGGGCCCTCCAGCTCGACGCGGTTCGCACCCTCCTGGAGGATCCGGTCCTCGTGGCCGCGATCGTGGGCGGCGCCTTCCTCGTCGTGGTTCTGGCGTGGATAGCCGTCCGGCGGATCGGCACAACGGCGGGCGAGAGGCTGACCGAGGTTCTCGCCCCCTACCAGGAAATCTCCGTGCTGATGCACCCCAACCCCGATCCCGACGCGATGTCGGCAGCCCTCGGCGTCGAGAAGCTCGCCGGGGCCGTCGACACGGAGGCGACACTCTGGTACCCGGGCCAGATACGCCACCAGGAGAACCGCGCGTTCGAGACAGTCCTGGAGATGGAGTTCGCCCGACTCGAGTCGAGTTCCCAACTCGAGGACGACCGCGTCGTCCTCGTCGATCACAACGAACCCCGGGGGTTCTCCGGAGCCGCGTCCATCGATCCAATCGCGGTCGTCGACCACCACCCCGGGAACGGAACCGGAACCGAGTTCACCGACGTCCGGAGTGAGGCCGGCGCGTGTGCCAGCATCTTCGCCGAGTACTTCGAGAAGCTGGGATGGGAACCGGTCGCGCCCGGCACGCTCGAGACCATGGAGAACGGGGCCGGCGTCGTCGAACCGCGGGTCTCGACCGGGTTGATCTACGGGATCCAGTCGGACACGAAATCGCTGACGAAGGGGTGTTCGGCCGCCGAATTCGCGGCCGCGGAGTTCCTCTATCCCGGCGTCGACCAGGACCTGCTGGACCGCATCGCGAATCCGCAGGTCGACGCCGAGGTGCTGGACGTGAAAGCGACCGCGATCACCGACCGCGAGGTCCGCAACGCCTTCGCAGTCAGTGACGTCGGCGAGATCTCGAACGTCGACGCGATCCCGCAGGCAGCCGACGAACTCCTCCGTCTCGAGGGGGTGACGGCCGTCGTGGTACTGGGCAAGAGGGAGAGCCAGATCCACCTCTCCGGACGGTCCCGCGACGACCGCGTCCACATGGGCAAGGTGTTGCGTGCTGTCGTGGACGACATTCCCATGGCGGACGCCGGCGGGCACGCGCGGATGGGTGGCGGGCAACTGTCCGTCGACCACATGGAGGGCATCGGCCCCGGCGCCGGGATCACCCACGAGCAACTCAAAGACGACCTGTTCGAGGCGATGAGCGGCGACATCTAGTTAGGCTGCCGTCCCGAGGTGTCGTGTATGGCCACCCGCGACGCGACCTGGGAGTACCGCGATCGTTTCTCCGAACAGTTCGCCCGGACGTACTTCCGGGCCTTCGCCGACTGCGTGGTCTCGAGTATCGGGCTGGGTACCTACCTGGGAGAACCGACCGACGAGGTCGACGCGTCCTACCGGGAGGCGATTGTCGAGGCGCTCGAATCCGGCGTCAACGTCCTCGATACCGCCATCAACTACCGCAACCAGCGCAGCGAACGGGCCGTCGGGAGGGCACTCGTGGAGGCCGACGTCGACCGCGAGGCGGTCCTGGTCGCCACCAAGGGCGGGTTCGTTCCCTTCGACGGAGCGCGACCGCCCGATCCGGGCCGGTACGTCCGCGAGGAGTACGTCGATCCGGGTCTCGTCGACACCGACGACCTCGCGCTCGGGCAGCACTGCGTCGCTCCGGAGTTCGTCGGGGACCAGCTCGACCGCTCGCTGTCGAATCTCGGCCTCGAGACGGTCGACCTCTACTACGTCCACAACCCCGAGACACAGCTCGAGGTCCGCCCGCGCGAGGCAGTCTACGACGCGCTGGAAGCGACGTTCACCCGGCTGGAAGAGCGGGCCGCTGCGGGGGACATCCGTCACTACGGCGTCGCGACCTGGGACGCATTCCGGGTGTCTGCCGACGACGAGACACACCTCGCACTCCCGGAGATCGTTGCACGGGCCCGTGCCGCCTCGGACGCCGCGGGCACCACTTCGACACACCTGCGGGCCATCCAGTTGCCGTTCAACGTGTACATGGCCGACGCGTTCACGGTCGCGTCCCACGAGGGCGCCGACGGAGCGCAAAGCGCACTCTGGTTCGCGAACGACGCGGGACTGGACGTGTTCACGAGCGCCTCGA
>CAYYHG010000081.1:0-13428 GCA_964471665.1 uncultured Halobacteriales archaeon | reverse complement strand
CGACATCGGCAGCATCGAGTTCGTCCACAACCGCCTGCTCGACCTGCGGACCGAGAACGTGGCCATCCTGCTCGTCTCCTCGAAACTCGAGGAGGTCCAGCGCCTCTCCGACCGGATGGCGGTGATCTACGACGGCCAGTTCGTGGACGTCGTCGACCCGGACGCGGTCACCGAGGAGGAGATCGGACTGCTGATGGCCGGGGAGTACCCCGACGGGTACGAGCGCGAGACTGCGAGTGCCGACCGGGCCGAGTCGACCGCCGACCGACCGACCGACACGACAGGGGCCGACGACTGATAGTGATCGCTGTAAGCCACTCCGGATCGACCGCAGGACTCGACGCGGTCGAAACGGTAGTTCGTTACAGCAATCACTATGATGCTCACGCGGCGTGACTGGACATGGACAGGGCGCAACTGAGGCGGTCTCTCGACCGGCTCGTGGACGCGACAGTGCTCGAACGGCTCGCGATCAGCCTCGCCGCCCTGGTCGTCGCTGTGGTCGTCGGCGGGCTGATCGTGTTCCTCTCCGGTGCAATCGCGACGTGTCGCGAGCCCGCGCTCGTCCTCGGGGGGTCGACGTTCTGTTATGACCCCATCGAGGTGTATTTGACGCTGGCCGACGGTGCCTTCGGCTCGCCGACCAACCTGGGGCTCACGCTCCAGGAGACCACGCTGTTGTTGTTCACGGGGCTGTCGGTCGCGGTGGCCTTCCGGGCCGGACTGTTCAACATCGGGACGCAGGGACAGATGGTTCTCGGTGCGCTTGCGAGTGCGCTCGTCGTGCTCCGCGTCGCGCCGGTGGTGCCGGCGTCGGTCGCCGGGACGCTCCTGCTCGTCCCGCTGGCAGTCGTCGTCGCGGCCGTCGTCGGCGGACTCTACGGCGCCCTCCCCGGCGCGATGAAAGCCTACGCGGACGCCCACGAGGTGATCACGACGATCATGCTCAACTTCATCGCGACGGGCGTGGCCTTCTATCTGGTCCGCAACCACGTCGGTGATCCCACGACGGACGCCGTCCAGACGTCGCCGGTCCCCGGGTTCGTCCGGCTCTCGCCCACTATCGACGGCACGCGCTTTTCGGTTGTCGCGCTGGTGTTCGGACTGCTGACGGCACTGCTGGTGTACCTGCTCTACGAACGGACCGTCCTCGGGTACGACCTGCGCACGAGCGGTCTCGCCCCCGAGGCCGCGGAGTACGGGGGCGTCGACTCCGAGCGCAACATCGTCACGAGCATGACACTCTCGGGCGCGCTCGGCGGTGTCGCCGGGGCGATGTACGTACTGATGATCCTCTACCGGTGGCAGACCGACGTGCCCCCGCTGGGGTTCGATGGGATCGCCGTCTCGATTCTCGCCGCGAACAATCCACTCGGCGTGATTCCGGCCGCGCTGCTGTTCGGCGCGCTGAAAGGCGGCAGCGTCCAGATCGACTTCGCGCTCGGCGTTCCGCCGGAACTCGTCGAAGTGTTGCGCGGGTTCATCATCCTCCTGGTCGCGATGCCCGAGTTCTTCAGGTTGCTCGGCAAGCGAGCCGGCTACGGGTCCGGGGCGGCCGACGTCGCGACAGACGGCGGGCGGGACACGGCCGAGTCCGACGACTCCGGGGGAGGTGACGGGCGTGGATAGTCCGGTCGGGATCGACCGCCGGGCCGGAATCGCGGCCGGCGCGGTCGTCGTTGCACTCTTCGTCGGGGCGCTCGTCCCCGGTGTGCGGGAACTCGGCACGGGCGTCCTCGGGGTGATCGACGCCTCCTACGTCCGGTCGGCGCTCCGCCTGACCGTTCCGATCGCCTTCGCGGGAATGGGCGGTATCTTCGCCGAGAAGTCGGGGGTGATCAACATCGGCCTCGAGGGACTGTTGATCGTCTCCGCGTTCTCGGCGATCGCGGCGCTGTGGTGGCTCGGTTCCGGGACGGCGGCCATGGCGCTCGCGTTCCTGATCGCGGTCCTCGTGAGCGCGACCGTCGCACTCCTGTTTGCCATCGTCTGTATCGACTTCAAGGCCGACCAGATCATCGCGGGACTCGCGGTGTGGCTGATCGCGCTCGGCTTTGCACCCTTCGGGAGCATCATCATCTGGGAGGCCGTCAACAGTCCCAGCGTCGGCACGGTCGATCCCATCCCGATCCCGCTTCTCGTCGAGATACCGTTCGTCGGGCCGGCGCTGTTTCGCGCGACGCCGCCGGTGTATCTGCTCTTGGTTGCGGTCCCGTTCTCGTGGTACCTGCTGAACCGGACGACGTTCGGCAAACACCTGCAGGCCAGCGGCGAGGATCCGAAGACGCTCGACACCGTCGGCGTCAGCGTCCGGAAAATCCGGTACGCGGGCGTACTCATCTCGGGTGTGTACTGTGGTGTCGGCGGCGCCGGCCTGGCGCTGAACGCCGGCCAGTTCATCGGTGGCGGCGAAACCATCACCGCCGGGCGCGGCTGGATCGGCATCACGACGTACCTCCTGGCCAACTACAACCCCGTGGGCGCGTTCGGCGCGTCGGTCTTCTTCGCCGGCCTCGACGCCCTCCAGTTGCAACTCCAGCGGGTGGCCGGCGTGGAGATCTCCTCGACGCTGGTCGGCGTCCTGCCCTACGTCGCCGTGATCGTGATCCTCGCGTTCGTCGGCAAGACGCGGATGCCCGGCGCGGCCGGCGAACACTACGAGTCTGAAGAGTGATACTGCCGGCTATAAATCCGTGAGCAGTACCGGCACCCCGGGGTGAGGAATATCTTCACGGGGTTATACCGGTCGACGTAAGCCCTGATACTTTCAGCCGGGAACGTCCGGCTGAGAAGTGTCAAAAGTTACGTCGACCGGTATATAGCCGACAGTATGATTCCACCGGCCCGCGTCGTGCCGGATATGGAGGTTGAGGACGGGTGGATTCCGGAGGACGTGTTCGCGAACTGTCTCGATCGGCTGCCACAGATCTGTGTCGAGGTGGTGGTGACCCACGATGGGGGTGTGGTGCTGGCCCGGCGGACGAACCCGCCCGCTGCCGGCGAGTGGTTCTGGCCCGGGAGTCGCCTCTACAAGGGCGAGTCCCTCGACCGCGCCGCCCGGCGGGTCGCCCAGGAGGAACTCGGACTCCCGGTCGCCGTCGACCGCCGGCTCGGCGTCCAGGAACACTTCTGGGAGACTACCGCTCCCGAGGGTCTCGACTCCCGGCACACGGTCAACGTCGTCTACCAGGCCTCCCCGGTCGACGGTCTCGACATCGCGCTCGACGACCAGCACGACGACTGGCGACTCCTCGGTGAACCCGACCCGGCCCTCCACGAGTACGTCCGGCGGTACCTGTCGACGTACGAACTGCTGTAGGCGCTCGTCCGCCGGAGTCGAGACCGAGTCGACCACGGCGGCTTGGTACTGATACTGATACTGCCGGCCATAAGCCCGTGAGTAATTTCGACCCCCCGTGGGGTCGAATATCTCCACGTAGTTATGGCCGGCAGTATGATATAGGGATGTTCGAAAGCGTTTATCAGGTCGACCGCACGCCTTCTTGCGGTCGATCCTGTAATGACTTTCGAACATCCCTGTATGGATCGCTGTCGTCCTGTACCGGATCGACCACACGGAGGGAGACGACCCACGAAAATAACGGGGAACCCTTAACGGTTCAGCCCACCCACCACCTGGTATGAACGTTGCTGTGCTCGGGGCGAGGCCGCGGGGCCGGGCCATCACACAACTGTGTGTACTCGCCGGCCACACAGTCAGCCTCCGCGACGAGGAAGCGACCGTCGCGATGGACGGCATCGACGCCGTCGAAGGGCGCCTCGAAGACGCTGTCGACGCTGGCCAAGCGGACGCCGCGACCTACGTCGGGGCCGTGGAGAACCTGGAGGCGACGACCGGTCTCGGGGCCGCGGTCGCCGACGCGGACGCAGTGATCGAGACGGCGACGGCCGACGCCGGGGCCCTCCAGGAGCGGTTCGCGGAGGTCGAGTCCGAGACCGGCCGCGAGACGCTCGTCGCGACAACGGCGGACACGAGCGTGACGGCTGCTGCGGCGGGTCTGCGTCACCCGGATAGGGCGGTCGGATTGCGGTTCCAGGATCCGCTGGAGCGCCCGCTCGTGGAGGTGGTCGTCGCCGATCAGACCAGCGGAGAGACCGCAGAACGGGCGACGGAGCTCGTCGAGGGCCTCGACCGGTCGCCGGTCGTCGTCCGGGACGCACCGGGCGGTGTCTCGACGCGGACGATCCTCGCACTCGAAGCGGAGGCCATGCGGCTCGTCGAGACGGAAATCGCGGGCGTGGCTGCCGTCGACGACGCGCTGGAACTCGGCTACGATCACCCCGTCGGTCCGCTGGAAGGGGCCGACCGCGCCGGCCTCGAGAGCAGACTGGCGACACTCGAATTTCTGCGCGAGCGACTGGGCGAACGCTTCGACCCCCCGGAGGTGCTCCGGGAACTCGTGGCCGTGGGCAACACGGGAATGGCCAGCGGCGAGGGCTTTTACCTCTGGGAGGATGGTGAGCCGACCGAACCGGCGGTGTCGGTTGCCGACATCCCGGGCCGGGAAGACAGTCCCGACGACCCCGGTCGCTGATCGTTGGGACATCCCGCCCTCGCGCCTGTCGCGCGGCGTTTGACAACGCATAAAAGCGACCGCGCGATAGAGAGGAGTATGAGTTCCGAGAGTGACGGGAAGCGCACACAGAAGTGCGTCTCCTGTGGGATCAACATCGCCGGGACGAGCGCGGCGTCGTTCGACTGTCCAGAGTGTGGCTACCTGATCTACCGCTGTGCGACGTGTCGCAAACAGAGCAACCTCTACGAGTGCCCGGACTGCGGGTTCACGGGACCGTAACCATGGGAAAGGTCGCAGCCCAGATCAAGGTGATGCCCGAGAGTCCCGATGTCGACCTCGACGGCCTCCAGGAGCGCCTGGAGCAGGCCCTCCCCGAAGGCGCGAAGATCAACGGTTTCAAGCGCGACGACGTGGCCTTCGGTCTCGTGGCGCTGCTCCCGACGGTCGTCGTCCCGGACGAGTCTGGCGGCACCGACGCCGTCGAGGAAGCGTTCGCCAGTGTCGACGACGTCGAGTCGGTCTCCGTCGAGAACGTCGGCCGCCTCTGAAGATTCACTAGCCTGCACGGCCGCGGAACGCACGTTTTATACGTCCGACCGGTCAATCCACGTTCACATGCCCAACTCCAACGGACCACGCCAGGGAACGCGGAACAAACTCAGAAACGGGGCCCGCGACCGCGGGACGTCCCCACCACAGCGCGCTGTCCAGACCTTCGAGAACGGCGACTCCGTCCACCTCTCGATCGACCCGAGCGTCCCTGACGGCCGGTACCACCCCCGGTTCGACGGCCGCACGGGCACCGTCGTGGGGACACAGGGCGACGCCTACCTCCTCGAGGTCACCGACGGCGACAGCCAGAAGACGATCATCGCCAAACCCGCCCACCTCCAGTTGCAGGACTGATAGGGACGGTTGTAGCCGTTTTCCAGGACAACCGCCCGTCGTCGGACGGGTGATCCGGTAAAGAACTACAACCGTCCCTGCGAGATCTCGAAACGAACGAAGGCCTGACGTGTCGTGATACTGTCAACTATAACTCCGTGAAGATATTCGATCCCACGGGGGATCGAAGGATGTCAATCGGCAGGTTCTGCCCGCAAATCAACTCCAGTCACTTCGAAGCGAGCCCCGCCGTCGCGGCCTTCCACGACCTGAATATCCCAACCATGTGCCTCGATGATGCGCTTGACGATACTTAATCCGAGCCCTGTCCCGTCCTCACTGGTACTGTAGCCGTGATTGAAGACTCGCTCTCGTTGGTCGGACGCGATTCCCGGTCCGGTGTCCTCAACGTAGAGTCCGTCGGCACTACTGAGAGAGCCCATACGCACGTGCGATCTTGTATCGCTATGTTCGACTGCATTGCGGAACAGATTCTCGAACGCCTGTCTGAGACGCGACTCGTCAACTGCCGCATACCCCAAATCACTTTCTATTGTCAGTTTTGTCTCATGCGAAGGGACTGACTCCCAAGCTCGTCGGCCTGTCTCCGTTAGAGAGGTTTCAGTCGTCTCATCGACAGCTTTGCCTTGGCGTGCGAGCGTGAGGAGGTCGGTCATGAGCGACTGCATTCGGTCGAGTGCGTCATCTATCTTGTCGATGCGTTCGTCATTATAATCGCTTGCAAGCAAGTCGAGATAGCCGGTCGCCATACTGAGCGGACTTCGAAGGTCGTGGCTGACAATACTCGCAAACTCGTCAAGTCGTTCGTTCCGTGCTTCCAATTTCTGTTCGTATTCCCTGTTGTCGGTGATATCCTGTAGATATCCACGCACAACGTCACCATCACCGTCCGCTACGCGCTCACCTCGGACAGTGATCCATCGCTGTGTGTCTTCGGCCGAACTGAGCCGGACCTCGATATCGTGTGTCTCGCCTGTTTCGAGACAGTCGGTGAGCTTGGTAACCAGGAGTTCGCGGTCCTCCGGGTGGAAGTGCCCAAGCGCGTCTGCTAGCGTTAGCTTCGCATCCGGGTCGAGGCCGTGGATCCGGCGGGCTCCGTCCGTCGTAGCGACCGTGTCGGTCTCCGGGTCGTATTCCCACGCCCCAACGTCAGCCAATTCCTCCATGTTCGCCATGAGGTGGTGGGTTCGTTCCAATTCACGCTCGCGCTCCTTGCGGTCGGTGATGTCCCGAAGCATGCCGACCGACCCGTCGAACTCCTCGCCATCGTATGGGAGGACGCCGATATGATCCTCGCAGACAATGGGCTCGCCCTCACGAGGGTGTACCGTCACCTCAAACGTGGTTGTATCAGGCCCGTCACTCGACAGTAACCGTCCCAGCTGGTGCTCTGCCTGTTCGATAGTTTCCTTGTCTTTGAATAGCGACGGCGTGTTCCCGAGAACCGTTTCCCGGTCGTAGCCGACCAACTCCACAAACTCATCGTTGATGTATGTGAACCGGCCCTCCTCGTCAATCACGTATACTGCGTCAGCGAGTGCCTCGGTGATCGTCTCGTACTCTTCTAGTTCTCTCTTGCGCCGCTCGCGGTCGGTAACGTCCTGAAACACCGAAAAGACGGACTGAACGTTCCCACTGTCACCAGTAACTGCATGATTGTGCCACTCGGAGATCAGCGTCTCGCCGTCCTTTCGGACGTTCCTGTTGAGTACGTCCGTTCCGCCATCGGCAGCAAGGAGGGTCTTCACTGCGTCGCCCACATGGTCGCTGTCCTCGTCGGCGACAATCGTCTCCCACGACTTGCCACACAACGCCGCCTCATCGTAACCGAGGATTTCTTCAGCCCGTCCATTGACGCGTTCGAACCGGAACTCGTCGTCCCACTGGACGGCCCCGAGTGATGATTCTTCGAAAAACAGCGAGAGCTGTTGTTGCTGCTGGCGAGCAATCTGCTCGTGGTCGATGCGGTCGAGCGCTGCCACGAGATTCCCCGCTAGCAGTTCCCCGAGCGCAATGTCGTGTTGGTCGAACGCCGCCCGGTCCTCAGAGCCAGCGATCAGGATACCGTGGTCGGCGAGCGGGAGATAGACGTGTCCCCGGAGGTCGGTCTCGGGGTCGTGGACATCTGGATCTTCTCGAACGTCTTCGATTACAGTTGGCTCCCCGCGCTGGTAGACGCGCCCCGCGATACTGTCGGCCACGGGAAGCGGGGAAACGTCTCCAAGGAGTGACGCCAGTTCTTCAGTTTGTGCCACGGGCACTAACTGTGTGTCATCAACCTCGGAGAGATGAACAGCATTCGCCTGAAGATCCAGAATCTCCCTGGCGGCCCTGACGCCGATATCGGCGACCTCTCTTTGTGTCTCTGCCCGCAAGAGGTCCTGTGAGGCTTGATTCAATTCGGTCAACTGTCGTTCACGTTCGTTCTGCTCGGTAACGTCCTCTTGGGTCCCGAGATACCGGACGAGCTGGCCGTCGTCGTCGTAAATAGGCGTGACGGTCAGGCGGTTCCAGAATTCAGTGCCATCCTGCCGATAGTTACGTAATTCGACAGAGAGTGGTTCCTCGTTGTCGATGGCGTCACGGAGCGCGGCAGTCTTCTCGGGGTCAGTGTCCTCTCCCTGGAGGAACAAGCAGTTGCGGCCGAGCGTTTCCTCCGGTGGATAGCCGGTCATCTCTTCGAACGCGTCGTTGACGTAGACCAACGGTTCGTCGGACTGTGACGGGTCGGCAAGCGTGATCGGGACGTTCGCGTCGTCGATGGATTGCTGGAGAAGTCGCAGTTCCCGTTTTCGTTCCCGACGGTCGGTGATGTCGTGGACTGCTCCGCGGATCGTTGTGTGTCCGTTGGCTGTCGTCGGCGTGTATGTGACATCTAGCAACTGTTGCTCTCTATCCGAGTGCTGGTAGCGCCAGGTACCCTGTGTCTGTTCGCCCGTGTCGAGTGCTTGCTGGATAGTTT
Source organism: uncultured Halobacteriales archaeon (assembly GCA_964471665.1). Taxonomy (GTDB): domain Archaea; phylum Halobacteriota; class Halobacteria; order Halobacteriales; family Haloarculaceae; genus SW-9-67-25. Next base: position 5,022 of record CAYYHG010000081.1, on the reverse strand, counting down.
GCTGAACGTTCTCTCGGTCGTCCGGATGGTAATATTCCAATCCGTCTTCGAAGCTGTAACTCGCCTGTTCGGGCATATTCAGAATCCGGCGGGCACCGTCAGTCAAGAGTAGTTCACCAGTTTCAGTATCCAGTTCGAACCCGCCGGTGTCGCCGGCGAACTCGGTCAGGCGCATCAGTTGTTCCTGTCTATCGGCCCGCTCGGCCTCGCGTCGTGCTTCGACGGCGTTCTGGATGCGGTTGGCGAGAAGTTCGTACTGTTCGGAACCCGATCCCTTCTGGAGGTAGTCGGTCACGTCGGCGGCGATAGCCTCGCTGGCGACAGTCTCGCTGCCCTTGCCGGTAAAGAGAATAAACGGGAGATCGGGGTACTCCTCCCGGACAGCCTCCAAGAATTCGAGGCCGTCCATGCCGGGCATGTTGTAATCCGAGACGACACAATCGGGCGGGCGGTCATCAATACTCTCCAGGCCCTCGTCGGCGCTGGTCGCTGTCTCGACAGTGAACCGGTCGTCCTCGCGTTCGAGAAACGTCCCGGTCAGATCCGCGAAATCGGGTTCATCATCGACGTGGAGAACCTGAATCTGTTGGTGAGATGTGACGGACATTACTTACTTTCTCGTGACGACTGTAAAAACGGTTGTGTCGCGGTATCAAGATTTGAATCGCCGCGGGACGCTGTGCGTGATCGTGCCAGTGATATCCGTCGTCTCGCAGTAACCATCTGTCACACAGACCACCGGACAGTGCGGGGATTAAACGGATTCTTTGAAACAGTTAACCGAATCCCGGCGAGTCCATTTTTGCCTTATCTGCTATTTTCGGGAGTTGCAGGGCCTCTACCGCCCGATGAGTATGGCGTTACTGAACTCGCGTAGAATTCGTCTCGTTCCACGCCTGCTCCTGCACGACGAGTAGGACTCGTGTACACGGCCGGGGTCGTGCCGGCGTCTGCACAACGGCGACAGGGCTCAGTATATACGGACGCAAAGCATCTGTATATGTCCAACGCGGATGCAACAGGGGGCGACGATGGACCGGAGATGGTTCAGATCAATCTTCGTCTCAGCAAAGCGTTCCTCGAAGACATCGACGCGACGTGGCAGGAACAGGGGTTCAATTCCCGGAGCGAGTTTCTCCGCTACGCTGCCCGTGACGCGGTGAAGCACCCGGAATTCTCGCGCGAGGGCTGGAAACAGATCGCGGCGAGCGAACACGACCTCCGTTCGGGCGAGGCAGAACTGGTCTCTCGTGAGGAAGTCGTCGAGATGATGGATCGGGACGAGGATGACGAGTGACGACGACTGGACGTGGAAGTTCACGCCGCGAGCTGCGGATCAGTTCGATTCGCTCGACCCACACGTGCAGGACCGTATCGTCTCGAAACTCGACGAGGTGGTCGAGTCAGAGTGGCGCGACCCCGACGAGTGCATTCTCGACCGAAGTGGGTCGGTGCTGGAAGTCCACCGCGTCGAACATCGAAGCGGTGCCTACACTGCTGACGACGACTGACGGGATCGTACCCTGTATCGAGATCGGTCGTGTTCGGCCGCCACACAGAGTGGTACGGAAACCGTCAGCGAGCCGACGTCGATACCTCGGTCCGACAGTCGTGCCGAATCGGACCCGCTCGTCATACTGTCGGCTATAAGCCCGTGAGCAGTATCGGCATCCCGGAGCGGGGAATATCTTCACGAAGTTATAGCCGACAGTATCAGCGGTCAGCGAACTCGACGCCGGTGACCTCGAACCGGGCCCCGCCCTGTTCGTCTCGGGGATGTCAGCCCGCTGTGTCTCGCGCCGCGCTTGGACGGCATTCCGGCATCCATGCCGGGCATGTTGTAACCCATCTATGGGTTGTAATCCGAGACGACGCAATCGGGCGGGCAGCCATTGATCCGTTCCATTCCTTCGTCGGCGCTGGCGAGCGTCTCGAAGCCCTCGGTAACACGGCCAACACGGGAGTTCCAGGCCGTCGTTCCAGTCGCCGCGGTCGCACTGGTCGGGTCGCCCTCGCCCGCGTTGATCACTTTGCACTCGTCTCCGGGTTCCAAAACACAAAAAGGATTTAATCCACCGGGCGCTTTCCATATCTATGCGGGGCTTCGGGCCAAGACGCCCCGTTTTCAATACCATGCTCTATAAGGTGAAAACATGACGGGGAGCGGACCGGTCCAGTGTGAGATGTGCGGGACCGAGACGGCCAGCCCGAACCGCGTCAAGATCGAGGGGGCCGAACTCGACGTCTGTGACGAGTGTACCGACTTCGGGACGGAGGTCACGCAGGACGAGCCGGAATCGACGACGTCGACAAAGTACTCCACGGGTTCCTCGGGGTCGACGTCGAGTAGTTCGTCTGCCTCGAGCAGTTCGGGCGCCGGAGGCGGCCGCCGGCGCGACATGTTCGACGAAATCGAGGAACTCGCACAGGACTACGACGAGCGCATCCGGAACGCTCGCGAGCGCGCGGGGTTGAGCCAGTCCGACCTCGCAAATCAGCTCAACGAGAAGGCAAGCCTCATCCGGAAGCTCGAACACGGCGACACGCTCCCGAGCGACGAGGTCCAGAGCAAACTCGAACGGGCGTTCGACATCGACCTGACTGCCGGCGCCGGGGACGAGGACACCGAGTGGGAGAGCGACTCCGCGACCGGCGAGTACACCCTGGGCGACATGGTCGAACGGAAAGACTAGACGGCGTCGAGGTTGTCGACGTCCAGTTCCTCGGCGAGCGTCTCGACCTGGGATTCGAGTTGTTCGATCTCGTCGGTGAGGCGTTCGAACTCCTCGCTGTTTTCCAGTTCCGCACGGGTCCGTTCGACTTCCAGGACGTTTCGCTTGAGCCGCTTCGAGCTGAGTTTCCGGACCTGTTCGTTGTACTCGTCGATGGTCAGCAGGCGCTCGACCGTCTCGCCGATGTCCTCGCGGGACACCGGCTTGACCAGGTAGTCGTCGATCTGCAGGCCGATGATGTCGAAGTCCGGATCGACAGCTGTGACCACCGCCACCCGACAGTCGATGTCCCGTTCCCTGAGTTCGGCGAGGATTTTGTTGCCCGAGACGACCGGCATCCGGCGATCCAGGAGCACGGCGCTGACCTCGTCGCCGAGCTTCTCCATGGCTTCCTCGCCGGTGTAGGCCACCCGTACGTCGTAGTCTTTCCGCAGGTAGTCGGCGTACAGGTCCGCCAGTTCGCGCTCGTCTTCGACGATCAACACTGTTTCGTCCGTGGGCGTCACGTATCTCTGTGTGACATTTTGCGACCATCTATTAATACGTTGGGCCCGTTCGGGCTATCAGAGGAACAACACGACCAGGACGACGACGAGCAACGCAACCATGACGAGCGTCGCCTGGCCCACGGTGGCCTGCAACTCGGGATCGACCCCTTCGGCGCCGTTGGCGCGCGCCCGCTCGGGTTCCGGGAGTATCCAGGGTGCGACCCGCGCGAGGACGACCACAGGATTGCCGGTGGCCCACGTCGCCCAGCCCGCGACCGCGACGACGGCGCGGTCGACAGCCGCGTACAGTTCCGTCACCCCGACGACGACACCGCGGGCCCCGTAGAAGGTCGCGCGGTTGTAGACGTAGTCGATGTCGGGAACGTGACCCACCTTCGAGAGGGGCTTTCGCAGGATGGCAAAGCCGACCAGTCCGAGCGCCGCGAGGCCGAACCCCTCGATGAGGTGATCGACCGTGAACACGGTGTACTTGCTCGCCTCCGCGGCCGGCAACGCCGCGTAGGCGCCCGCTTTCGCGCCGGGCAACAGCGCGAACAGCGTCCCGGGGACCAGCCCGTAGAGGACACACAGTGTCGCGACCGTCCCCATCGCGACTTTCTGTCCAGTGTTGAGTTCCCGCCCAGGCACGGTCTGTCGGGCCTCGCCGTGGAAGAACGCGTAGTAGCCGAACTTGATAAACGAGAGGAACGTTCCGACGCCGCCCAGCAGGAGGATGTACCAGAGTGCGTCGAGGTGTTCCTTGTGGGCTGCCCCGACGACCATGCCCTTGCTGACGAAGCCGTTGAACCCCGGGAACCCGGCGATCGAGAGCGCGGCGACCGCGAAGATGACCATCGTCAGCGGCATCTCCCGACGGAGGCCACCCAGTTTCTTCAGGTTCTCCGTGTCTGTCCGGTAGATGATCGCCCCCGCACACATGAACAGGAGGCTCTTGTAGAGGATGTGGTTGAACACGTGGGCAAAGGCCCCCGAGAAGGCCAGCGTCGTCCCGATTCCGACGCCGGCGACCATGTAGCCGACCTGTGACTGGATGTGATACGAGAGGAGTCGGCGCATGTCGTTTTGCAAGAGCGCGACGAAGGCGCCGAAGACGGCCATCGCCCCGCCCATGTACGCGATCCAGAGGTGCCCGTCCGGGAACGCCCGGCCGAGGCCGTAGACGCCAGTCTTGGTCGTGTACACACAGAGGAAGACGCTCGCGGCGATGTGGGGACGGGGGTAGGTGTCGGGCAGCCAGACGTGCAGGCCGATGTACCCGACGTTGACGCCAAAGCCCAGCGCGTACAGCACCGCGGGCACGCCCGGCGCGAATCCCTCCGCGGCGCCAAAGAGGAACGACCCGACCTCGACGTAGTGCCAGACGATCCCCGCGAGGATGAGACTCCCGCCGAGGCCGTGCCAGATCGCGTACCGAAAGCCCGCACGGACCGCCCGGCCGCCGTAGGTCCAGACCAGCAGGGTCGAGGCGACGCCCATCAGTTCGACGAAGAAGACGAACGTGAGCCAGTCACCCGCGAACACGGCGCCGAGGCTGGTGCCCACGTACGCGAGCGCGAACGCCGTCTGGCGGCTCTCCGCGTCGGTCGCGTAGGAGTAGACGACGGCTGCCGCCCCGATGAAGGCGAAGATGAGCGCCATCAGACGCGAGAGGGTGTCGACGTTGAACAGGACCGCCTCGAACCCGAGGAAGGTGACCGCGAGGTACTGGCCGGCCGGGACCAGCCACGCCCAGACGACCGTGCCGCCGGTCGCGAGGAACCCGAGCGCGTGTCCGGCACGGC
>CAYYHG010000080.1:6448-13445 GCA_964471665.1 uncultured Halobacteriales archaeon | reverse complement strand
GATGCTCTGGGTTATAGTCTCTTTATTAGTGGGAATCGCAAGAAAGGTGTTGAACCCTTTTTAAGTATGCCCGGGGAGGGCTCCGAACCCTCGATCTCCGCATATCCCAGGTCCGAGGCGGTACCTCGGGGGATGCCGGAAGTGCCGCGTGTCTCGAAAGAACCCTATGAGTGCGGCGCTATGTCCAGCTAAGCCACCCGGGCGCACTCGGTGGTTACGGGGAGTCGGTCTTTAAGCTTCCTATCGAGGGTCACTCTCGCGCCACCAGCCACGATCAGATCAGGAGAGCGGGCAGACCGAACGTGACAGCGACCCCGACGAGCAGGACGACGAGTCCGAACCCGACCTGTCCCAGCGTGTAGTCGCTCTGTGGTGCCGTACTCCGCAGGGGCGGTTCCCGCTCCAGCGGTGTCGGCGACGATGGATCGTACGCCGGACGCTCCGACTCGTGGTGATCGTCGGCCATGGTGGCTGTTCTGGCTCCGATCACTTCGGTGTGTCGAAAATTCGTCCCGAGGGACGACACTGTCCGGCTTACAGTTCGAGGGCACTCTCGAACGCCGCCGGGCTGGCGGGGTCCAGGGACGAAATCCGTGCCTCGCTCACGAGGGCGTCCATCTCCGCGATCAGGTCACTCGCCTCGTCGAGGCGCTCCTCCTTTGCCGCACTCGCCGCGTCGATCCCTCGCTGTGCGAAGGGGATCAGGTACCGCTCGGTGTACTGTCTTGTCTCGCGGGCTATCCCGGCCGCCTCGGACATCCCCGCCTGGCGGGCGAACTCGCCCGCTCGCTCGAAGTGGACCACGGACGCCTCCGCGCTCTCGAGTGCGTCCCGGTACCGGATCTCGGCGCCCCCGTACTTCGCGCGGTTGTACCCGATCCGTGCCTCCCGGGTTGCACGGTCGTACGATTCCCGGTCGACGAACCCCGCCCGGTACGCGTCGAGGGCCGCCTGCCGTTTCTCGAGGCTGGGAGTCGGCCCCGGGGTGTCCGTCGGCGTGGCCGTCGCCGTCGCAGTCGCCGTCGGAGTCGGTGACTCCCCGGTGGCCGTTACCGCCGGAGTCGGTTCGGCGTTCGGGGTTCCGCTCCCCTCTGTCGGGGCCGTGGGACTCGTCTGTGAACGCCCCTCAGCCCCCGAATCCGACGGGCAGCCGGCCACGAACGTGGCGAGGGAAACGGTACAGCCAGCGAGGAACCGGCGGCGGTTCATGTAGATAGGTCCGCAGGGACGAGTAAGAACCTGTCGCGGACTGTACGCGTTCGAGACTGAAAGACACCCCTTTTGAGGAGCGGCGACGTACACGGTCGCGTCACATGACCTTGACCAAACGGATCATTCCCTGTATCGACGTCGACCTCGACGAGGAGGGGAACGCCGCGGTCTACACGGGGGTCAACTTCGAGGATCTGCGGTACACGGGCGACCCGGTCGAGATGGCCAAACGCTACAACGAGGCCGGCGCCGACGAGTTCGTCTTCCTCGACATCACGGCGAGTGCCGAGGGCCGCGAGACGATGCTCGACACCGTCAGGGGTGTGGCCGACGAGGTGTTCATCCCGCTGACCGTCGGCGGCGGCCTCCGGACCCGCGGGGACATCAAGGAGACGCTCCGGGCCGGCGCGGACAAGGTGTCGATCAATACGGGTGCCCTGGAGAACCCGGACCTGATCGACGAGGGGGCGCGCGCGTTCGGGAACCAGTGTATCGTGATCTCGGTCGACGCCCGCCGGCGCTTCGACCAGCAGGGAGAGCAGTACACCCAGATCGACGGCGAGTCGTGCTGGTTCGAGTGCACCGTCAAGGGCGGTCGCGAGGGGACCGGTCGGGACGTCGTCGAGTGGGCCCGCGAGGCCGAACGACGGGGCGCGGGCGAACTGTTCGTCAACTCGATCGACGCCGACGGGACCAAGGACGGCTACGACATCCCGCTGATGAAAGCTGTCTGTGACTCGGTCTCGACACCTGTGATCGCCTCCTCGGGGTGTGGCGGTCCCGAGCACGCCTACGAGGTGTTCACCGAGGCAGACGCCGACGCCGCACTCGCTGCCTCGATCTTCCACTTCGGCGAGTACTCGATCCAGGAGACCAAGGCGTATCTCCACGAACGCGGGATTCCGGTGCGTCTGTGACCCGGCGAGCATGACCGATCGAAAACAGAGCACGTTCCTGGTAACCCACGCCGACGAGGAGTCGGCCGTGCTCCGGGACGTCCACGACAGGCAGGTGCATACGCTGTCCGACCACCCCCGGCTGGAGGCCGGAGAGATACTCGAGGCGACACTGCGTCCGGATCCCCCGATGGAGGTGGCCTGGCAGCCTGTCGAGATCGAGCGGCGCTGGACCGTCCCGGTCGAGGAGAGCCCCGAGACGCCCACACGCCAGGAGCAGGACATCGCTGCCGACCAGGCCGTCGGCGAGGTGGCGCGTACGGAGCGTGCCGGCGATGGGGAACTGCACGTCATCTCGGTGCCGCCAGGGGAGACGACCGACGCAGTCGCGGACGTCCTCGACGACGAGGCGACGCTGAGCCGCGCCGCACGGCTGGGCGTCTCGCGGGTCGAGGTTCGCTCGGCCGACGGCGTGGTGAGCGTCCGCTACATGCCGTGATGGATACCGGACTCGGGTGTGTTACCAGGCGAGCGGTTCTACACGGTCGGTCCGCCCGCACTCTGTACCTGCCAGCCGCCCTGGATGTCGCAGGCCTCGCGGACAGTGAACTCGAAGGTGGTGTCCTCGGTCAGTCGCTCTCCGCCCTCGACGGATTCGACGCGCAGCGGGACGTCCAGCGTGTCGCCACAGCACCCGACGCCGACGAACTCCTCCCAGACGTCGCCCTCGCTGGCGGTGTCGTGGGCCTTCGTCAGGTACGCCCGGAACGGCGACCCGTCGACTGTGTCGCGACCCCAGTCCGAGAGGTCCGCAGGATACGAGACGGCGACGTGTGTTGCGGGTTCGTCGGCTGTCATGGACCCACCTACGGGACCGGGTAGCATAGTAGTTGCGCGGACTCTCAAAGGGAAGGCTTATTCGGACCGCTCTCACACCCACCGGCATGGTCGAGTTCGATGTACGGGACGTCGACTACGAGCAGTACTCGAACCGCCAGCTAGCGGCGGTTCCCCTGGTGATCCTCGTAGTGGCGTTGCTCGTCATCGGCGCGTGGTGGATGGTGAACGGGGTCCCGGTCGACCGCGGCCTGGAGTTCACGGGCGGGACCGAGGTCCAGTTCACTGCCGGCGACTCCATCGAGGAGGTCCGGGCCACGTTCGACGACGCGGGAGTGTCCTACGAGTCCATCCAGCCCGCCACGGGCGGCAACACGTACATCCTGACGACACAGTCGACAGAGACCGGCGAAATCGAGAGCGCCGCCGTGGAGGGTGGCTACGAGATAGAACAGGTACAGGGCCGGTCGGCGAGTTTCGGAACGAGTTCCCAGCGCCAGGCACTGGGCGGACTCGGCGTCGCCTTCCTCGGGATGAGCGTCCTCGTCTTTCTGATGTTCCGGACGTTCGTGCCCTCCGTTGCGGTCGTTCTCTCGGCCTTTTCGGACATCATGATCCCCGTGGCGCTGATGAATGTCTTCGGCATCCAGTTGACCCTAGGGACTGTCGCCGCGCTGTTGATGTTGATCGGGTACTCCGTGGACTCCGACATCCTCCTGAACAACCACATCCTCCGGCGGCGAGGCGGATTCTACGAGAGCCTGTACCGCGCGATGCGGACCGGCGTGACGATGACGCTGACCTCCCTCACCGCGATGATAGTGATGACGGTCGTCGCAACGCTGTTCGGGATTCCGCTCCTCCCCGAAATCGGGCTCATCCTCGTGTTCGGACTCACCGCCGACCTGATGAACACCTATCTCATGAACGTGGGCCTGCTCCGCTACTACAAGTACGAGGGAGTCGCGAAATGAACCTCCGCGAGACCCACGAGGAGGGAACCGGATGAACGTCCGGGAGAACTGGCGGATCGCCATCCTGGCCGTCCTGGTGATCCTGAGCGGGGTCGCCCTCTTCGGACCCGGCGGCGGCGGCGGGGCGGAGGGCAACGAGTCGGTCGCGGTCTCGACGGACCCGACGAACCTGCAGTACGGTCTCGAACTCTCCGGCGGCACGCGCCTGCGCGCCCAGCTCGACGGGCTGACCGCCGAGAACGTCGGCTTCGAACCAGGCCAGGTCCGCGACGTCCGCCAGACCGTCGCGGCGGAACTCGGGCTCGATCCCATCGACGTCTCCGTCCAGTCGACCGGTCCGGAGAGCGGCACGGTCGAAATCTTCACCGACGACATCGACAAAGGACAGTTCCGCGCCGCGCTCGGGGCAGCCGACGTCGACACCTCCTCGATGGAGATCCGGCCGGGTGTGACCGAGGAGACGATGCAGACCGCCCGTGACGTCCTCGACCGGCGGATCAACCAGGGCGGGCTGACGGGCGGGGGCGCGTCCATCGTCCGCTCGGCGACCGGGCAGAACTTCCTGGTCATCGAGGTACCAAACGCCAACCGCTCCGAGGTGCTCGATATCATCGGCGACCCCGGTCGCGTCCAGATCATCGCGGAGTACCCCGTCGAGGGTGACAACTCCACCAGGTTCGAACGACAGCCGATCCTGACACAGGGCGACTTCACGGAGATCAGCCCGGCACAACAGGGCCAGGAGGGACGACCGCCTCACGTCCAGGTGACGCTGACCGAGTCGGCTGCCGAGCGGTACGTCACCGTGATGAACGAGAACGGCTTCACGAACGAGGGCGTCGGCCGGTGTCGCTGGCGGCAAAACCCCGACAACCCCGGCTGGTGTCTCTACACCGTCGTCGACAACGACATCACCTACGCGGCGAGCATGGGCGACGACCTCGCACCCCTGCTCCGCCCCGATCAGAACGGCGACATCTCCTTCTACAGTAGTCCGACGTTCGTCATGCAGACGACGAACTTCTCGGAGGCCCAGGAGCTGAAACTCAACCTCGAATCCGGGGCGTTGCCGACGACGCTCGACATCCAGTCGCAGTTGTTCCTCGCGCCGAGTCTGGCCCAGAAGTTCAAGCCGCTCGCGCTGGTGACGGGACTGGTCGCGTGGGCGGTCGTCAGCGGCGTCGTCTTCTACCGCTACCGCGAACTGAAGGTCGCTGTCCCGATGCTGTTGACGGCGATGGCCGAGGTCTGGCTGTTGCTCGGGTTCGCTGTCGCAGTCGGGCTGGCGCTGGACCTCTCCCACATCGCCGGGTTCATCGCTGTCATCGGTACCGGTGTCGACGACCTCATTATCATCGCCGACGAGATCCTCCAGCGCGGCGAGATCAAGACCGGTCGCGTGTTCAAGAACCGCTTCCGGAAGGCGTTCTGGGTGATCGGTGCCGCCGCCGCCACGACGATCATCGCCATGAGCCCGCTCGCGGTGCTCAGCCTCGGCGACCTCCAGGGCTTTGCAATCATCACTATCGTCGGCGTCCTCATCGGCGTCCTCGTCACCCGGCCGGCCTACGGTGACGTCCTCCGGAACCTGCTGCTGGACGACGTCTGACACTGCCGGCTACGAGCCCGTGAGCAATCTCGACTCCCGTGGTCCGTCAAGTGTCGATTGATGAGTTCGATCGGCTGTTCACCTCGCCCGTCACTTCACCGAACAGGGCCATGTTGCTCGCTGCGTGGGTGGGCACGACGACTGGCAACGCACCCCCGGTGTTGTTGTACAGCCAGCCAAGGATGACAGAGGTGGCCACCATCATCACGACGTATTCCTAATCTACTGCTTTCCAGATCCGGTCGGCGAGAACGGCATACTGATCGGTGCCGATGTTTTTCTTGACGTAATCGGTGACATCGTCGATAATCGCTTGTTTGGCGATCTGTTCACTCCCTTGACCCGTGTAGAGTATGAACGGGAGATAGGGATACTGTTGTCGCACTTCTTGGAGGAATTCGATGCCATTCATTCCGGGCATCGAAAAGTCACTGACGACACAGTCGAAGCCTGTGTCTTGTGCGAGGTGTTCAAGACCCTCGGCTGCACTCGTTGCGCACGCGATCGAAAACCGGTCCGATTGTTGCTTCAAGAATAACGTCCCCATCTCCAGGTCGTGTGGATTATCGTCCACCAACAGTAGGTTGACCGATTGCTGACGCTCTTTCTGGTCGTCCGTTTCGAGACGTAACGTGGACTGAATGTAGCGACCAAAGAGACTGAATAGCCGGAGCGACTGAAGATGGATGACGGTTTTAGCGGGGTTTTTGTCACAGATCCAGTAGAGCGAAATCATCGGATGTTGTTCTCCATCTATTGAGTCTTTGCCAGTCTTGAATGCAATCAGTTGGCGTCGCGGTATCACGAGTCGCGGTTCTGTTCCGTCGTCAGTGGCCCGAATGTGAGTCGCAGTCACTGATAGTGAGACGCTTGTCGGGGATTTCGACACGGTACTGCCGCCCTCGGTATGTCTGAGGACAGCCGAAGTCCCGTTGAGGAGGATCCGAAACAGATTCTTCTGGAATAGAAAGAGACTGGCTGCGTTTCCACGAATTGACGCAGATTCCCGGACCTCGCCGACCCGGTAGGCGAGCGTCACGGTTTCGGTTGTCGCCGCAGTTGCTCGTGCTGACACGTCTTGCACGACATCGAAGACATCTGAAGCCAAGATACTGTGTTTGGAGTCAGACGCTGCGAACACAATCCGCTGGTCACTCAGCATCACTCGCGTCTGGCGTGGCGACTCATCGTTACCGTGTAACTCAACCTCGGCCTCAAAATCAGTAATTATCGACTTATCCAATTTGTGTATTTACAGAGGCAGGGATCATAAACGTTACTTCGGGCATTCTCCGCCTGGCAGCTATGCTGACGAGCAGTAAACAAGTGTGAATCGTGGCTCATGTAGTGACGGTCGTATACCGGTCGACGTAAATTCGTTACGGCAATCACTATCAGTCAGTCACAACCGGCAGTGTCGAGGGCAGTCGCTACGGGCGAAAGAGCAGAGAGTGTGGGGTGGGGGGTGG
>CAYYHG010000080.1:0-6438 GCA_964471665.1 uncultured Halobacteriales archaeon | reverse complement strand
GAAGGGGATTGGGAACCGTGCAAGGGTGATAGGGGGGGGGGTGGGTGAGAGTGTGGGGGTGGGGGGGTGGCACCCAAAACGGGTGCGTTCTCAGGTTCGACGCTAATAATAAAGAGCCTTGCGGTTCCGCAGTCGGTCGATCCAGCAGTCACTGGCGTGGGTGCCATCACCCATATGTAGGGCCGGGCTCTATCTGGGACTGTGACAACCGTCGTCCGTCCCGAGGAGTCTCCGCGCGTCCGGCAGGCCGAGCGCGCGGACCTGCTCGCGGTCCACCGCATCGAACAGGCCACGTTCCCCCAGCCCTGGCCGTTCGGCGCCTTCGAACAGTACCTGGGCGAGTCGGGATTCCTGATCGCCGAGGACGGTGACGTGGTCGGGTACGTCGTCGCGGACACGGTACCCAATCACGGTCGCCCGCTGGGACACGTCAAGGACATCGCCGTCCGCGAGGACCACCGCGGCCGGGGTCTCGGGAGCCGGCTGCTCGACCGTGCGCTCGGCGTTCTCGACGCCCGGGGAGCCCAGGCGGTGAAACTCGAGGTCCGAGAGAGCAACGACGGCGCCCAGTCGCTGTACCGACGGCACGGGTTCGTCCACCGCCGGACTGTGCCCCGCTACTACAGCGACGGCGAGGACGCGCTCGTGTTCGTTCGTGATGGGTAATCCTTTCTGGGTACCACCCGTAGTGAGCACATGGGATATGCCTGTCCCGTCTGTAGCCACCCCCAGTCGGACGCGAGACACCTTGCCAACCACCTCGCGTTCACTGCCCTGGCTCGCGGGGGCGACCACGAGGCGTGGCTCGACAACCACGTGCCCGACTGGGAGTCGATGGACGAGTCGTCGCTCGGCGACCGCGTGACCGACCACGCCGAGGAGACCGAGTTCCCGCAGGTCTTCGAGGACACGACCGCCAGCGGAACCCCCGACGCACACGACCACGCCGACCACGCCGACCACGCCCAGCACGGCGGAGATCCGCTTCTCGACGACGCCCGTTCACAGGCCGCAAGCGGAACGTTCAGCGACGACGCCGCCGACGTGCTCGAACGGGCGCGGGAACTGACACGGCGGCGCCACGAGAACGCGACGGACGACGAGTCCGAAACCGAGTAGTCACGCCCCGTCCAACGGTTGCGCATGGACACTGAGGGGACGTTCGCACCGGAGACGGCCGCCGAGGCCCGCGAGCGCTACGAGAGCCTCGGCCCGACCGCACAGGTCGTGGTCAGGGAGGTCGCGAAGGCGATGGAGTTCGACCCCGGGGAGTACGACCGCCGGGTCACCGACGACGTGATCGAGACGGCGCGCGACGCGCTCTTCGCCTCGAGGCTGGCCGTCCGAATCGGCACACGAGCGGAGTACGAGGACTGGCTGGCCGGGACCGACCACGAGGTCGAGGCGGTCGGCAGCGAACACGTCGCCCACGTCGTCTGGCACGCCCCGCCGTTCTCCGAGGAGGCAGTCGCAGCCACCTTCCAGGACGAACGCCGCGCCGCCGTCGAGACACTCCGCCGGCAGGCCTTTGGCCGCGTCTATCGGGACGTGGTCTGAACGAAAGGCTGTACAGTCTGGCGGTCGGACAGGGAGACGATGCCTGACCGCGATACACCCAGGAACCGGGCGGGCGGCGACGCTCCCGACCGTTCCGACGGGGACGGCGCCGCCCACGACTGGCCGGTTCTGGACTCGACAGTCGAGTACGAGACTGGCTGGTACGAAGGGGGGTACGACCGGGTCGAGCAACCCGACGGCACCGAGAAAGAGTACTACTGGGCCGCGCTCCCGCCGGCAGTGGTGGTGGTCGCGGTCACCGGAGACGAACTGGTGATGGTCGAACAGTACCGGCCGGCGGTCCGCGAACAGCACCTCGAACTCCCCGCGGGTATCGTCGAGGACGGCGAGTCGTTTACCGGGGCTGGCGCGCGCGAACTCCGCGAGGAGACCGGCTTCGACCCGGCCGGGGTCTCCCTGCTCGAGGACTTCTGGGTCGCGACTGGCGTGCTCCGTCACCGCCGGGGGATCGTCTTCGCGGAGGGCCTCGAACCCGTCGGCGTCGACCGCGACACGAACGAGTTCCTCTCGGTCACGAGCGTCTCCGTCGAGGAGGCACTCGACGTCGCTCGCCGACAACCCACCAACGACGCTACCATGGAGGGTGTCCTGCTCGCGCGGGCCGACGGATTGCTGTAGCGACCCGACAGTTGTTTGTCGGTGGACGACACACCACCTGGCATGGATGGCGAGATCGTGCCGAGGGACCTGGAAGGTGCGCTCGCGGACGACCCACCGCTCGTGGTCGACATCCGACAGCCCGACGCATACCGACGGGGCCACATTCCCGGAAGTGTCAATCTCCCGCTCCCAGACCTCGCCCGAGGTGTCGCGGACGTGGCCGACGCAGACCGCGTCGTCACAGTCTGTCCGCACGGCAAGGCGAGCGTGAAGGCGGCGCGGCTGATCGCCGCCTACGAGGGGTTCGACGGCCGCGTCGAGAGTCTCCGGGGTGGCCTCTCTGCCTGGGAGGGGCCGGTGACGCGAGCCACCGGCGAGGTGTCCGGCGACGAGAGACCCGACGCTCCGTTCTGATACTGATTGCCGGCGGCATGTTCCAGGCCGACCACGCGTTGTCCCGCGGTCGATCCGGAACAGAACGGCGGCGGTCCGTACCGGGGTCGCGTCGAAGGTGGCTCGGTGGGAGCTCTCATCAGAAGGGGCTCAGTGGGGGTAACTGCTCGTCATTGCCACCACCCGCCCTTGCCCACACAGCGACAAAAGTGTCGCGTTACAACCGACCATTTTTGATGATCCGAGAGGTACGCTCTCGCATGAAAACGGCGGGGTTCACGCTGGCGGCGACGACGAACGACCTCACACGGGAACCGGAGGTGCGGGACGTGGCAGACGCAGTCGAGTTTCGCATGGACAAGGCCGACGATCCGGTCGAGCAGCTGTCCGGGTACGACGGCGATCTCCCGATCCTTGCGACCAACAGGGGCAAGTGGTTCGGGGGCGAGGCGACCGACGCCGGGCGGCTGGACCGGCTCTTCGAGGCCGCGGAGTTCGACTCGGTCGAACTGGTCGACATCGAACTGGAGACCGTCCGCGGGACGACCTGGGTCCTCGAGGAGTTCCGCGAGACCGACGTCGGACTCGTCGTCTCCTTTCACGACTTCGAGGAGACGCCCGACGTGGACACACTGACAGCCATCTTCGAGGAAAGTACCCAGTACGGCGACGTCGGAAAGGTCGCCACCTACGCGACGTCGTATTCGGACACGCTCCGGATGCTCGAGGCAGTCCACGCAGCGACCAGCGACGGGTTGTGCGTCGCCGGAATCTCGATGGGCGGCGTCGGCAGCCACACGCGGGCCGTCGCGCCGCTGTACGGGTCACGACTGGGGTACGCACCACTGGAGAGTGACCCGAGTACCTACGCGCCCGGACAGATCCCCATCCGTGAACTCGCGTCGATGGTCGGGACGCTCACCGACGCGGAACTGCGCCGGGACGGGTCCGACGGCGACGGAACGACGTCTCCGGAGGGTACGACATCCGTCGAGTAATCCGCGCTCTGTTCGGACACCCGCGTCGTCACCTGAGGATCTGTCCGTGACTGTCTATCTCCCCGTTCCGGATGCGGGTGCTGGAGATCCGGGTGCCGTCCTCGGCGATGACGAAGGGTGCAGTGTGGATCTCCAGGGGTGAACACCCCTCTTCGACGCGGCGCTCGTTGAGTTCGTGGGCACGGTGCTGGGCCTTGCCTTCCGGGGAGACGACCAGCGCGTCGATGTCCTTGCGGGTCGCCGCAGGCCCGTGGGTGTCCTCCAGTTGGATGATCTCGTCGGAGGCCGTGTACGCACCGCCGATCCGTTCGAGTTCGGCAGCGAGCGTCTCTCGGCGCTTTTCGAAGGGACCGAGCGAATCCGCGTGGGCCGGATCACTCCGCGTGCGTTTGGCAAAGTCGGTCGACGTCAGCGCGACGATGACGTGTCCCGGGCCCGTTCCGTGGTGACTGGCTGTCTGGAACGCCGTGTGCAACAGGGCACGGTGCCCGTCGTGGACCGGCGTGAACGTCCCGGCGACGATCGCGATGCGCTCGCTCGAACTCATCAGTCGGCCGTTCGTCCCCCTCCCACGTATACGGTGGTGGTCCGGCGGCGGGCCGGTTGGGTGGTCGATTGTACCGATCGACCGGCCGGGTTTTATAGTTGAGAGGCCGCAAGTACAGGGCGCATGCTGGATAGCAAGAATCTGACGGCGTCGACAGTCGCGATGTACATCGTCGTCATCGCCGCCGCCGTCGTAACTGCCGCCGTAGTGGCACCCGCTGTTTCGAGTGCCGTCCAGGATTCCGACGACGAGGACTCTGTCGTCGCGGTCCTGACCCTCCGTGGTGGGACTACAGACGCGAACGTCAACCAGTTGACCGAGGATCTCCGCGAGGCGCGGACCAACGACTCCGTCGACGCGGTCGTCCTCCGGATCGACAGTCCCGGCGGGCCGGTCGACGCCAGCGAGGAACTCTATCTCGCGGTCAACCGCACTGCGAGCGAGATGCCGGTCGTCGCGTACGTCGAGGGCTCGGCCGCCTCCGGCGGGTACTTTGGAATCGTCCCGTCGGACGACATCTACGTCAAACCGAGCTCGAACGTCGGGAGCATCGGCGTCGTCGTCGCAGCACCCATCGATCTGATCGAACTGGCCAGCCAGCAACAGGAGACGTTCGTCCGGTCAGGGCCCGACAAGGCCCAGATCAGCAAGGACGGCATCCGAGAGGACCTCGAGACGCTGAACACGGCCTTCGTCAACACGGTGATGACCCACCGGAACGACGAACTCGACCTCTCCCGACAGGAGGTCGCGAGCGGCGACGTCTACCTCGGCACGCAGGCCGTCGAGAATGGCTTCGCCGACGAAGTCGGTGATCTCGGCGCTGCAATCGAGCGCGCTGCCGACCTGTCCGAGGACATCGAGGGCGACCAGTACGACGTCACGTACTTCGAGGAGCCGGGACTGCCGTTCGGACTGCCGTTCGCCGGCGAGGACGTCGAACAGGTCGAGGGCAACGTCGTCTACGTCGACACCGACAACTCCGAGCGCGTGGAGTTCGTCGAACCCGTCAGGTACTATGCCGTCTGGGGCGTGCCTGCCACCTACGAGAACGCGTCGGTGGAGGTGACCACCGATGAGTAGCGCCAGTCCACTCAAACTGATTGGCGTGTTCGTCGTCATACTCCTCCTCGCAGTCGGCGGAGCGGTCGTCGTCGGGGCGACCGGCGGCGATCAGCCGGCAGACGGCGAGGAGGTCGACGGCCAGTCACCTGCACAGTTCCAGCCGGAGAACGTCAACCAGGAGGTCGACCCGGAGGAGGGTGACATCGAGGTCGACGCCGACACTGGGGAGACCAAGCGCATTCTCGTCGATACCCGACACGGCAACCAGGTGTCGGAAGGCCAGATCGAACCGATCGCCGAGGCGGTCTTCGCGTCCGGTCACACCGTCGACTTCGGAGCCAGCACCAACACCCAGAGCAACGGGAGACAGTTCGGCAGCAACGCAAACTCCTACGGCGAGGTACTGTCGAACTACGACGGCGTGCTCATCGTCCAGCCGACCGGCCAGTTCTCCGAGAGCGAACGGAACGCGCTGGGCAACTACACCGACGCAGGCGGACGGGTCGTCGTCCTCGGCGAACCGACACAGGTCGAGGCCGCTCTCGGGCTCTTTGGCGCCCCCTCTTCGGTCTCGTTCGGTGCCGACAACCTGACACGCTCCTATGGCTTCCAGGTCGGTGCGGAGATGCTCTACAACACGGACTCCGAACGCAACGACAACAACTTCAAGAGTATCTACGCCTCGCCGAGCGCTCCGGGCATGCTGACCGAGGGCGTCGAGACGGTCAGCTTCGACCGGGGTGGGTACGTCGTCGTCGACGAGAGCCAACAGGCCGCTGACGACGTTACCGTCCTGTACACCGCCGTCGACGGTACCCGGACCCTCGATACGCGCCGCGAAGGTGACTACGCGACGGCCGTCCGCAACGACAACGTGGTGTTCGTCGCCGACTCGACGTTCATCCAGAAATCGGAGGTATACGACGTCGACAACGAGGTCTTCGTCGGCAACCTGTTCCAGTTTCTCCTCTCGGGTGACCTCAACGAGGACTTCCCGCCCGAGAGCGCGACGGGACCGCCGACGGAGCCACCCCAACCGCCAGAGCAACCGACTCCGACTCCTACGGAACCGGTGACCGCGACTCCCGCACCACCCGACGGGTCTTGATATCCGGGTTGCTGTATACCGGTCGACGTAACTTTTGATACTTCTCAGCCGGACGTTCTCGGCTGAAAGTATCAGAGCTTACGTCGACCGGTATAACTGTCCACCGGTGCGAACGCAGGCGGTCGACCCGGTACACAGTTCCGCGAGGT
>CAYYHG010000079.1:0-13447 GCA_964471665.1 uncultured Halobacteriales archaeon | reverse complement strand
ATCGCTACTGGGGGGACGCGACTGGGTAGCTCTGTCGAGCGGACTGATACTGTCGGCTATAATTTCGTGAAGATATTCTCTACTCCGGGGTGCCGAAATTGCTCACGCGGTTATAACCGACAGTATGACCAGGGAACAGTCGACAGTGTCTGGCTCGAGTAGGTGGATTGATCACGGTCGACCACCTACCGGCGGTCATGGATGTCACGTGTGTGTTCTTCGGGCCGCTCCGGGACGTCGCTGGGGACAAAGAGGTCACCCAGACACTCCCAGCGGGTGCGACGGTAGCCGACCTCGTCGACGCGCTCGACGCAGCGACCGGGACCGATGGAGACGACCTCCGCGGGTCACTCCTGGCCGACGATGGAACCCTGCAGGACTCGGTGGTCGTTACCGTCAACAAACGCCACGTCAGCCAACTCGATGGGCTCACTACTCCCCTCTCGGACGGAGACACGGTCCGTCTGACACCCTCGATCATGGGCGGATCGCGCCGCGCGTGAGCGGGCGTGTTCATACTGTCGGCTATAAGCCCGTGAGCAGTATTGGCACCCCGGGATGCCGAATATCTTCACGAAGTTATAGCCGACAGTATCAATCAGCAGCGGAGACAGAACTGTCGGCACCCGCCGGGACTGTCCCCCGGTCCGTCCACCCGCGCAGGTCGTAGTAGCGCTCCAGTGCGTCTTCGAATCCCGGCAGTTCGTAGGGCAGACGATCCTGTGCCCGGTCGAGCCCGCGCTGGTTGTTGAAGTGGCGCTCCAGGTCGATCACCCGGCTGCCCAGTTCGTCGAGTCGGTCCCAGTCGGTCTCGAACAGTGCTGCGATGTCGTCTTCGGTCACGTAGTCGCCCATCCCGAACGCACAGATCACTCCGCTGTCGCGGACAGCCATCTTGTTCTCGCGGTGGATCAGCATCTCTACTTTCTCGGGCGAGAGGCCCTCCGGGTCGACGACGCCGCCGTACTCCGGGTTGAGCATGTTGCCGTACATGTGGTCGGCACCCCGGTTGGCGACCGCGTACGACAGGCCCTGTCCGTGGAGCACCCGGCCGTCGTGGGCGGCAAACTCGAGTCCCTTGACACTCCAGTTGTCGACGCCCAGCTCCGAATGTGCCCGGCCGACACCCTCGGCCAGCAGGTCGCCCACGCCCTCGCGGTGGGCGATCTGGGGAACCAGTCGCTGGACCAGTTCTGCGTTCCCGAACTCGTCCTCTGCGGCCAGGTAGGCGGCGACGGTGACCCCAGCACTGATGGTGTCCATCCCCAGCCGGTCACACAGCTCGTTTGCCTGCATCACGTCGACGATGTCGTCGACGCCCTGGTTGCTTCCGAACGACATCACCGTCTCGAACTCCGGCCCCTCGGTTTCGACGCCGGTGTCCTCGTCGCGGGTCGGGAGCTTGCACGCGAAGGCGCACATCGAGCAGGCCGCTTTCTTGTACTTTTTGTCCTCGACTGCGTAGCCGTTGATCTCCTCGACGTCCTCGAAGGACATCTCCGAGAAATAGCGGGTCGGCAGCGAGAAGTTGTCGTTGATGAACTGAGTGCCTGCCGTCGTTCCCTGCCGTTTCATCATGTCGTCAGTGGTCGCCGCCTCGCGGTGGATCCGCCCCTGGGGGTCGTCGGGCAACTCGACCTGTGGCTGGGAGTCGCCCTCGAAGGAGACGACCTTGACGTTTTTCGCGCCCAGTACCGCCCCGAGGCCGCCCCGCCCGAACGCCCGGGAGTCGTAGGTCATCACGCTCGCGAACCGGACCGTATTTTCGCCCGCCGGACCGATCGCGAGCAGATTCTCCGACTCGAGGCCGTGCCGGTCACTCATCTCCTCGGTGATTTCGGGGACGTGAGCTTCGGCCAGTTCGGGAACCGCTTCGAAGGTCACCCCGTCGTCGGTGACGTGGACGGCGAGCAACTCGTCACTGCGGCTACGGAGTTCGACGACCGGGTGGCCCGTCCCCGCGAAGTTACGCGAGAGATAGCCACCGGCGTTCGACGAGACGAGACCGTCGGTGAGCGGTGACAGCGCGGTCATGTTCATACGGCCGGTAAAGGACATCTGGGACTGCTGGAGCGGACCGGTCGAGACGTAGGCACGGTTGTCCGCACCCAGCGGGTCGGCGTCGAACGGGATCCGGTCGTGGGCCAGTTTGGTCGCGAGACCGCGACCACCCAGAAACGCCTCGCTCTCGTCGTCGATGTCGGTCTCGTGGGCGTCTCGCGCGCCGACATCGATGGTCAGCATCGGTCCTGTCGCGTGTATCATGGGTGATTCACGTTTGCGTGCCGCCCCATATTCAACTTTCGGTCGTACTCACTCGAGGCCGTTTCCGGTCCCCACGACCGCCGGGGAAAGCGGGGGCCAACCGCAGTTATTTATGCCCGGCGACAGAGTTCGTCTGTATGCGCTCCAGACATCGAGACCCGGTCAGGGGAGTGTGAGAACCAGTGTCTCCAGAGATCACGCAGATCGAAGTCGTGTCGTTCACCTACCCTGTCGAGGGCGTCCGTCAGGACACGACGACCCAGAAACTCGTCTACGCTCCCGGAGAGACCTACGAACGGACGGCCCACGGGATTCGTATCCACACCGACATCGGTGTCACCGGCGAGTACATCGGCGGGAACAGGCCGGCTGTCACGCAAATCGAACCGTGTGCCAGCTACCTGGTGGGCAAGAACCCGCTGAAACGGGAAAAGCACTGGAACGCCCTGCGAGAAGTGCTCCGGAAGTACGACCAGATGGGACTCGGGCTCATCGACATCGCCCTCTGGGACCTCGCCGGCGAAGTCTACGACGCACCGATTCACGAGCTACTGGGAACGTATCGGGACCGACTGCCCGCGTACGCGTCCACGTACTTTGCGGGGAGCGAGAGTGGCTTCGACTCGCCGGAGGCATTCGCGTCGTTCGCACAGACGTGTCGCGACTACGGCTATCCAGCGTTCAAAACCCACCCGTGGTGTGGCGAAGCGACCGTCGACGTGGACCGGGAGATCGAACTGATCCGTACGGTCGGCGAACGGGTCGGGGATCGCATGCAGTTGATGCACGACCCGGTGTGTGAACACGAGACGTTCGCGGACGCCCTCAGAGTCGGCAAAGCGTGTGACGAATACGGGTATCTGTGGTACGAGGATCCGTACAGTGATGGAGGACGGTCCCAGCACGGCCACCGGAAGCTCCGGGAGATGATCGAGACCCCCCTTCTTCTCACGGAACTGGTGCGTGGCGTGGAAGCGACCACCGAGTTCGTCATCGGCAACGCCACGGACTTCGCCAGAGCGGACCCCGAGTGGGACGGCGGAATCACCGGAGCGATGAAAATTGCCCGGGCCGCAGAAGCACACGGGACCGACGTCGAGTACCACCTCGCCGGTCCTGCACAGCGACACTGTATGGCAGCGACCCGTAACTCGAACTTCTACGAACTCGGGCTCGTCCACCCCGATTCGCGGACACCCCACACCGAATATCCGGTGTATACGGACGGGTACACCGACCGCATAGACAGTGTCGACGACGACGGAACAGTGGAGGTGCCGACCGGTCCGGGTCTCGGTGTCACGTACAACTGGGACTACGTCGAAGCCAATCAGGTTCAAAACGCCGTCTACGATTGATCGCCTCCTGTCCCGCGGTCTGTGACCGTCTCGAGCACGTTCTGTCTCGGCAGTTCGTTTCATATTCCGGAACGCGGGACACTGATCCGTCCGTCTACTCGACCCCGGTCGTTCGGACGCGACACGGGATACATATTACAAAAGTATGATTGTAACTTGTCGGCCATCGATCAACAGAGAGCGGTGTATGCCGACGGACGTACCCAGTTCGGTTACGGGTTCGGTATATCGGCTCGTGCCTCTCCAGTCGGCTAGTTTCGGTATGTGTAACACCGAATCTGATGGGT
The DNA here is from genome assembly GCA_964471665.1 of uncultured Halobacteriales archaeon. Classification (GTDB taxonomy): domain Archaea; phylum Halobacteriota; class Halobacteria; order Halobacteriales; family Haloarculaceae; genus SW-9-67-25. Next base: position 9,537 of record CAYYHG010000079.1, on the reverse strand, counting down.
GTCCCGTCGTGGCCCGACGGGACTGTTCGGACGCACAGCTGGGACCCGGTCACAGAGTTCGTGACCGGCACTGTGCAGACAACGACAGAGACGGCTCTCTTTTGACGCCGACTCCGTCGAGAGAGACCGGTGTTTTGCAACCACCAGTACGATGACCCCGGCGTGGAGCGTCCTGCATTTGTCCCTCCCATCGTCGACGCGTCCGGATCAGAGGTCGGTCGCCAGCCTCTCCGTGCCGAGTTCCTAGTAACAACCGGTAGAGTTTATAAAACACTTGTACACATATGCGAATGCAGTTGTTGGTGCCCGAAAGAGACAACGGCGGGTCCTGTCGGAATGCCGGCAGCGTCGAGGATGCGCCAGACACCGCCGTTTCGGGAGGTCCGCTGCGTGCCCTCTCTCGTGTGACATAGTGACGGTTCTGGCTGTGTGCCGGGTCGATCGCCTGCGTTCGCGCGGTCGATCCCGTACTGAATCACAGCCGTCACCGTCAGGACGGACTCGGCCTCCAGTCGTGTGAGAGGTACGCTGTAAGATCGGTCGTGGTGAGGATACCGATGACGCCCTCCAGTTCGTCGACGACCGGGAGGTGGTGTACGGTATTGTCCATCATCCGATCGGCGGCGGCCTGAATCGGCTCGTCCGCCGTCGCGGTTGTGTTGACCGCATTCATGTACTCTGCGACGCGGGTGGTCTCAGTCGACGCCTGGTCGGCAGTGAGTCGCACGAAGTCGGTCGAAGTCAGGATCCCTCTGGGCTGGTCGTCCTCGTCCACGACGACCAGCGACCCGATGTCCTGGGTGAGCATTGTCTGTGCTCCCTGGTGGACCGGCGTGTCGGGTGCGACTGTCTGTACTGGTGAGGACATGAGTTGTCCCACGAAAATATCTTCCATACCCACCTCATTGCACGGGTTGTGAATAAGCGTTTATTATGAATTCTCCTGACGCTGGTCGGCGTCGGGAGTGGGGAGTGGGGATGTGCGGCGGCGAAAGCGAGCACGACGATGAAGGACCCGAATTCAGGGGTACACCCGATCAATCCTCATAATAAATGCTCAGGGAAATTCCAAGCTCCCGGGAAGATACCTGCCGATATACGTGATCGCTCGACCATGATCTACACGGAGGCGAAAAAAATGCCAATCGAGGACCTTGCCCGCGGTAGCGTCGTCAGTGCCAGTCCCGAAACAGCGGTCCCCGAGCTCGCCCAGCACATGCGAGACGAAAACGTCGGGAGCGTCGTCGTCACGAGCGACAATGTTCCGACCGGGATCGTCACCGACCGCGATCTGACCACTCGCGTGCTCGCCGAGGAGACCGCTTCGACCGACCAGACTGCCGAGGACGTAATGTCGTCGGACCTGTGTGCGGTTGGTCCCGACGCTGGCTTCTACGAGGCCGCACAGGTGATGAGCGAGAACGGCGTGCGTCGGCTGCCCGTCTGCGACGAGAACGACGAACTCGTGGGGATCATCACCGCCGACGACCTGACTGAACTCCTCGCAGACGAAAACCAGCACCTGGCGTCGGTCATCCAGGCGCAACGACCCGAATACTGAATTGCTCGCGAACTCTCCCGGCGATACCGTGCCGGTAGTTTCCTCGACTACACCTGGTATCGTATACTCTGTCTGAAATATATTCGACTGCAGGCCCGACGAGAGGATACGACGGATCCGACCAGTCGTGACGTATTGATCGTTGGAGGCGGCTCCGCCGGACTGTCAGCGGGCATTACGACCGGGTAATCGAGGTGACGGGCTCGGGGAGTGTTCCTCCGAGCCGGTCGCGGTCGTGGGGAGCCGACCAGTCGCTGTCGGGCCCGACCGGGACGAATCCGGTCGGGTTGATATCCTCGTGGCTTCGGTAGTAGTGTTCTTTCACGTGATCCATCACACACGTCTCCCGAACCCCGTGGAGTTGGTAGAGTTCCCGGGCGTACGGCCAGAGATGGTCGAAATCGACGAGCCGCCGGATGGTACACTTGAAGTGCGTGTGGTACACCGCGTCGAATCGGTAGAGCGTCGGAAAGAGGAACACGTCGGCGAGGGTCAGTTCGTCGCCGGCGAGGAAACGTCGACTGCCGAGGAGGTCGTCCCATCGCTCGAGAGCCTCGAAGAGTTCGCTGACTGCGCGCTCGTACTCGGTCTGGCTGTCGGCGAACCCCGCCCTGTACACCCCCAGGTTGATGTCGCTGTGGATGTCGCCGATGATCGCGTCGATCTCCGCCTGTTTCTGCTCGGGATACAGGTCGACATCGCGGGTGGCCTGTGTCTCGAACGCGCGGTCCAGCATGCGGGCGATGTCGGCCGACTCGTTGTTGACGATCGTGTCTGTCTCCGTGTCGTAGAGGACGGGAACGGTCACACGACCTGTGTACGTGGGGTCTGCCGCCGTGTACACCCCCCGAAGATAGTCGAATCCGTTGACCGAGTCAGGCGTACAGATCTGTTTTGTGGCGGTGAACTCCCAGCCGTCGTCTCGCCGTACCGGGTCGACGATGTCCATCGATAGCACGTCTTCGAGTCCTTTGAGTCGACGCACGAGTGCCGTTCGGTGGGCCCACGGACACGCACGGGAAATGTAGAGATGATACCGCCCCGATTCTGCGGGGTAGTTCGCAGCCGGGTAGTCTCTCGGATCTCTGACCCACTCACCGAAGCCTTGGTTGTCGTGGCCCCGCTCGGGAGCGTCAACCCACTCTCCGTCGACGAGTTCGCCCATCTCAGTCACCCCCGGTACTCGGGACTGACACGCTTGCCGGCTCCGTCTCGATTCTCTTGCTGACGATTGTGGGATGCATTGCAGTTCGTCGTTCTGCTCCCGTCTACAAATGTTTCATGTACGCTACACTAAACCAGGTGTCGTGCGCCGTACCTGGGTATCGAACGCCCACTGGCTACGCGGCGATCGTTGTCTCGGAGAAAGCCCAATCCGTCGATCCAGGTCCGCTGGGCGACAACCTGTGCCGTTCGACGTTCGCGGTCCGTCCCGGTTCAGCACGGGAACACTGCTCGATTCGAGGGTCTCTGTTTCAGCATAGAGTAGCGCGGAGCCCCCTTCCTCAACGAGCAGCACAGAGAGACGATCGTCTCTCACGCAGCGCAGTAGGGAGGGGAGGAGCGCGTCACCCCTCCTCGCAATCTCCCCGCAGTATCTCCCAGTCAACTCTCCCACTATATAATAAAAGAATTTGAGTAAATATATTTCTTTGAAACAATCATGGAGGTGCGTCGAACGCTGCCGGTCAAACTCATCGTGGCCGACAGCGATAGGGACGCACTTCTGGAAACCATCGACCAGTACAAACACTGCGCCAACGAGACTAGCGAGTACTGCTGGAATGATGGCGGGTACAAGAAAACCGCCAAGTACGCTGTCAAAGATCAGTTGTACCACGACCTGAAAGCCGAGCACGACCTGACCGCCAACCTCGTCCAGCAAGCCATCTTCCAGGCCGTCGAAGCCGTCAAAAGCGGTGTCGAACGCCTGAAAAAGAACGAACACACGAGCCAACCCGAATTCACCGCTGACACCGCTCGCTACGACAAACGCGCCGCGACCTTCCACGACGAGTCCGTCTCACTCTCGACCGTGGATGGCCGGATCGAAGCCGACTACGTTCTCCCCGAAGACGAGGCTGGCACGCCGTTTGAAGAGTATCTCGGCACCGACGAGTGGGAGTTTCGCACCAGCACGCTCCACTACAAACCGTTCGACGACGAGTTCTGGCTCCACATCGGCTTCAAACGCAGCGACGAAGAAACTCGTAACGGGAACAACGACGCCGCTGTCCCCGAGCACAGCACAGTCCTCGGGATCGACCTCGGCGTCGAAACCCTCGCAGTTGCCTCGACTGGACGGTTCTGGACGGGTGACGAACTCGACCACTGGCACCGCGAGTTCCAACAGCGACGGGCTGCCCTCCAGCAAACCGGCACACAAGAAGCTCATCGGACGCTCCAGCGCGTCTCCACGAAAGAAACAGCGTACTACAAACAGTACCTTCACATCGTCGCAAACGAGATCGTCGCGGAAGCGACCGAACACGACTGTTCGGTGATAGCGTTTGAGGACTTGACCGACATCCGTAGGCGGTGTCATGGGGCGACGTGGCATCACCGCTGGCGATTCAACCGTCTCTACGAGTACGTCGAGTACAAGGCCACCGCACACGGCATTGAGGTCGAAGAACTGGAGCGGAGTCCACAGGCGAAGACGGTGCCAGCCTACTACACGTCCCAGCGATGCAGCAGTTGTGGGTTCACCCACGAGGCCAACCGGCCGGACCAGGAGACGTTTGCCTGCCAGAAGTGTGGCTACCAGAACCACGCCGATTACAACGCCGCAAAGAACGTGGCAGTACGGTGTTGTCGGCGGCTACTCCGTCGCACCCAGACTGGTGGCGGCGGAGGCGCACCCGTAGACGTCGCGCTCAATGGCGGGACCATGACCGTGAACGCGTAAGCACCGACGCCCCTTAGACGGGGAGCCGGGCCTCCCCGTGCCCATACTGGGCCCGAACGGGAGTCCACGTCAAAGCCCTGCCCTCAACGAGCGAACCCCTCCGTGGATGAGCGAAGTAGGGCAGGGTAGTTTACGCGTCGACCTGCCAGGCGCCGTAACTCACGACCAGGCCGAACAGGGCGAGTCCCGCACCCAGATACCCGATCGGGTGAAACCCGTAGATCAGGGCGAGCGGGAGCGCACCCGCGACCAGCAGGACGCCGCCGAAAAGTCCGCGTCGATCTGCCATGTCCGGTCGTACGGAGCACAGCGGAATAAACTGGGTCGGTTTTCCGACCGGGCCAGCACGAGGAACACACGCTCGATCGAAGTGCTGAAACGTACTCTCTGGATATTCTCCGGATATGCCCGAGATGAGCGTCGAGGTCCCGCGGGAACTGCTCGAGGACCTGGACATCCTCGAGGAGATCGACGCACGACACGGGAGGCTCGAGAATGAGTAGTGCCGGGTCGGACGCACCGAAGATCGCGCTGGCTGCGCTGTTCATCACCTCCCTGATCACAGCCCAGCTGATCGCGGTGAAACTCCTGGCAATCCCGCTCCCGGCGTCGCTGCCGGTCGTCGGGGCGTCGGTGCTCGTCCCGGCTGGCGTCCTCGCGTACGCGGTGACGTTTTTCGCGTCGGATTGCTACGCCGAACTGTACGGGCGGCGTCCGGCCCAGATCATGGTCAACGTCGGCTTCGGGATGAACTTCGTGTTGCTCGCGCTGGTGTGGCTGGCGATCGCCGCGCCCGGATCCCCGGCGGGCGTCGATCCGGCAGCCTTCGAGACCGTGCTCGGACCGAGTACGAACATCGTGCTCGGGAGTCTCGCCGCCTACGTCGTGAGTCAGAACTGGGACGTCATCGCCTTCCACGCGATCGGCGACTACACAGACGGCGAGCGTCTGTGGCTGCGGAACCTCGGCTCGACGGGCACCAGCCAGCTGATCGACACGACCATCTTCGTCGTCATCGCGTTCTTTGCGGTGCCAGCAGCGCTCGGGACCGGGGAGGCGCTGCCCGGTTCGGTGTTGTTGCAACTGATCGTCGGGCAGTACGTTCTCAAGCTGGTGATCGCACTCCTCGACACCCCGTTCGTGTACGCGGTGGTCGGCTGCGTTCGCTCGGCGGGACTCGTCGACCCGCGGAGCGTCACGGCTGATTGATCCGGTTTTGCTTGCCCGGGCACGTTGATCGTGTCTCCGGAGTCGGACAGGACCGGGACAGCGACGACACTCTTCGTGAGGGTGCTCCCGGTTAACGTAATACGTGTGCCAAACAACATTCGATTATGGAACACTCGTGGCAACTCGGATTCCAGACACAGCGCGAGGAACTCCAGGATGTCGTCCTCGATGTCACAGACCCGTTCCCGGACTGGCTCGACGGGACGTTCCTCACCAACGGCCCGGGACAGTTCGAGGTCGGGGAGACGTCGCTCGACCACTGGTTCGACGCGCTGGCGATGCTCCGCGGGATCCGGTTCGACGACGGGACCGTCCGCTACACGAACCGCTTCGTCCGGAGCGCCGACTTCCGCGTCGCCCGCGACGAGCAGCGCGTCCGGCGGTCGTTGCCCGGCACACCCGCTGATGGCTCGGTGTTCACGCGCGTGTATCGGGCGCTGACGGGCGCGCTCCAGGACAACCCTTCGATCGGCGTCGTCGAACGCGACGGGGCGCTCTACGCCGTCACCGAGAGCCCGGTCGGGATCGAGATCGATCCCGCGACACTCGAGACGACGGGCCGACGGGACCTCACCGCCGGGCTGGACGCCGACATCACGCTCGGACACACCCACGTCGAGAACGGGATCCAGTGGGGGCTGGGCGCACAGTTCGGCCGCGAGTGTACGTACACGCTGTTTCGCCGCGAGAACGGCGCCGAGCCGGACCCGGTCAGTCGACTCGTCTTCGGTGCGCGTCCGCCGTACGTTCACGCGTTCGCACTGACCGAACACTACGCCGTCATCCCCGCAGCGCCGTTCGGTGTCAACTTCCGCCGGCTCCTGCTGGGCGTGCCTCGCGGGGCGACGTTTCTCGACGCCATCGAACCCCGGGAGGCGCCACCGCGGTTCCACGTTCTCGACCGCGACACCGGCGAGCACGTCGCCGCCGTCCGGGCGGAGCCGTTCTTTGTCTATCACTTTGCCAACGCCCACGAGGACGACGACGCGGTCGTCGTCGACTGCGTGGCGTTCCCCGACGCGACCGCCATCACGGAACTGACGCTGTCGAATCTCCGGAGTGCCGATCCGGAACTCCCGCGGGGCGACTTCGTTCGGTTCCGCCTCCCGCTCGGCGACGGCCGCGCGGAGCGCGAGTGCCTGCTCCGCGGCCCGGTCGAGTTCCCGACCATCCACTACAGCCGGTACAACGGCCGAGCGTACCGCTACGCGTATCTGGCGGCAACCGACTACGGGAGCCTCCCGACGGCGATCGCGAAGGTCGACCTTGCCGGGCCGACAACCTGCCGGTGGTCCGAACCCGATCTCTATCCCGGCGAGCCGCTGTTCGTTCCTGCGCCGTCGCCAGCGGCCGAGGACGATGGCGTCTTGCTCTCGCTCGCGCTCGACGGCCACACCGAACGGTCGGTGCTTCTCTGTCTCGACGCGGAGACACTGACCGAACGGGCGCGGGCAGTTCTGCCCCATCGTCTGCCGTACGGGTTCCACGGCCAGTTCTACGGACCCAGTGATCCCGGACGGTCCATGGCCTGATGGGGACTGTCGTATACGGGACGAGTCCCCGACCGGAGCGGTCGTCTCTCCAGATCGGATTCTCAGTGGGCTGGAATCACCGAAACGCCCTCGTTTGACTGCCGTCAAGAGCTAGCGATGAGTCTGGGTACAGCGGCCCTCGGAGGCGTGCCCGTTCCGGAACCGTCCGAAGAGAACACCGTCCGGGAGGTGGACGCGTGAGCAAGACCGTTCTGGTCCCGATCGACGGCTCGCTCCTGTCGCACAGAGCGCTCCGGCACGCGCTCGCAGAATTTCCGGACGCCTCGATCACCGTGCTCCACGTGGCGGATCTCTTCGAGCCCGGTTACGGGGCCAATCCGGACTTCGAGACCTCGTACGAACCTCTGCTGGGATCCGACGAGTGGTACGAACGAGCCGAGGAGGTCTCGGAGCAACTCTTCGAAAGAGCCCGGGAAGTCGCTGCGGAGTACGACCGCGAGATATCCACCGCGTCCGACATCGGTGATCCGAAGCGAATCATCGTGGAGTATGCCGACGAGGAGGGTGTCGACCACATAGTGCTCGGAGCACACGGACGGACGGAGGAAAGACGACCCGTGTTCGGGAGCGTCGCCGAAATCGTTGCGCGTCGGGCGTCGGTTCCGGTGACGCTCGTCCGATGACATCCTCTACGCCGTTTACAGCCCGGTTTCCTCCGTGGGAGTCTCATAGCGATTGCTGTAAGCCATCACCGAGTCATCACTCTGCCCGCGTGCTGTCCAGTGCAGCAGCGCAGTCGGTACACAGGCCGGTTTCCGTGTCGTAGTGCGTGGGACAGACGAGTGCACCACACCGGGAACACTGGTGCTCGATGGGGGCTGTCTCGCAGATCTGACAGAGGCCTTCGACGCTCATCTGTTTGGGACTGGTGATTGTCCGGACGTCGACTCCGTCCGCGTACTCGGGAGCAGTTCCGCGATGACCGCCACGCGGGACGTCGGTCTCCATACGCGGTGACGTGGGTCCTGTATCGAAGACAACGGAGAGAGCATAATAATTCCGACTGGATATTGGTGTACCATAGCTTGCGACGACCAATACTTGTTACGGACGCTCCACGAGGTGAAGGGACTCAAGTCCGGCGTCCTGAGCATCGGCCAGGCGAAGACCCTCCGAGACGTGGCGTGCAAATCCGTGGGGTTATGCCGTGCTGGCCCATAGCACGGGCAATGTGCCGTCAGTTGCAGACGACCGACCCCGCCGGCCGGCTGCCACCAGTGTGGGGCAGTCGTGTCGAGTGAACTCGTGGGGGCGGTCGACCGCGCCCGCCGGTCCAGCGTCGCCCTGTCACGGTACTTCCGTCGGCTGTTGACCCCGCCGCTCCCCGGTGACGGACTGCTGTTGTTCGGTTTCCTCGAGGGAGTGCTCGGCTGGGGACTCTCCTGGCTGTTCAGCCAGAACCCCGGCCTTGCCCCGGTCGGGCTGGTCCAGTCGATCGTCCTCACGTGGGTCGTCCTGACCGGCGGGATCATCTTCGTCGGCGTGACCTACACCGCACCGACCGTCCGGCGCAACCGGGTCTGGCTGGTGTGGGGCGGGCTCAACGTGGCCGCGACCGCGGTCAATGTCGCCGCCCTCGCCGGAACGCTCCCCTCGGGACTCCTCGCGTACGCGTACTGGCACCCGTGGCTGGCGGTGATGGGAATCGGCTACCTCGTGACGGGACTGTACAACTGGAAGAGTCCACAGATACGCCAGCAGGAGCGACTCGTCTACGCCGCCACCGGACTGGTGACACTCGCCTTGCTGGCCGCGAGTTTCGGACCGCTGGCAGGGTTCGTGGCTGCCAACATCTTCGTGCTCGGCGGAGTGTTCCAGCTCGTCCCGATCGGCCACGACGTGGTCGCCGACGCAGTGCTCATCGCCCGCCATCAGTAGCCCACCCACAGTGATCGAAATGATACCCGAAGCAACCGACCCACGAGCCGACTGATGTACGACACCATCCTCTTCCCGACAGACGGCAGCGAGGCGACGACCGACGCCGCCGCACACGCGTTCAGCCACGCCGAGCGGTACAGCGCCACGGTGCACGTGCTGTCGATTGTCGAACTCTCCAGCGGCCTCGGGACCGCAGGCCGCGACGAGGCGAAACTCGACCGCCGGAAGCGCGAACGGACGGCCACAGCCCGACGGCTCCTCGAGAAGCACGCCCCCGAGGACGTCGACGCGACCGTCGCAGTCGAGGTCGGGAGCCCCGCGCGAGTCATCACGGAGTACGCGACGGAGGTCGGGGCCGACCTCGCGGTCATGAGCACCCGCGCCCGCGGCGGCGCCGAGCGGTT
>CAYYHG010000078.1:0-13480 GCA_964471665.1 uncultured Halobacteriales archaeon | reverse complement strand
GACGCGTCGCTCCTCGCGACCGTGCTCGGAGCAGACGCGGTGGGGCTGGGATTCGAACCCAGGAGTCCTCTCGGACACCTGCTCTCAAGGCAGGCGCAATGGGCCGCTCTGCCACCCCACCCATCAGTAATATGATGTGTGGGCCGCCCTCTGGCGATTATTTGGGGCTTCTGGAGCAAGACAATGGAAATGCCTCACTCCACCCCAGCCAAGTTGAACCGGGGCGCAAGCCACGAAATCGCCGTTCACAGGGCGTGTAACCATGTCTGAGCGGGAAAAAGTTGAAGGTGTCGTTCTCATCTACAAGCCAGTCGAGAAATACCTCAACTCACAGTGATTGCTGTACCGAATTATCGTTTCGACCGTGTCGCGTCCTGCGGTCGATCCGGGAATGGCTTACAGCAATCACTATGAGTCGCGCACTGGCGAAATCGCCATATCTGATCTTTGTCAGGTGGATTCGTGTAAGATGGAGGGCGCACAGCGGTTCCGATCCATGAGACCACAGGATTTGTTGGAGACATCAGGGGCCATGGGAGTGAGACTGCTACACGGGCGGTAAGCACAATTACGCCGGCTGGATGGACACGTCGCCCAGTCCCGAAAATGACGCTGCGACGCGCTTGTCGTTCCGGACGGGTACGGTTCCGGTGAGAGATCCTGTCGACACCAACGTCCCCGGCCCAAGAGGCTCTCCAAGGGTCCGGGAAAGCCACGCGACAGCCTGGAGCGGATCGCCGAGCACCGCCGATCCACGGCCGGTCCGCTTGACGTCGGGCGTCGACAGCCGTACTTGAACGCCCGTCAGCGGTTCCACCTCGGACAGCGCCTGTTCGGATCCAGTGACCAATCGGGCGGCGAGGGAATTGTCCGCAACAGCGAGCCCAGGAGCGAGATTCCAGCTTCCCGTCCGGGTGTCGACGATCTCTATAGCCGGGGCGACGGCCGCGACAGCATTCTTGATCTCGTCCTGGGAGGCGGCACCCGGTAACTGCTTGCCCAGTCGAACAACGATTTCGGGTTCGGCTCGCGGCGCGATAAGCCCCGCCGTTTGGATCTGGTCGACATCGACTGTGGCCGCGAGCACGCGGCCGTACACTGGCTCTGTAACCCCGAACTCCTGCTGGACTGTCTCGTTCGTGAACCCGAGTTTGTACCCGACGGCTGGCCCCTCCGCCTCAAGCCGCGCAGACAGGAACGCCTCCTGGATCGCGTAGCCCTCGTCGACGGTCAGACCGGCAAACTGCCCGGCAGACGTCGGCTTCCCATGCGTGTAGGCGTCGTGCAGTTGACGGGCAAGCGTTGCCGGGTCAGCGTCGGATGTCATGGCTCACCAAACGGGATCCTCCGGTAAAGGTCGAACGTCTACCCATGCTGGGTTATACGCCCGTGGGATCCAATATCTTCACGAAGTTATAGCCGACAGTATCTCATGACCACGAATCGAGCAGCAGTGAGACACAAGAGCCTTCTCAGGGCTGGGCGAACGCCAGACCAGTGTCCCCCGCTCACCTTTCCCCCTCCATCACGCAGAGTGATCCGGCACGCACAGAGCCGTCAGGCTCTGAATCGTCTGGAAGCCATCCGTCACGTCGTGCGGTCCTCGCGGGCCTCGGAGCTACGACGGCAAGTACGCTCGCCGGGTGCAGTGTCCTGGGCGATAACTCTGGCGAGGAAAACTGATGGCCCGGACCCGGCACCCGCGTTCGTCACTGTCCTCTCGCTTGCCGACGGCGAAGTCTTCGGCACAGTCCGCGTCGGAGACAGACGGACCTACGGCGTCACGATCGCTGAAAACGACATGTATGCTCGGAGTGCCACCGCGTGCGTTCGCCTCGCACCCGACGGCACCGAGCGCTGGCGACAATCGCTTAATCCACTCATCTACGACGAGTACAACCTCGGAGATTCCACCGCAACGCAGGTCGCACCTGCCGTCACCGCCGACGGCGTGTACGTGGCCGACCGGAACGCCCTCGTGAAACTCGACGCCGACTCCGGGGAGGAACAGTGGCGTGTCGCCGTTGATACGGCGTACGCGCCGTCGGTGGTCGATGAGGGTGGCGTCGTGCAGACCGGCCATCAGGAGACTGTCGCTGTCGATCACGCCGGGGAGGTCCGCTGGCGGCGCAACCTCCACAGTCGTGCCGGGGCCGCGACGGCCGCCAACGGCAATCTCTACATTGCCGCAGGTGACCTCCACGAACTCGATCCCGAGACCGGCGAGACGACGTGGCAGGCCCATCTCCCCAGCGAGGGCACGGCCGCACCGGTCGTGACTACCGAGGGTGTGCTCGTTGTGACTGGGGATGTCCGTCTCTTCCGCAGGGAAGCCGGTGGCTTTCTCGGCCCGGACCGCGAACAATGGCGGCTCTCGTCCGTGCACGCCATAGAGTATGCGTCACCGGTTATCGCGGCCGGCCGTACCTTCGTCGTCGGCCCCGCGGGACTGGTAGCACTTCGGCCTTAGAAAATGAGTGAGAATTGATATGAAACCAATTCTCCGGAGTACTTTGGGTGGAGCATTTGACTGTGTGGATCGGTTGAGACAGTCTGCTCATAGTGATTGCTGTAAGCCATTTACAGCAATCACTATTAATGTTTGTTCGGATCCGTCCGGGCACACGAAAAGCATTATACCACGCCCCGGTAGATATGTGACAGGCGGCTGGGGAACGGTGACACTAGCTGACAATGTACGACCTCGGTTCGGAGTTCGATGACGCGACGGTAGCACCCGGAACGAACATCCTCGTGTCCGGCCCACCCCTGTCGGGGAAGCGGCGCCTGGTGTTCGAGGTGCTCGCCCACGGTGTGGCGAACGGAGAGGGATCAGTCATCGTCACGACGCGGGACAGTTCGGACAGGATCCTGACCGACTTCCAGTCGCTGCTCCCCGATCCCGAGGCAGAGGGGATAGACGTCGGTGTCGTCGACGCCGTCACACGACACCAGGGTCAGTCCGCGTCGGATACCGCCACCGTGAAGTACGCCTCCTCGCCGGTCGACATGACCGGTATCGGGATCAAGTTCTCCGAGTTCGTCGAAGAGTTCTACGGCGGCGGCCGCGGCCGACAGAACCGCGTCGCGCTCGACTCTCTCTCGACGCTGTTGATCTACTCGGACCTGCAGACCGTCTTCCGGTTCATGCACGTGTTCACCAGCCGCATCAAGGACGCCGACGCGCTCGGGGTTCACCTCGTGGAGTCGACGGCACACGACGCTGAGACGATGAACACGTTGAAACAACTGTTCGACGGCGTCGTCGAGGTTGACGAGAACTGCGACGTGTCGGTGCAACTGTCCGGTGTGGACTCGAACACCCCCGGCACGTGATACGGCCGGCAGTATGAGATATCCTTTACTACTGGCCAGCAGTACAGGCGGTATGCCAGTCCAGAGTGACGAAAAACTCCGCGAGATTCTGTCCCTGGAGACCATCGCCGTCGTCGGGTGTTCGACCACGCCGGCCAAAGCAGCACACGAAATCCCGCGGTACATGCTCGATCATGGGTACGACGTCGTCCCGGTCAATCCCAACGCCGAGGCGGTGTTCGGTCGGCAGGCCTACGACTCACTCTCGGCGGTGTCGGAGGACGTCGACATCGTGGACGTGTTCCGGCCGAGCGAGGAGGTGCGCGCCATCGTCGACGAGGCGATCGCACGCGAGGACGCGGGAGTCATCTGGACACAACTCGGAATCCGCGACGACGAGGCCGCCACCCGTGCCGAGCAGGCAGGCAAGCGTGTCGTCCAGGATCGGTGTCTCAAGGTCGAACACCAGCGGCTCCTGTAGCCACCGCCCTACTCTGAGTCCGACGCGTAGATGGTCGTGCTCTCCCCGTCGTCTCCCGGATCCGAACCCTCGGCGCCACCACCGTCGGACAGTTCGACCTCGGCGAGAACAGCCTCGACGTCGACGTCCTGTTGTTCGGCCAACGCGTCCAGCAGCGCGCGTTGCTCCGCGAGGTCGCGTTCGATGCGGTCGACCTGCTGGCTCGTGGTCTCGACCTCCGACTGGACCGCCTTCAACTCGGTGATGACCTCGTTCATCTTCGAGTACAACTGTTCGGCCGCGTCCATCATCTTCTGGATTTTCTTTGCAGTTCCACCGAGTCCCATGCCTCCCCGTTGTCCGGGACGATACGTGGGTGTTTCGGCTCCGGGCGGTGTCGGTCCGGCGACGCGGCGAGGGGTGTCGCGTGGTTTAAGACCGGCCCACGTTGACTCCCACCTATGGAGCAGGTGCGACTGGCGCCACTCGTGGGCATCGTCGGCTGTCTGGGGGTACTCGGTGCGCTCGCGTATCCCTACGCCGTCAGCGAGGTGGGCGTCGGCGCCTACTACGCGTCGGGGCTCGTCAACCCGCTCGTGGCCGGGTTGCTCGCCGCCGTCGCCGTCATCGTCCTCGCGGCTGGCCGTGAGGGGCGTACCGATCCGGGCTTTGCGGCCGGCGCGGGGCTCGTGTTCGGTGTCTTCGTGGTTCTCATTCTGGTGGGGTGGGGAACGACAGCGCGCATCGACGCCGTCGAGGTCCCACAGTGGCACCGCTGGGCCACGGTCGGCGCCGCCGTCCTGGTGCCCGCGGGGGCGCTGTGGTTCGCCCGCTCGCTGGATCTGGTGTAGCGTTCCGAAAGGTCCTTATGAAGACCGCTAGTAGTACACAGTGGACTAGGTCGGGCGGTTAGGCCCCGCTCCACCCGCCCCCAGTATGGTCTTGAGGGGGGACCGAACGTCGGGGGCGTCCGGACAGACGGGTACGGGCCCCGCGAGCCAACGGAGAAGCCTCGTCCTGCGGGGATGGCGGTCCTCGCGGTCGCACCTGCAGGGGTGTGCCCGCGTGGTTAACCGAGGGCACTGCGTCAGGCGCGGAAGCGAGCAGCGCACCCTCGGACAGCCATCGCTCGCAGGGTCGCGGGGTGGAGGAGGCAAGCGGGACTACCCGTGTCCGAACGCCGGGCCACCCCGGCTGTCCACATTCATGCTGTTCTGCGTCTACAATCAATTTGTGTGTCGGACACGTAGAGAGACCATGGTCGCCAAGGCCAAATCTCCCGGTCCGGCCGCCCAGCGAGCCTTCAGAATCGGCGTCCGGGCGGCCGCCGTGGCTGCACTCGCGGTCGTCGGAGTCCTCTACTGGACGGGCGCGATTGCGGGTTACGTGACCGGGTTCCTCGTGATCGTCCTCTTCCCAGTGTATCTGCTCGTCGTCGCGTCGGCGCTCTCCAAGTGGCTGGGATACGACAAGGATCCCAGGGACCTGGAGCCTGTCACTCGAGAGGAACGCGAGGACCTCCGTTCCGACAGGGGGCCGTGGAAATAAGAGCCGTCCTGCTAGTCTACAAGCCCGTACCCCCGCTTGAACAGCAGGAGGTCGATCCCGAGAACACCGACAGTACCGGCGACGAGAATGGCAAGCGACGTGTTCGGATTCACCTCTGTAATGCCCAACAGTCCGTAGCGGATTCCGTTCACCATGTACACCATCGGATTCAGGAGAGAGACGGTTCGCCAGAACTCGGGGAGGATGTCGAGCGAATAGAAGACGCCCCCAAAGAATACCAGCGGGCGGAGAATAAACTGATTCATTACGGTCAGATAATCGAAATCTTTTGCCCACAAGCCGCCGATGACGCCGAACCCCGCAAACAGCATGGTGATAACGAGAGCAAACGCGACCAGATAGAGGGGGTGTGCGATCGGGACGGCGGTGAAGAGCAATCCGATGACAAAGATCAGAACCCCGATCAGGAAGCCACGAGAGGCGCTGGCCAGGACATACGCGATGAGGGTACTCTGGTGGGACATCGGGGAGGTGAGGACCGCTTCGATGTAGTTGTTCCACCGGCCGTGAAAGATGGTAAATGAAGCGTTCTCGAAGGCGTTCGAGATAGCACCCAGGACAATCAACCCGGGAAAGACGAATTGGATGTAGCTCACGCCTGCCGTTTGCCCGATCCGGGAGCCGAGAATCACACCGAACACAGAGAAGTAGAGAACATTCGTAATAAGCGGCGGCAGGAACGTATTCCAGGGCCGTCTGAGATACCGCAACACTTCACGTCGCAGTAGCGTCCGGAGTTGCACGTAGGATCCTGTCATACCGGAAGAGTGGGCAATTGGGAAAGCACGTCGTCCGTCTCACGGTCGTGTCTCATCGTTGCACCGCCCGTCCGGTTCTGGTCATGTCGACGAACACCTCTTCGAGTGAGGCCCGCCGGATGTCGAGGTCGGTCACCTCGTGGCCGGTCCGGTCGAGTTCCCGCAACAGGCCCGGCACGACCGTTCCGGCCTGCCGGACTGTCGCGATCAGGTGTTCGTCGTCCATCCGCGCGGCGACGACGCCGTCCGTCTCGAAGCGTGGCGGCGACTGTGGCGGGTCAGCCAGGCCGATCACGACGGTGTCGGTTCCCCGCGCGGTGAGATCCTCGGGACTGGCCACCTCGACTTTCCGTCCCTCGTCGATGATGGCCACGCGGTCACAGAGCCGTTCGGCCTCCTCGATGTAGTGGGTGGTCAACAGGATGGTGGTGCCGGCCTCGTTCATCTTCTCGATGACCTCCCAGAGGTCGTGGCGCAACTGGACGTCCACGCCTGCGGTGGGTTCGTCGAGGATGAGCAGATCCGGGTTCGAGACAAGCGCGCGTGCCAGCATGAACCGCCGCTTCATCCCGCCGGACAGCCAGTCGAATCGCGTGTCCCGCTTCTCGTAGATGCCGACCGTCCGGAGTGCCTCCTCGGCGCGGTCGCGCGCTTCTCCGGGGTCGAATCCGTGGTACCCTGCCTTGTGTGCCAGCACCTCCCGGATCGGGAAGAAGCGGTCGACGTTGTACTCCTGTGGGGCGAGGCCGATCCGGTCCCGGACCGCGCGGTACTCGCCTTCGACGTCGTGGCCGAACACCGACACGGATCCGCTATCGAGGCGCGCGAGGCCGACCAGCGTGTTGATGAAGGTGGTCTTGCCCGCGCCGTTGGGGCCGAGCAGGCCGAAGAATTCGCCGGCCTCGACAGTAAAGGACAGGCCGTCCAGCGCCTGGACGTCGCCGTAGGACTTGCGCAACTGCTGGGCGTCGATTGCCGACGGCATTACCTGTTGGTGGCGCTACGCGTGGAAAAACGCGTCGTACTCGACCTACCGGCCGAGGCGTTCGCGGCTGATCGCGACGCCGCCGGGCGTGATGATGAGCTGGTCGTCGTCCTTCTGGACGATGTCGCCCCCGACTTCGCGGGCGACCTGTTTGAGTTCGTCCGTGATGTGTTCCATCGTGCGGTCCTGGGTGCTGTGGCGGGTGATGTCTGCGACGACGATGTCGCCGTCGTAGACCGCGTCCTTGATGTCGATGACGTCGTTCTTCTCGCCGATGTTCGCGATGCGAACCTGGAGGTCCACATCGACGTCCTCGACCTGCAGGTCCCCGGCGTCCAGTTCGACGTAGTCCTCGGTGACACGGGTGCCCCCGGACTCCCCGAGGATCTTGCTCATGAGTCCCATACGTCCCATCGCGACCGCTGTCCGCTTAGGCTTTACGTCAGACACACCCCGGTGAGAACCCGCCGGGACTAAGAGGTATCAAACGTTACGTCGACCGGTATAGCCGGCAGTATGACTCACACGGACAGGTCGAAGAGGTCGTCGCCGACGTGGTGGATCGACTCGACGACGCGGCCCGCCTCGCCGGGCATGTCCGACCCGTCGGTGAGCGCGCGCCCGACCGCGAGGAACTTCCCGTGGGTCTCCTCGTTTACCACGACCAGGTCGCCCTTCTGGATGTCGGTGTCGGCGTCGACGACGCCCGGGCGCATCACGTCGGCGCCGTTGGAGACGAACTCGATGGCCCCGGCGTCGACAGTGACGACCCGCCGCTCGGGTTCGACGGCGTTCGCTCCTTGTACCGTGACGAACGGCTCGCCGTCGAGATAGAGAACGAGCGGGTCGCCCTCGACGAGGACGACGTCCCAGTCTCCCCCCTCCAGTTCCACTTTCTCGAAGGACCCGGCGTCGACCGAGACGCCGAGACTCGCAGCGAGGGCGTCGCGTATCTCCTCGACAGCGTCCGACCGGAGGTGATGTCGCGAGGTGACGTCCATACCCGAGGGTCAGTCGCGCCGAGGTTAAACCACTCGTTTGTGGGTCGGACGCCGGTCCGGAGCGCAACCGACACCAGACGGCGAAAACTTTCTAATACCCGCCGCCGTATCCCCGCGCATGTGGCACTCGGGGTCCAGCAGCGACGTGACGTGTATCGCCTGCGGCGAGGAGGTCTCGCGGTCGCAGGCACGCGAGTACGACAAACACGGCGACCGCTGGGACCGACGCGAGAAGGACTTCGAGTTTCTGTGTAAACCCTGCTACCGGGAGTGCTGTCACCAGCCCCGCGACGGCCTCGAGGCCGCCCTCGTCCGGGCCGACGCCGGCCAGACCGACCAGTCGACCTTCCTCAGCCGGTATCACGACGCCGTCGACGACGCTGGCGAAGAACCCGAACGCGAGCGGTGACCGTTCGGTTCCGGACGCGTCGATAGGGAGAAAGACAGCAGTCCGTACGAAGCGCCCGCGCGGGCGACACGACTAACTACCGCCTGCTCGTAGCAGAGGCCATGAGTGACCAGGACGCGCAGGCAGCAGCCGGGACGCCCGAGGGACAGGGCCCGGTCGAGATCGACGAACAGTTGGCCCGCCACATCGAGAACAAACGCGAGGAACTCCTGGAGAAGTTCGACATCCCCGACGAGTTCCCGCCGGCGGTCCTCGAGGAGGCCCGGCAGCGCTCGGAGGGCGTCGAGGAGCAGATCGCATCGGAGATCGACGGGCGCCGGGACCTCCGGGAGATGACCACCTGGACGACCGACCCGATCGACGCCCAGGACTTCGACGACGCCATCTCGATCGAGGACCGCGGCGACGAGTACGTCCTGTGGGTCCACATCGCGGACGTGACCCACTACGTGACGCCGGACACCGAGATGTGGACCGAGGCAGTCCGGCGCGCGAACACGGTCTACCTGCCCGGCTACACGGTCCACATGCTCCCGCCGGTACTGGCGGAAACGGTCTGCTCGCTGGTCCCCGACGAGGACCGCCTCGCCCACACCGTCGAGATGCACCTCGATCCGGACGACCTGGGCTACGAGTCCATCGACATCTACAAGTCGGTCATCCGGTCGGACGCGCGCCTGACCTACACCGAGGCCGAGAACGTCCTCGAGGACTCCGCGAACGCCGACGAGTACCTCGAAGACGAGTCGGTCGACCTGGGGGAGAAGTGCCAGCAGATCTGGGAACTCGCAGACCGGATGCACGAACAGCGCAAGGCCGACGGCTCGCTCGTGCTCAACCCCCGGCGGGACCGCGCCCACACCATCATCGAGGAGTGTATGCTGAAGGCGAACAAGGCCGTCACTCACGAACTCATGTGGGACCGCGGGGTCGAGGCGATGTACCGCGTCCACCCCCAGCCGTCCCCCGAGGAGTGGAACGAGGCCCTCCAGGAAATCCAGGAACTCGACGGCGTCTCCATCCCGGGCGGCGCGTGGGACGACCCCCGACAGGCCGTCAACGCCACGCTCGAGAAAGCACCCCAGCGCCAGCTCGACAAGATCCAGTGGGCCGTCATGAAGGTGATGCCCCGGGCGAAGTACATGAACGACCCTTTCGGCGGACACCACGCGCTGAACTTCGAAATCTACGGGCACTTCACCTCCCCCATCCGCCGGCTGTCGGATCTGATCAACCACTGGATCGTCTACACCAACGAGGTCCCCGAGGACCTGGTTGCGCTGTGTGATCGCGCCTCGGACCGCCAGAAGGACGCCGAACAGTGCGAGCGCGAGTACAAGGGGTTCCTCGAGGAGGTCGGTCTGGACCCGGCGGCAGTCAACAACCGCGGCGTCGAGGTCGTCGACGGAGAGTAGCCAGTCGTTCCGCGTGCCCTGTCGACGGGGAGGATCCAGTCGTTCCGCGTGTCGGCGGCCACGACGACAGACTCCTTATACCTCGCGAGACGTACTACGGCGTATGAGCCTCGATCTCGACCCGGAGCAGCTAGATCGGTACTCTCGACACATAATCATGGACGACGTCGGGCCGGAGGGCCAGGGGGCGCTGCTCGACGGGCGGGTCCTGATCGTCGGCGCCGGCGGGCTGGGATCGCCGATCATCCAGTATCTCGCGGCCGCCGGCGTCGGAACGCTCGGCGTCCTGGACGACGACGTGGTCGAGCGGTCGAACCTCCAGCGCCAGGTCGTCCACGGGACCGACGACATCGGCCGCCCGAAGGTCGACTCGGCCGCCGAGTTCGTCGCCGTCATCAACCCGACAATCGACGTCGAGACCCACGAGACGCGTCTCACCACCGGGAACGTCGAGGAATTGATCGCCGGGTACGACTTCGTCGTCGACGGGTCGGACAACTTCCAGACGCGCTATCTGGTCAACGACGCCTGCACACTCGCCGGGAAACCGTTCGCCCACGGCGCGATCTTCCGCTTCGAGGGGCAGGTGACGACCTTCCCCCAGGACGACGACTCGCCGTGCTATCGGTGCCTGTTCCCCGAGGCACCGCCCGAGGGCACCGTACCAGACTGTGCGACCGCGGGCGTACTCGGTGTGCTCCCGGGGACGGTTGGGTGTATCCAGGCCACCGAGACGGTCAAGTATTTCCTCGGAAAGGGGGAGTTGCTCGATGGCCGGATGCTCTTCTACGACGCGCTCGATATGAGTTTCGAGGAGGTCCCGGTCCGGAAAAACCCCGACTGTCCCGTCTGCGGCGAGGGTGGCGTCGAATCGGTCCACGACGTCGAGTACACCGCGACCTGCGCAATCGGTGCCGACTGACCGGTCGACGGTGATACTGTCGGCTATATACCGGTCGACGTAACTTTTGATACTTCTCAGCCGGACGTTCCCGGCTGAAAGTATCAGGGCTTACGTCGGCCGGTATAACTTCGTGAAGATATTCGGCACCCCGGGGTGCCGATACTGCTGACAAGAGATCGAGAGAGTTATGACTGGCAGTCTTACCCGCTTACGACCGCGGTGGTGTCGGCCGAAGTCGGTCCGGTCGCATTGCCCGGTGCTCCGCCGGGCGGCGTTGGCCGCGTGGGCTGCTGGTCAGTCGGTCCGATGTCCTGCTGTGGAGCCTGTTTCTCGGGATTCCGGTCGTTCGTGACGAGGAAGTCCGCCAGGTTCCCGATCAAGACGTCGGTGTCCGCGCGCTGTGCGTTCTCCGGGATCAGGAAGTCGGTGTCACCGACCACGACCACGTCGTCCCGGTGGAGTAACACGGGCGCCTCGGTGTCGGCACGCGTCGTCGAGAGTTCCGCTCCATCTGTCGGGACGAGCGCTGCGTCGGCGCTGTTTGCCACACCGACCGGAGAGGCCGTCGGGAACACGGCGCGGTCCACGCCGGCGGTCACCGGTGATGTGTCGCCGGATTCAGCGAAGATCCGCTGGTAGTTCAGGTCGTTTTCCTCGAGGTTGTACACGTACCCCGGCTGGGTCGTGACGCCGACCGCCGATTTGAGGCCGCTACCACCGGGTTCCTCGAACGTATCGTCCGGTTCGCTCGCAACGACCACGCGACCATCCTCGTCGGCGAACGTCGCGATGTCGGACAGTTGATCGTCACTGTAGTCGGTCCGGAACGTCACGAACGCGTCGGCGTCGGCGAGTTCTTCACCGAGCGACGAGAGCCCGTCCTGCTCGGTTCCGGGTGGCGATGGTCCCGCCCGCCGGTCCCGCTCGTCCGGCAGCGAGTAAATCTGGACTTCGTGGCCATTCTCGACGAGTGTATTCACAAGCGGCAGCATGTCTCGTTCGGTCGTCTCCGGGCCGACGAGGCCCAACAGGAACCGAAGACCGCGGGGTTGTTCCGGTCCGGACTCGATCCCCGGATCGATCACTATCGTCTGTGGTTCGACGTCGGCACTCATCGTCACGTTGGCCTGTCCGGGTGAGTCGTCGGGCAGGACTTCCTCGTCAGTGTACTGTGGATTCTCGATGTCGGGAAGCGACTGCTGTGTCTCGCCTGTGACCCTCGGTGCGAGTGCAGCACCGCCGAGGACGAGTGCGAGCACGACGGCGAACGTCGTGACGAGTGCGAGTGCCTGCCTCATGGTCGCTCACCTCCCGGTGCCGTTGCGGACGACTGAGACTGGTTGGTCAGCGCTTCGACCTGCGGTCGGGTGAACTGGTCGACACTGTCGATGTGTGGGACAGTCTCCTCGTAGACCATCGCGTACTGGAGTGTCTGGACCTCACCGTAGCCAGGATTCTCGTCGTGAACGACGACGAGTTCCTCGTTCGTCTGGAACAGGAACGGGAGGAACCGCTCGCTCGTGTCGCGCTCGTCGACGGTGTAGTCGTCGAGTCCGGCACGGGCGGCGGCCTCGGCGATCGCTGCGTCAGTGTCGCCGATTTCGTCGGCAAAGCCGTTTTCGACGGCCCTGACACCGAGATACACGTCGGCTTCGGAGACCTCTTCGCGCGAGAGTTCGATCTGCTCGCCGCGTTGCTCCATGACCGTGTTGATGAAGACGTTGGCGAGCAGGTCCTGTTTGGCCCAGCCCTCGATCGGGCTCGAGCCACGCTTGTCGGGCCCGCTGGGCCCTTCGACGGGCGGGGAGGCCTGCGGTGCGCCTGCTGCGAGGCCGACACTCCCGGTCACCGACGTCGGGAGCACGTAGATCGTTTCGGCGGGCAACATCGCGTAGTAGCCACCGGAGGCACTCACACCCTGCACGCTCGCGATGACGGGCATCTCCTGGCCGGTGCGCTGGATGGAGGTGTACATCCGTTCGCTCGCGGCGGGCGCGCCGCCGGGCGTGTCGAGTTTCAGAACGACGGCCTCGACTGAGTCGTTGGTGCGTATTTCGCGGAGTTCGTCTTCGACATTGTCCGCTGTCGATCCGACGATCGGTCCATCAATGGTGACGACGGCGACGACGCCATCGGGGCTGTCGGACGCCCGATAAATTGTCGGCGCCAGAGCAGCACCGACGATGACCGCCACCAGCGCGACGACGAGAAACTGTTGTCGCCGCGTGAATGTCTGAGAGCTTGATACCATTCCGTCTCGGGATTCACGTCCCTGTGACCTATACCCCCGTCCAGTGTGTCCGTGCCAGCGACTAGCCAGCGCGTTTATATGTTGGCAACACAGTACGGTCGAGCTCTCGTGCGGACTGCTGTCGTCGTTCTCCGGGTCACGCGTCTGCTGTCGGGTGGTTGATACCGGTGCAAAATTGTTTTGACAACAGTCACACAATAATAAGTTATGTCCGCCACTGCTCGAGAAGGGGTTCAGGTCCTCCACGTTGACGACGAACCGGATTTCACCGACCTAACCGGAACATTTCTCGAACTGGCGCAGGAGTCCTGTGAGAGCGAAGCCCTCGCCAGAGCAGCCGACGCGATCGACCGGAGTCATGACATCCTCCGCGCGGTGAACAGAGAGGGACTACGTCCCTCAGGCAGTCGGGC
>CAYYHG010000077.1:0-13825 GCA_964471665.1 uncultured Halobacteriales archaeon | reverse complement strand
TCATCACCGCGCTGGCCGGGGGTGCGTTCGGAGCTGCCCTCGGTGCGCTGCCCGCGTTCATCTTCACGGGCTTTCTCGTCTTCCTCGGCGAGGGGGTCGCCATCCTCAACCGCGGTATCGCGGAATCCGCAGCGAGCGATGTCGGCTACACCAGCATCACCGGCGTCATCGGCTTCGGTGCGATCACGGGCCCGCACATCGCCTTCGCTGGCGGCGTGGCTGCGACGGCCTACGCAGGGAAGAAGTACCCCGAGATGGAACCCGACGCCTGGCCCTACCACTTCGGAAAGAACATCCTGTACGCGTTCGGGACAAAGCCCGACATCCTGGCGGTTGGCGCGATCTTCGGCGCCCTCGGGATGCTCATCACCCGGATCGGAGGGGGACTCGGCCTCCCCACCGACACCATCGCGCTGTCGGTCTTCCTGACGGCTTTCATCGCGCGTCCGGTCTTCGGGTATCCGCTGATCGGTTCGCCTGCCGGCAAGAGTCCCCTCGATATGGGTCCCTTCGAGCGTGAAGAGCCCCGTTCGGTCACGACTGACGGGGGCGAAGTGCCCATGGAGCACGAGGGCCGTCTGGCGACCGAACCGTGGCTCGGCCACCAGTACAAGTGGTCGGGCGTCACGACGATCGGCATCGTGGGCGGGATCCTCGCCGGCTTCATCTGGCTCAGAACCGGAAGCATCTTCCTGGGATACGCGATATCGGCGATGAGTCTGCTGTTTCTCAACCTCGGCGTCGAGAAGATCCCCGTCACCCACCACATCACGCTCATCGGTTCGGTCGGTGCAGTCGTGGCGTTGCCGATGGCCGGCGGGAACGAAGTCGTCGCGCTCCTGGTGGCCGGCGTCTTCGGCATGCTCAGCGGCCAGATCGGTGAGTTGACACAGCGGCTGTTCTACTCCCACTCCGGGACGCACGTCGACCCGCCGGCGATGGCCATCGCGATCATGATGTTCTTCGTCGCCCTGCTCGCCATCGCGGGTGTCATCCCGAACTCGGGGTACCTCGCCTTTTGACTCCCCACTCGTCTCCCGATCACGCCCTGTTTGCCCCCCTCTGGCTCACACTCCCTGAGTTTTTTATTATGTAGCCGATACCTGCGATAACAAAGACCGGAGCTCACATGGACATCCACGCGAGAATACAGCGACGACGGCGCCGGGACGGTCCCCCGCGCCTGATTCAGGACTACCAGGCCCTCTCGCCGGTGGCACACATCGACGAACCCGCCGACCGGGGCCCGGACCTCGAGCGGCTGCTCGACCACCTCGATCCCGTCTTCGACGGGCAGTTACCCCCGAACGCGTACGTTCACGGGGAGGCCGGTGCGGGGAAGTCAGCGGTCGTGACTGCGCTGTTTACACACCTCCAGCGGCTCTCGACGGAGACGCGGTCGATCATCCACACGAGCACCCGGACGGCCTCCCCGACGGCGCCGGGGTTCGTCTACGTCGACATGCGCGGGAAGACGAGCGGCTTCGCATTCTACCACAGCGTCCTCGACGATCTCGTCGACGAGCCAGTGCCCCAACACGGCATCAGCACGGGTGAACTCCGCGACCGTCTCCACGACCTCGTGGGGGAGGCCAGAGCCGGCGTCGTCGTCGCGGTCGACCACGTCGGTGAGGCCGGCAGCGTCGACGTCGACGACCTCGTCGATCTGTTCGCCGGGCTCCCGAGCAGCGTGAGCTGGCTCGCCGTCGGCAGGTCCGATCCCGGGGAAGTCGCGCTGGTCGAGTACACGGCGACGTCGATCCACGTCGAGCCCTACCGGCGACAGACGCTGGTCGACGTGCTGATGACGCGGGCCTCCAAGGGGCTCGCCCAGCAGGCGCTCGACCACGACCGGGCCCGCCGGATCGCCGACTGGGCCGACGGGAACGCACACGACGCGCTCCAGGCGCTGTTCGTCGCGGCCGACCGCGCGAACCGGGCCGGGCGGACCCGGATCGCGGAGTCTGACGTGACCGGGGCGCTCGACGAGATCCCCCGCCCCTCCGTCTCGATGGGCAGAGTGCTGGCGCTGCCGTCCAACAAGCAGGCCGTCATCCGGGAGCTGGTCGAGCTGGACGCAAACGAGCGCGCGACTGTCACAGCCACGACCGAGGCGATCAGTTCCCGGCCGACGGTCGACCTCTCGCCGGGAACCGTCAAGCGGTTTCTCTACGAGATGGCCGAAATCGGGATCGTCGAGCGCGTCCGCTCGGAGGTCGAAACGAAAAAGGGTCGACCACCCAGCCGCGTCGAACTCCGGTTCCCGTCGACCGCGTTCCGCCGGCTGTACGACCTCCAGCGGGATCGAGAACAGTGAGCGCGCAACCGGGCAACGAGGTGCGCCTCGACTACACCGGCCGCTTCGAAGACGGGAGCGTGTTCGCGACGTCGAGAGACGACGTCGCCAGGGAAGAAGGCCTGATCGACCCACAGCGCGGGGAGCAATCGGAGTTCAGCCCGCTGTCATTTACCGTCGGTCGCGGCGAGGTCATCGAGGGGCTCGACGAGGCCGTCGTCGGGATGTCGGTCGGGCAGGAAGCGACAGTGACGGTGCCGCCGGCAGAGGGATACGGCGAGTACGATCCCGACCGGGTCAGGGAGTACGACCCCGAAGCGTTCGAGGAAATGGTCGGCCGACCGCCGGAAATCGGGCTCCACGTCGAGGCACACAACGACCTCCACGGGGACGTCACCGCGATTTCCGAGGACGCCGTCCAGGTGGATTTCAACCACGAACTCGCCGGGAAGACGCTCGTCCTCGAGATACGCGTCCTCGACATCGAGTGATACTGTCGGCTGCAAGTTCGTGCAAATATTCGACCCCCTCCTGGGGTCGACATTGCTCGCGCGCTCGTAGCCGGCAGGACGACGAGGGGTTCACTCGAACAGGTACTTATATAACTGCGAACGCAGTTACCATAGCCAACGGTGCACCACACCACGAACAGATAATGGACCGGACGTACATCGGTGCGATCGACCAGGGAACGACCGGCACCCGATTCATGGTGTTCGACCACGGCGGACGGGTCGTCGCCAACGCCTACGAGCAACACGAACAGATCCACCCGGAGCGGGGCTGGGTCGAGCACGACCCCGTCGAAATCTGGGAGGACGTCACACGGGCCGTCTCGCGGGGGCTGTCCACCTCGGCGCTCGATCCCGGGCAACTCGACGCACTCGGGATCGCGAACCAGCGCGAAACGACCGTCGTCTGGGACGCCCAAACCGGTGACCCGGTCTACAACGCCATCGTCTGGCTGGACCGCCGGACGACCGACCGCGTCGAGGAACTCTCGGCCGAGGAAGTCGCGCGGATCCGCGAGAAGACCGGCCTCGAGGCCAACGCCTACTTCTCTGGGACAAAGGCCGGGTGGATCCTCGACAACGCAGACCCGACCGGGACACAGCGCGCCCACTCCAGCGACCTCCGCGACCGGGCGGAGGCCGGGGAGTTGCTGGTGGGCACCATCGACTCGTGGCTCGTCTACAACCTGACGGGCAACCACGTCACCGACGTCACCAACGCCTCGCGGACGATGCTCTACGACATCCACGAGATGGCCTGGGACGAGGAGCTTCTGGACGTGTTCGACATTCCGGCGGCGGCGCTGCCCGAGGTTCGTCCCTCCTCCGACGACTCTCTCTATGGACACACCGACCCCGACGGCTTTTTCGACGCGGCAGTGCCCGTCGCCGGCGCGCTCGGCGACCAGCAGGCCGCACTCTTCGGCCAGACCTGTTTCGACGAGGGTGAGGTCAAGAACACCTACGGCACCGGCTCCTTTTACCTGATGAACACCGGCACCGACGCCGTCGAGAGCGACCACGGCCTGCTGACGACGGTCGGCTACCAGCTGTCGGGCGAGCCGGTCCAGTACGCCCTCGAAGGTGCCATTTTCCTGACAGGAGGGGCCATCGAGTGGCTCGACGACGTCGGATTCGTCGGCGACCCCTCCACGACCGCACGGCTCGCGAAGTCGGTCGACTCGACCAACGGGGTGTACGTCGTCCCGCCGACAACGGGGCTGAACGCACCCCACTGGGACCAGCAGGCAAGCGGGATGATCGTCGGCATAACGCGCGGGACGCGCCGCGAACACATCGTCAGGGCGACGCTGGAGGCCATCGCCTACCAGACCCGTGACGTCGCCGAGGCCATGGAGGCCGACTCCGGGATCGGAACCGCTGAACTCCGGGTCGACGGCGGGGCCGTCAAGAACAATTTCCTCTGTCAACTGCAGGCCGATATCGTCCAGAGACGCGTCACACGCCCGAAGGTCGACGAGACGACCGCACTCGGGGCGGCCTACGCCGCCGGCCTCGCGGTCGGCTACTGGGACACGCTCGAGGAACTCCGGGAGCACTGGGAGGTCGACCGGTCGTTCTCGCCGGAGATGGACCAGAAAGAGGCAGACAGGATGTACAGCCGCTGGAGGGAGGCTGTCGGGAAGGCCCGAGACTGGGCGAGCGGCGTCTAGCCGACCACGTCCGCGTCCGTCGGGCCCTGCCCGTCGTAGGTCGCAACGTACTCGTCGAGTTCTTCGGGGTCCGTGGCACCGGGCAACTGACGGGTCGCGGTTTCACAGTCCGCGTCGACGCCGAGGCGCTCACACACCAGGTCGGTCGTCGCCTCGGCCATCTGCCGGTAGGTCGTCAGCTTGCCGCCGACGATACTCACGACGTTCTGGACGCCGTCCTCGGCGTGGTCGAGTTCGAAAAAGCCCCGCGAGATGCCCCGTCGGTCGCTGTCGCTCTCGTCGGGCGCGTACAGCGGGCGCAGGCCCCACCACTTCCGGACGACGGGCGCGTCCGCAACCGGGGGCAACATCGCCGCACACTCCTCTATCGTCCGTTCGACCTCCCAGTCGGCCTGCTCGTAGTCGTCAGGATCCGAGACGGGGACGCTCGTCGTCCCCAGCACCGCCTCGCTCTCGTGTGGGAGGACGATGTCGCCGTCGTCGGGGTCCCGACACCGGTTCAACACCGGCTCCAGCCCCTCGTAGTCGACCGACACCATCACCCCGCGGGACGGCGCCATCTCCACGTCCAGCCCGGCCATCGACGCGACTTCGCCGGCCCACGCACCGGCCGCGTTGACGACCTGGGTCGGCTCGACGCGTTCGTCCACCGACCCGCCGAGGCGGGCTGCCGTCACCCGCCCGTCGTCGACGGTCATCCCTTCCAGCGGCGCGTGCCGGTGGATGGTCGCGCCGTGGGCCTCGGCGTCGGCTGCGCTCGCTGCCACGAGGCGCGAGGGATAGATGACGGCGTCCGGGACCCGCATCGCCCGTTCGACGTCGGCCGCGATGTCGGGCACGCGCTCCCGGGCGGCGTCGGCGTCAATGTGCTCGGTCTCGATGCCGACCGACTCGCAGGCCTCGCGTTTCTCCTCGAAGTACGCCGGGTCGTCACTGGCCAGCTGGACGAACAGGCCCCCGGTGTCGCGGATACACTCGCCCGCAATCGAGCGGAGGACGCGGTTCTCCTCGATACACTCCTCTGCGCCGACCGGGTCCGACTCGGCGTACCGCGCGCCGCTGTGCAAGAGCCCGTGGGACCGGCCCGAGGTACCACTCGAGAGGCCGCCCCGTTCCGCGAGCGTCACGTCGACGCCCCGGAGCGCCAGGTCGCGTGCCACGCCAACGCCCGTCGCGCCGCCGCCGATCACCAACACCGCTGTTGAGTGTGCCATGTCAACACCATTCTCTCTACAGGCATATGTCTGGTGTTGGAGAACGGCCGCAGTTCGACGGTGCGGTCAACCGATAGGGTAATACCACTCCCGGTCGATGCGCGGGAACGATGGGAAAACAGAAGAGAGAACAACCGAGGAACCGTCGATGAGTCCGATAGACAGCGTGGTCGAGACAGTCCAGGGGGTGGCCACGGAGGTGCGGGCGAACCTCGCGACCCACGCCGGGTCCGGCGGCGGGACGAACCCCAGCGGTGAGGCCCAGATCGACGCCGACGTCTGGGCGGACGGACTGTTCTTCGAGGAACTCTCCGCGCTCGACTGTGTCGGGGAGTACGTCAGCGAGGAGCGCGCGGACGCAGTCGACTGCGGCGACGGGTACAGCGTCGCCATCGACCCGCTGGACGGGTCGTCGAACCTGGCCTCGAACAACTCCGTGGGCACCATCGTCGGCGTCTACGACGCCACCCTCCCGGCGACCGGCCGGGAGATGGTCGCCTCGCTGATGGTGCTGTACGGCCCCTACACCACCATGGCCGTCGCCCGCGAGGACGAGGACGCAGTCGAGGAGTACCTCCTCCGGGACGGCGCCAGCGAACACTGGGGGACGTGTACGCTCCCGGCAGATCCGACCGTGGTCGGACTCGCGGGCAAGAGAGGCGAGCGCACCGACGCCTGCAACGCCCTCGCCGAGGAACTGGAGCGGGACCTCAAGCTCCGGTACGGTGGGGCGACAGTTGCCGACCTGCGGCAGGTCCTGGAGTACGGCGGGCTGTTTGGCTACCCGGCAACCTCCGGCTACCCCGACGGGAAGCTCAGGGTCCACTTCGAGGCCGCACCCCTCGCGTATCTCGTCGAGCGTCTGGGTGGCGACTCGACGGACGGCGAACAGTCGCTGCTCGACGTCGACCCCGCGGGACTGCACGCCCGGACGCCGACGTTCCTCGGCAACGGCTCGCTCGTCGAACGCGTCGAGTCGGCCCTGGGCGACCGGTAGCGCCGGCGGGCCGGGCCGGGTACGTCGCTACGTACGATGCACCATGCCCAACTATACACCCGGTCACGATTCGTTCAAGATTCGATCGGCAGAAACGGGTTTGATACGCCCGCAAACGCCCAGTCTGTCCACGATAACGTTGAGTGGACCGTGACCGGGTGTATAGCATTCAACCAGCCCTCCCTACTCGCGGAATACGCTAATCCATCTATCGACCGTGCTTTGGCCTGTCCCGAAGCCATGATACACCAGCCACATCGATTATCCGCCTGCCGGACGAAGGCCCCCACATGGCGACCGTGATGGAGTTTGCGAGTCCCGCAGAGGAGTTTCCGCTTGGGAGTGTCTTCGAGAACTTACGGGGAGTGACGGTCGAACTGGAACGACTGATTCCACACGAGACGTTGATCATCCCGTATTTCTGGGTGCGGGGCGTGGAAACCGAAGACATCGAAGCCGCGTTCGACCCACACTCTGGCGTGACGGACATCCGGCTGGTTGATAGCGTCGAGGACGAGTATCTCATGCGTGCAGAGTGGGAACAGGAATACTTCGGCGTCCTGAGTGCCCTGGCCAAGGCCAACGTGGCCGTGCTCTCTGGGATCGGAACGAAAGACGAGTGGCGATTCGAAGTCCGCGGCGAGAGTCAGGAAACAATCGCTGAGTTTCGAGAGGACTGCCAGGAAAACGACATCCCGATAGAGATCACCGCGGTTCACGCAATGCTCCCCATCCAGGGGGAGGGCTACGAGTTGACTGAAACCCAGCGTGAGGCACTAGTACTGGCTTACGAACGTGGCTACTTCGACACCCCGCGCAAGGCGTCGCTCGAAGAGGTCGCTGACGAGCTCGGCATCACCCAGCAATCGCTTTCGTCACGACTCCGACGCGGGCATCGACGCCTCATTGCGGCGACACTAATCGGTTCGGTGTAACCGCCCTGGTTGAGTTTTTAAATCCCCTGTATAATCAGTACCCTTATTCAACCGATTCAGACCGCTAGGACAGGTATATATGGAAGCACTGGTGTCTGGGATCGAAGTAGAAACGGTCGAGGTTGATGAGGAATTTGCGACTGTTCGCGCCCAGTTTGATCAGGAGAAAACGCCCGCAAGCATGGCTGTTATGGCGACGCTGGCGGACGTAATGGACGCTGATCCGGTTGAACTGGATCCGCTCCATTCTACGGTTGACCCAGACGCGTTAGACGCGCTCGTCCGCGCTCGCACCGGGACGGACGGAGATATTCACGTTACCTTCACGCACGCGGACCACGCGATAACCGTGTATAGCTACGGTGTGGTCACGATCTCCCAGGAACACGAACCACCAGCGGAGAGAAACGAGAGAGACACGGGACGATGACGTCTGATAGTGATTGCTGTAACGAATTCCCGTTTCGACCGCGTCACGTCCTGCGGTCGATCCGGTAAATAGCCTACAGCAATCACTATGATACTGCCGGCCATATACCGGTCGACGTAACTTTTGATACTTCTCAGCCAGACGTTCCCGGCTGAAAGTATCAGGACTTACGTCGACCGGTATACGAACTCCATCACGTTTTGCTCCCCGCGTTATCGTCACGTGTTCTCGTGATGGCTAGTGCCATTTCGTGCCGCCGACAGCGACCAGACGAACCCGAAGTAGGCGACAACACCCGACGCCATCAGCAGGTAGGAAGCCCACTGGGGAGCCCCAAGGACGTCGGCCAGCAGCGAGGCGACGCTCACCCAGACCACCGCGAACACCAGATCGAAGACCATCCCCTGTCGATGGTCGCGGACGTGGCCCCGGATCGCGTCGAGGCGACTCATAGGGACGGTTGTAGCCGTTTTCCAGGACAACCGCCCGTCGTCGGGCGGGTGATCCGGTAAAGAACTACAACCGTCCCTATCATCCGTCCGTCTCCTCGCTGTGCACGTCCACTACCAGCACTGGCAGGTGCGTCTGCCGGAGGACCTTCTCGGAGACGCTCCCGAGGACGACCCGCGAAAGGCCCGAGCGGCCGTGAGAACCCATCACGATCAGGTCGATGTCGTGGTCCCCGACGAACCGACGGATCGCCCGAACGGGGTACCCGACCAGGATTTGTTCCTCGACCTCGACCCCGTGAGCGGCGGCGACGTCGGTGACGTACCCAGTCGCGTCCTCAGCGCGGGCTTTCAGTTCCGGCATCTCGTCGAGTTTGCCCTGCTTGAGGCGTTCGACCTGTTCGGTTCCCAGCGTGACGTTCGTGGCGCCGATGTCGATGACATACAGCGCGTGGAGCCGCGCGTCGTACTTCGCCGCAATGTCGGCAGCCTGGTCGACCGCGGCCCGTGCTGCCTCGCTTCCGTCGGTCGGAACGAGTATGTTCTCGTACATTTGTTAGTCGTCCGCGGGGGTCTCGCCCCCGCTGGCACTCACGACGTCCTCCGCAGTCTGTTGCTGGCCCATCGGTTCTGGACTGTGACACTGCCTGACCATCTGTTTGATCTCGATCGGCGGTACGTCGGTCGCCAGGGAGACAGAGATGGTGACCGCGAACACCACCGGCACGGCGACCAGCGCGGATCCGATCGCCGGCAACCACTGGGCGAGAGCCGGGGAGATGACTCCGTCTGCACCGGCTGCGCCGCTGAACAGCCCGTAGGCCGGCAACACCTCGTTGATCATCGGCGCGATCCAGATCAGGAGTCCCGTCGACATCCCGGCGAGGGCGCCCTGCCGGTTGGCGTTCTCCCACCAGAGGCCGAGAAAGAACATCGGGAACAGCACGGCACCGGCCAGCGAGAACGCGTACGCGACGAGGCCGGCGATTGGCGCGGCCGGGTCCAGCGCGGCCAGCGTCGTCAACACGCCCAGGGCGACGATACTGAGGCGACCGACCAGCACCTGCTGGCGCTGGGTTGCGTCCTCGTTGATGAGGTTCGTGTAGATGTCGTGGGAAATTGCGGAGGATCCGGCGATGAACAGGCCGGCCGTCGTCGCGATTGCCGCGGCGATTCCGCCGGCTGCCACCAAGCCGACGAACCACCGCGGCAGGGCGGCCAGCTGTGTCGCCAGCACCACGATGACGTCGGCCGCGGCGCCGGTCATGCCGGGGTCACCGTAGACGGCGCCGATGTTTTCTCCGTAGAGGTCGGTCCCGAACGCGGCGAAGGCGGGCGCACTCAGGTAGAGCAGGCAGATGAAAAACAGCCCCCACACCGTCGACCAGCGGGCTGTCCGTTCGTTCTCGACAGTGTAGAACCGCACCAGGACGTGGGGAAGCCCGCAGGTCCCGACCACCAGCGAAAACGCCGTGGCGATCCACAGGTAGTAGCCACCGGTCGCGAACGGCTCCGAGAACTCCGCGCTGAGTTGGCTTATCAGCTGCCCGTACTCGATCTGGGGAAGCACCGTCGAGTAGCCCTGCGTGAAGCCCACGACGTACAGGCCCGCCAGGAACGCGACGATCAGGATGACGTACTGGACGGCCATGTTCTTGGTCGCGCCCAGCATCCCCGACAGCGTCAGGTAACCGACCGTGATTGCCATCATGAGCACGACCATCGACTGGTAGCCGCTCAATCCGGGAAGGCCGACATCGCCGAAGATATACAGCCCGACCAGCCCCATCCCACGGGCCTGTCCGATGGCGTAGACGAAGCCGATGAGAAACGTCGTCACGGCCGCGATGGCGCGTGCGCCGTCGGAGTCGAACCGGTCACCGACGAAATCCGGTGCAGTGTACTTCCCGAACCGGCGCATCTGTGCGGCCATGAAGATGAGCAGAATGAAGTAGCCGGTCGACCAGCCGATGACGAACGCCAGGCCATAAAAGCCCGACAGCGCGATCAGGGCTGCCATCCCGAGATAAGAGGCGGCCGACATCCAGTTGGCGCCGATGGCCATCCCGTTCTCGAGGTTGCCGATCGAGCGGCCCGCGACCCACATCCCCTCGGTGTCGGTCACCTTGAAGAGGTAGCCGATGACCAGGAACAGCAACAGCATGGCGGTGACCATGATCCCGGGCACGAGCTTGAACGAGACGTCCAGTCCCTCCGGGAGTAGTCCGGTCTGGAGGAGCCACGTCATCGACTCTCACCCCCGTCGGTCGCGGCTGCTCCTCCCTCAGATCCGCCGCTGCCAGTTTCTCCGGTGGGAGTGCCGTGATCGATGCCGTACTTCTCGTCGAGGACGTCACGCTTGCGCGCGTACCAGGCGGAGAGAACCAGCGCACCGCCCGGCCCCACGACTGCTACCAGGAAGTAGTGTAGCGGGAAGCCGAGCACCGGAAGTTGGGTCGTCATCGGGCCTGGTGCGATGGCGGTCGCAGTGACCGGACCGAACACGATCAGAACCCAGGCGACGAAGCCGGTCCAGACCACTTTCAGGTGGTCGCGCATGAACGGCGTACTCGGTCGCAACAGATTCACCTCCTGCGTGAGATAGTCAGTCTGTCGGTGGTCCCGTCCCGCCTGTGTGACTGCTCCGCCGTCCGTCTCAAGTTGGTCGTCGTTCGCCGAATGCGTATCTTGTCCTGACATGGTATTTCGTTCGTGCTGAATCCCGTGTCGGATGTCTCCGTAGTGTGACTGTGGTCGTAGTATTCTATCTCCTATACGGTTCTTGACATTCTCCGAGGGCCACAGCTTGCGTCGCCATGACATGCGAACACACACCAAGTGCTGGTATATCTGGTGGGGGTGATTCCCACATTATTGAGATTTATAATGTAGTTTTATTTTGATTTTAACTGCCACCTGCATTCAGCGCTGTCTCTTGGACACAACCCACTGGCCCATCTATCAATACACACGATACTTCTCTGAACCGCGGGTGTCTACAGTTCGCCCTCGAACGCCGAGCGCTCGACGACCTCGAGCTCCTGGGCCTCGGCGCCCTCGATCTGCAGGATGGCAAACCGGTTGAGCGGCTCGAGGTTGTCGTTGAGGTCGACCGGGCTGGACGCGCCCTCGTAGTTGATCTCCTCGCCGTCCATGATGAGCTGTTTGGCCCTGTCGAACTCGTCGACCGTGACCGTCTCGCCCTCGGGACGGGAGACCGCCTGGATGTTCTCGGCGACGGCGGTGCTGGAGACTTCGCCGGCACGCTCCATCGCCAGCGCCTGGAGCATCATCCCGTCGTAGGCGTGGGGTGCAAAGAGGGTGTTCGACTCGCCCATCTCCTCCTCGAAGGTCTCGGCACCGGCGGTGTCCTCTGAGGACGGGGACGCGAGGTACATGCCCTCGACGATGCTCTCGAGGGGCTGGAAGAAGTCCTCCGGGCTGTTGACGCCCTCGCTGAGGACCCACTCGCCGCCGTAGCCACCCTGGTCCCACTGCTGCATGATGGTGCGGCCGTTGGCGGGATAGCCGACGAACCCGACGCCGTCGGGGTCGCCCTCGAACACCTGGTCGAGTGTCGAGGTGTAGTCGGCGGCGTCCTGGCCGTAGCCGACCATATTGAGCGTCTCGCCGCTGTAGGCCTCGCTGGCCTTGTTGGCCAGTCCCTCGCCGTAGGGGTTGTCGACGAAGAGGAACGACGCGGTCTCGGCCTCGATGAAGTCGTCGAGGATCTGCCCCATCACGATGCCCTGCTGGCCGTCGTTGGGCGCCGTCCGGGCGAAGAACTTCACGTCGTCGTCGTTGTACCCCAGTTCCGCCAGGACGGGGCTGGTAGAGGCGTTGCTCACCTGCATGACCTCCTCGTCGCCGACCCGTTCGGCCAGCGGGGTCGAGACACCGCTGGAGGCTGCGCCGACGAATCCGACGATGTCCTCCTCGGCGACGAGCGACTCGAAGCGGTTGACGCCCGCCTCCGCCCGTGTCTCGCTGTCCGTGTGGGTGATGTCGATCTCTCGACCGAGTACCCCGCCGGTCTCGTTGATGTGGGTGACTGCGAGGTCGACCGCGGCCTGCATGCCCGATCCGTAGGCCTCCAGGCTGCCCGTGATCGGGAGAATCGACCCCATCGGGATCGGCTCGCTGTCCATGTCGTCGCCGCCGTCCTCGCCGTCCATGTCGTCGCCGCCGTCCTCGCCGTCCATGTCGTCGCCGCCATCGCTGCCGTCGCCACCGTCGCCACCGTCGCCACCTTCGTCGGTTGCACACCCGGCGAGTCCGATGACGCCTGCTGCTCCGATACTCTTGAGCATTCTACGGCGCCGCAGTTTCCGTGACATACAATTGGGTGGTGCCTTCTCGCGTATAAAAGTATCCCGTCTAAAGGTCAAAAATTACCAGTCCTCGCGCGTTCCGGGCCCGCGCTGGCGGTTACATGTCCCGGCAGTCCCCACAGACCAGTTGGCCGTTGAACGCCGCGAGATCGCGGGTGAAGGTGCCACAGACTTCGCAGATGCCCTGGTCCTCGAAGGTGTCCTGGGCCTCGGTCTCGGATTCGACCGCCATGGCGGTGCCGGCACTCGACTCCATGGCCGTCTGTTCCCGCTCCCGCGGTGATTCGGGGGCCCTGGCCGCGACCAGGTCGTGTTCCGTGAGCACGCCCAGCGGTTCGCCGCCGTTCGTGACGACGAGTCGGCGGGTGTCCCAGGTAGACATCCTGTCGGCCGCCGCGTCCAGTGACGTGTCCGGACCAACCGTCGGGATGCTCTCGGTCATCGCGTCCGCGACAGTGGCCTCCTGGGGGTCGGGCCCCTCGACCACCAACGCCAGCACGTCCCGCTCCGTGACGACCCCGACTGGTTCGCTCCCCCGCAACACCACTGCGGTGTCCGCCCCCTCCCTGAGGAGCACTTCGACCGTCTCGACCAGGCCGTCGGACTGGCTCACGCCGACGTACTCCCGGTCTATCACTTCGCGCACTGTCACGTCCGTGTTCATGTGGAAACGTATCACACACGAGCGTAAAAAAGGTACCTGCGACATTCTTAAACCGGTGCCTGCCGTAGTACGACGGAGTTGTTCGTGGCTTCGCTCTTACCGTAAGGAATCATCGCAGTCTGTCTTTTTGTCGGCACACACGACGCGGTCGACTTCGCGCCGGCACAGACTCCCGTCCTCCTCGACGAACGCGTCACACTCCCCGAGCGTCTCCGGAAGGGTGACGCGTTCATCGCCCACGACCGCGACGCTCATAGAATACGGTTCTGTGGACTCTTACTTGAGAGTTGCTTGTATACCGGTCGACGTAAGCCCTGATACTTT
>CAYYHG010000076.1:0-13839 GCA_964471665.1 uncultured Halobacteriales archaeon | reverse complement strand
GGTGGATCACCGGCCACTCCTACATCGTCTACGGCCCCCTCGCGCTGGGCACCACCAGCGTGATGTACGAGGGCACGCCGGACTACCCCGACAAGGACCGCCTCTGGGAGATCGTCGACGATTACGACATCACCCAACTGTACACCGCACCGACCGCCATCCGGGCGTTCATGAAGTGGGGCGAGGAGTACCCCGAGCAACACGACCTCTCCTCGCTGCGCCTGCTGGGTACCGTCGGCGAACCAATCAATCCCCGGGCCTGGAAGTGGTACTACAAGCACATCGGCGACGAGTCGTGTCCCATCGTCGACACGTGGTGGCAGACAGAAACCGGCGGCATGATGGTCACCACCCTCCCCGGGATCAAGACGATGAAACCCGGGTCCGCGGGACCACCACTGCCGGGCGTCAGTGCCGACGTCCTCGACAACAGCGGCGACCCAGTCGGGGCCGGCCGCGCGGGGTACCTCGTCGTGAACAGGCCCTGGCCCGGGATGTTGCGGACCCTCTACAAGAACGACGAGCGGTTCATCAACGAGTACTGGGACGAGTACTCTGTCCCCGAGCGCGACCAGTGGGTGTACTTCCCAGAGGACGGCGCCAAACTCGACTCCGACGGGTACATCACTGTCCTCGGCCGGGTCGACGACGTCCTCAACGTCTCCGGCCACCGGCTGGGCACGATGGAGATCGAGTCGGCCATCGTCGGCGTCGAGGGCGTCGCCGAGGCCGCCGTGGTCGGCGGCGACCACGAGATGAAAGGCGAGGCGGTCTACGGCTACGTCATCACCGAAGACGGCTACGAGGGCGACGACGACCTGCGGAGTCAGATCGTCGAGTCCGTCGAGGGCGCCATCGGACCGATTGCCCGCCCCGAAGCGGTCATCTTCACCCACGAACTCCCGAAGACCCGCTCGGGCAAGATCATGCGGCGCCTGCTCGAGGACATCGCCAACGAGGACGAACTCGGCGACACCAGCACGCTCCGGAACCCGGACGTCGTCTCCGAGATCCAGCAGAAAGTCCAGGGTGACTGACCACCGCGTTTCGGTTCTGCACTGTCTTCCGAAACACCGCGTGCCGCCGTCGGGTGTCGTGCTCCGATTTTTTGATTTTTCTCCGGCCAGTCGGCCAACTACGTTTCTCGTGCGGAGCGAAATATGCCGGTCGACCTAAACCGTGACTGTCGAACGATCGACCGCTACGACCCGCTACAGATCAAAACCGGGCGTTCGGTTCCCAGAATGACCTCCTGGGAGACGCTGCCGAACAGCAACTTTCCGGTCGCGGAGCGCTTGCGACCGGCGATACAGATCGCGTCGGCGTCCAGGTCCTCTGCGGCCCCGATGATGGAGTCGGCCGGATCGCCGCTGCCCTCGTGGAACTCGACTTCGATGTCGTCGTCTTCGAGTATCTCCGCGGCCCGGTTGACGGCGCCGACCTGGATGACCGACGCCCCTTCGGGGTTGTCGACGAAATCGTGCAGCAGATGCGCCCGGGTGTTGTCGCCTTCGAAAAGGTCGACGACGGCCTCGGCGAGTGCGATCGCCCGCTCCTCGCTCTCGTCGATTCCCAGAAGTACCTCCTTCATGCGCGAGTTTTTGACGACAGCGTACTAATAAGTACCGCTCGTTCCCGGTACGCTGCAGCCGTCGTCGGCCGCTGTGATACTGACGGCTATAACTTCGTGAGCATAGTCGACCCCACGGGGGGTCGAAATCGCTCACGGGCTTATAGCCGTTAGTATGACCTTCGAAGGAACCCGAACCGCGGGGGTTTGCACGCCCTGCACGCGTATTATGATAGCTAGTGGGTAACCTTATTACCACAACATCATTGTTCATGTCTGCTGCATGGATCACGAGGAGACTACGCGGGTCGTTCGGTCGGTAGCCAGCCGAAGGGCTGGTGAGACTGCCGGTTACACACCGACGGCGGTACACCCTGGTACGTTCAGCCGCGACCAGTTCGGCTGGAGCAGTATCGAAAATTACGTTCGTCGGTGCGACTCTCCGGAACAACTCGACACCACGGAGTGTCGAACACCGACAGGGGGTGTAGCCGACAGTATCACTCCGGCGTCGACGGTTCTGTCCGCCGATCTTGTGGGTTCGAGGACCGCCCGGAGTCATGGGAGCTGGCGGCGTCTGCTTCCCGGGCGAGAGCAGTTCTGGGTGGGACCGTCCCGTGCAGTCTCCGGACAATCAGCGGCAACTGATACGACACAACTATGACGCGACCTGACTCGACGGTCGACCGACGAAACGTTTTGAAAGGACTCGGCGCTGCCGGGATGATCGGCCTTGCGGGCTGTGGAGGCGGCGACGGCGGCGACGGCGGCGACGGCGGCGACGGCGATGGTGGCGACGGCGACGGCGGTGGTGGCGACGGCGGCGACGACTTCCCGGCGCTGGGGAACTACCCCGTCGGCGAAGACCAAGTCGTCTACGGGTTCAACGTGCCCCAGTCGGGCCCCTACTCCCAGGAGGGCGACGACGAACTCCGCGCCTATCAGCTCGCACAGGACCACCTCAACAACGGCGGCGGCTGGGTCGACACGTGGGACGACCTCTCGGGTGACGGCGTGCTCGGCAGGGAAGTCACGTCCGTCGAGGGAGACACGGCGACAGACCCCGACCAGGCCCGCCAGTCACTCTCCCGGATGATCAACAGGGACGACGTCATCATGGCCAGTGGCGGATCGTCCTCGGCGACGGCCATCGCCCAGCAGGGACTGGGCCAGGAGGAGAAGGTCGTGTTCATGACCTGCCTGACACACTCCAACGACACAACGGGTCCGGAGTGTGTCAGGTACGGGTTCCGGGAGATGTTCAACGCGTACATGACCGGTCAGGCGCTGGCACCCGTCCTGCGCGACGAGTACGGCGAGGGCCTGAATTTCTACCAGCTCTACGCCGACTACTCGTGGGGCCAGACCCAGCAGGAGTCGATGAACCAGTTTTTCACCGACGTCGCGGGCTGGTCACAGGTCAACTCGGTCCCGACGCCGCTCGACACCTCGGACTACTCGTCGTACCTGGCGGACGTGCCACGAGACGAGGCCGACGTCCTGGTGCTCAACCACTACGGCCTGGACGCCGCCAACTCCCTGCCCCAGGCGATCGACGCGGGCCTCGACGATGACCTGGAGATCGTGGTCCCGCTGTACAACCGCCTGATGGCCCAGGCGGCCTCGGAAAGCATCGACGGCATCTTCGGGACTGCCGACTGGTCGTGGCAACTCGACGACGACGTCTCCCAGACGTTCACACAGGCCTTCCAGGACGAGTACGACAAGGTACCGTCCTACGCGGCCCGGCTGGCCTACACGGTGACGATGCACTACTCTGCGGCCGCCGAGCGCGCGGGCACGTTCTACCCGCCGGAGGTCATCCGCGCACTCGAAGACTGGGAGTTCGACCAGGCCGGCCTCGGTCAGGAGACGATGCGCGCCTGCGACCACCAGGCACAGCGGGACGTCCTGGTCGTGCGCGGGCTGGCCGAAGAGGACCAGACCGACCAGCAGCTGCTGGAGATCGTAGACCGGACGAGCCGTGACGACCTCAGCTACGGCTGCGACGAGGCTCTGGCTGCGGAGTGTGAACTCGGAGAGTACGGCGACGAGTAACGCCCCCGGCGCCTAGCACCGCCTTTTTAAACACCGAGGCAGACACGATACGCAAGACGACGAACGACCATCTATGCCAACAGGATTGCACGAATACACATGAGCGCGGTAGAACAACTGTTCTCGATTCTCCTCAACGGGCTCCAGCTCGGGGCGATTTTCGCCCTGCTGGGGATCGGACTGACCATCATCCTGGGGACGATGAACTTCCTCAACCTGGCCCACGGGGCGCTGTATCTCATCGGCGCGTACGTGGGGATGTTGACGATGCGGGTCGTCACGCTGCGGACCGGCGTCCTGCAGGATCTCGGTTTCCAGGAACTCGGCGCCGGGTGGGGGTTTCTCGCGGCACTCGTCGTCGTGCCGATAATCGGGTTCCTGGTGGGTGTGCTGATGGAGCGGTACGTCGCAAAGCCCTTCTACAAGCGACCACACACCGACCAGTTGCTGGTCACGTTCGGGCTGGCGCTGGTCGTCGAGGAACTCGTCAAGCAGGTCATCGGCGGCAACACGTTCCAGTCGACGGCGCCAGACACGCTGTTCGGCCTCCAGGTGTCCGGTCCGATCCAGTTGCCCATCGTCGGCGGGTTCCCCCGGTGGCGACTGGTGATCATCCTGATCGCCTTTCTCGTGATCGGCCTCACGTGGCTGTTCATGGAGAAGACTGACTGGGGCATGATCGTCAAGGCCGGCACGCTCGACTCGGAGATGGTGAGCCTGCTGGGCGTCCGGATCGGGCGTTCGTACGCGCTCGTGTTCGGCCTCGGGGCGGCCCTGGCGGCCTTCGCCGGCCTCATCGGCGCGACCTTCGAGACGGTCAGACCACAGATCGGGACACAGCGGGCGCTGGTTCCCGCATTCCTCGTTCTCGTGGTCGGCGGGGCCGGCTCGATCCGGGGTGCGATCGTCGGCGGGATCATCCTCGGGACGGTGCTCGCGGGCTTCCAGCAGACGTTCTCACAGTGGGGACAGATCGCGATGTACGCGCTGGTGGCGATCGTGCTGGTCGTCCGGCCACAGGGTGTCTTCGGCTCCGTGGAGGTGGAAGAATGAGCACCGAGACGGAGGAAAGCGGCACCGTCGGCGGCATGGATATGAGCGACTCGCTTCTGATCGCCGGCAACGCAGTCGGGCTCCTGTTGCTCCCGTGGATTCTCGTCGACGTGTTCGGGATGGTCGGCGACGTGATAAACATCGCTGTCGGCGGGTACACCGGCCTCCCGTCGCTGATCATCATCTACGGCATCATCGTCGTCGGGTACAACCTCCTGCTCGGATACACGGGGATGCTCTCGTTCGGGCACGCGGCCTTCTTCGGGACGGGTGCGTACGTGGCCGGGATCGTGAGCGGAACGATCGGTAGCCCGCTCGTGATGGTGCTGGCGGGGACGGTCGTGGCCACGCTGATCGCCTGGCCCATCGGCTGGGTCTCGATCCGCCGGACCGGCGTCTACTTCGCGGTCATCACGCTCACGTTCGGCCAGATGCTCTACTTCTGGGCACTCGGTCCCGGGGCCTGGCTCACCAACGGCGACGACGGCTTCTCCAGTGTCGAGACCGGACAACTGCTCGGAACCTTCGACCTCGGGGCCCCCATCGTCGGTGGCGTCCCGCTCCTCGACGCCTACACGTGGGAGTACATCATGATCGCGACCTTCGCGGTCGTGGCGCTCTGGACCGCCAACCGCATACTCAACTCGCCGTACGGGCTCATCTTCGAGGCCCTCGGCCAGAACCAGCAACGGGTCTCGTTCGTGGGCCTCGACGTCTCCCGGTACAAGCTGATGGCCTTCATCATCTCGGCGGTGTTCGCCGGCGTCGGAGGGGCGCTGTTCATCATCCACGAGTCGTATCTCCACCCCAACACGGCGTACTTCTGGATCCAGTCGGGTGACTTCGTCATCATGACCGTCCTCGGTGGGGCCGGGTCGCTCGTCGGGCCGGTCTTTGGCGCCTTTATATTCGAGTACGTCGCGAACGTGATCTCCGGGGTGAATCTGCCGGTCATCGGCGCGATCGGGTCGCTGTGGCGGATCGTCCTCGGGGGCGTGTTCGTCGTCATCATCTGGGTGTTCCCGAAGGGGATCTATCCCGGCATGCGCGACGCCACAATCTGGATCCTCGACAGGGTCCGCAACGCGGGAGGTGAGTCGGAGTGAGCCTCCTGCAGACGGCGGATCTGGTCAAGCAGTTCGGCGGCCTCACCGCCGTCGACGGCGTCTCGATCGGGATCGAGAAAGGGTCCGTCCAGGCGATCATCGGCCCGAACGGCGCCGGCAAGACGACGTTCATCAACTGCGTCTCCGGTCTCCTGGATCCGACAGGCGGAACCGTCGAGTTCAACGGCGAGGACATCACCGGACAGGCCCCCCACGAGATCGTCCAGCAGGGCATCTCGAAGTCCTTCCAGACCGCCTCGATCTTCCCCACGATGACCGTCGAGGAGAACGTCCAGATCGCGGCCTTCGCCGCCGAACACGGCTCGTTCCGGTTCAACTTCCTCAAGCGCCGCGAGAGCTACGACGCGGTTCAGGAAACCACCGAGCGGATGCTCCGGTCGGTCGAACTCTGGGAGGACCGCCACGCCAAGGCACAGAACCTCCCCTACGGCGACAAGCGACGCCTGGAGATCGCCATCGCGCTGGCCTCGGAGCCGGAGTTGCTGTTCATGGACGAACCGACCGCCGGGATGTCCCCCGACGAGACCAGACAGACCGTCGACCTCATCGAGGAACTCCAGGCGGAACTCGGCCTGACCATCGTCCTGGTCGAACACGACATGGAGGTCATCTTCCGGGTGTCCGACAAGATCGCCGTCCTCAACCGGGGCACAGTCCTCGCGAACGCGAAACCCGAAACGATACAGGGCGATCCGGAAGTCCAGGAGGCCTACCTCGGGGGTGTGGAGATTTGAGCGAGAACGGCACCTTGCTCGACGTCGAGGGGGTCAACGCCTACTACGGCGAGAGCCACATCCTCAGGGGGCTGTCGCTCTCGGTCCAGCCCGGCGAGGTCTGCGCGTTGCTGGGGCGGAACGGCGCCGGCAAGACCACCACCGTCCGGTGTATCGCTGGTGCCACACCCCCCGAGGTTCGGAGCGGGGCCATCAGGTTTCGCGGGACGGACATCACCGACGTGCCGGTCGACGACCGCTCGATCACCGGGATCGGGCTCGTTC
This sequence comes from uncultured Halobacteriales archaeon, assembly GCA_964471665.1. GTDB lineage: Archaea > Halobacteriota > Halobacteria > Halobacteriales > Haloarculaceae > SW-9-67-25. The sequence continues at coordinate 7,033 of CAYYHG010000076.1, read as the reverse complement.
CCGAGGAACGGCGGGTGTTCTCGAACCTCACGGTCGCGGAGAACCTCCACATGGCAGAGGTGTCGCGCAACCGGACGAACCTGATCGGGCGGAGCGTCGACGAGCCCCGCGAGACAGTCGGCACCGACGTCATCTACGAGGCCTTCCCCCGACTGGACGAACGGCGCGACCAGCCCGCGGGCACACTCTCGGGCGGGGAACAGCAGATGCTCGCAATCGCCCGGGCGCTCCGACAGGATCCCGACCTCCTGATGCTCGACGAGCCCTACGAGGGGCTGGCTCCCCAGATCGTCGAGGACGTCGAAGACGCCATCGGGCGCATCAACGACGAGGGGACCACCATACTGCTCATCGAACAGAACGCGATCGCCGCGATGAGCATCTCCGACCGGTGTTACGTCATCGACCAGGGTGACGTCGTCTTCGAGGGGCCCTCGGAGGAACTCCAGGACGACGACGAGACCCGCCAGCGGTACCTCGGGGTCTGACAGATGGGAGACCACACTGCAGACGTTCCGGTCGCCGACCTCCGGGACGACGCCGGGGCACGCCTGGATTTTCTGATCGAGGCCGAGGTCATCGACGTCGACGAGGACGACACCGTGACCGCGACCGCGGACTTTGCCGACGCGCGCGCTGTGTACGCGAACACCTACGCGAACGCCGACGACGAGACGTTCGCGGAGACGATCGCGGACCTGTTTGGCGTCTCCGTCGAGAAAGCCCACACCCGAATCGAGGAGACCGACCTCACGCGCGAGGACCTGGTCACGTATCTGAGCCTCCAGTCCCACCTCGACCGGGACCTCCCGCAGGACGTGCTCGTGTTGCTCACCTCGATGATCTCGGGCGTCGGGTTCGGATCGGCAGTGCCGGACTCGACGCCGGAGCTCGACGACGACAGCTACGCGGACTTCCTCGCCGAACACGGCGACGCCGTGATCGTCGTCTGGTCGTACCCCTGTGATCCGTGCCAGTCGCTCAAGGAGGACCTGCCAGCGTTCCGGGAGGCCCTTCCCGACAGTGTCGCGCTCGCGGGCGTCGACGGGGACAGCGTCGGCCGCTTCCGGAACGAGTTCGACGTGACCGCCGCACCGACGCTTCTGTTCTTCGCAGACGGCGACCTGGCCGATACCTTCGAGGGGTACCGTCCAGTCGAGGCCCTCTCCGAGCGGGTCGACGACGTCTACGGACGGTGAAAGCGCAGCGAGCCGATCTGGTCCCGTGTACACCCTACAGTATCACGAGTCCGCTGGCACAGACCGTCCGTATATTCCGGAGTCGGGGAAAAAGTCGGCCCACGCGAACCAGAACATCGGGCTGCGGTCGTTCGCCCGCTGGAGCGTGGCTCCCTCGTAGGGCCCGTCGAGTGCCCGTCCGGAGACGGGATCCCAGCGGGAGTCGCCGGCGAGGAGCGCCCCCGCCGCCCGGTCGACGGACAGTGTCCGGTCGTCGACGCGCCGGTCGTACGCGACCAGCGAGTCGTGGGTGCTCGCGACGACAACTGGCCGGTCGCCGACACGGTCGGTGACAACGCCGTCGGCCTCCAGCACGGTCTTGAACGGGTAGGCCCTCGCAGTCCCGTCGGCCACGATTCCGAGGACGAGCGCCCGCGGTGGAAGCCGGCGGTTCGACTCGCCAACGGAGAAATCGACCGGTTGGCTGTCCTCGTAGCCGCTGTAGGGGTTGGTGTTGTAGTTTCGCTCGCCGTTCGGGCCCACCGTCTCCGACTCCGGGGGTGGCAGAAGAACCGACGTGCCGGGATGTGACTCGCGCCACTCCCCCCAGGTGGTCAGCGTCGAGGGGCGCAGCGAAAGCGTCTCGCCGGTCCGTGGACCCCGCACCGCCTGCCCGAGGATCTGGCTCCACAGCGATCCCGTCAGGTCGTCGTACAGCACGAGGTCGCGCTGCCAGAGATAGCCCGAAACGCCAAAGCCCGTCTCCCGGCCGTCGACGCGGCGCTCGGCGGTCACACCCGACCCACAGAGCGGGCAGTACGTCACCAGGAGTGGTCCCCCGAAGTCGTCGTTGACGACCTCGTGCCAGTTGAGGATCGGGAGCGGGTACGCGCGTGCTGTCCCGTCCACCTCGACCCCGATGACGCGGTCGCGCTCGCCGAGCGTCTCCGGGACGGGTGTCCAGTCCTCGCCGAACGCGGGGTCGGTGATGGCCGGAATCTGGTCTGTCCGCGCGGCGCGGACGAGGTCTGACTCCGCCAGGGGCAGGTCAGCGTCCCCGGGATTGGCGGGGGTCGTGGCAGCGTCAGTGTTCGGTTCAGAGACCGTCGGTGACGTGCTGGAAGAATTGGCACCGCCGCTCCCGAGACAGCCGGCGCTGCCCACGAGAAGCGCGGATCCGACAGTGAGGAAACGTCGACGGCGCACGGGCGTGCATAGCACGGTTCGACCGACAAATCCGTCGCGTCTGTGCGCGGGACTCACAGCGACGGGAGGCTACGCGCTCGCGGCACGGACGGTCCGGGTCAGTTGTTCCTGGTCCCAGTAGTCCTGCCAGCTGATACTGTCGGTTATAAGCCCGTGAGCAGTATCGGCACCCCGGGGTGCCGAATATCTCCACGAAGTTATAGCCGACAGTATGAGAACGACCGTCAGTTCCGCGGACTCACCGAAGCGTGCACGGACTTCGTGTGAGCTCTCGGTGGTCGTGCCCGCGGGAACGTCGACGGCGATCAGAGGCTGGGCAGACATGGCAGCGTCGCCCAGTGTCCCGCGGAAGGTGCCGTCGCGCTCGCCGACGTTCCCAACGGTAACGGTTGCAGTGAACTCTGCGTCCTCCGGAACCCGGTCGGGGACCTCGAACCCGCGCACCTCGAATTCGGGTGGGCGCGAGAGGGCGTCGAGATGGGACTGGGAGAGCTCCCACCGGACTGTCGGTGGCTCGGATCGTCGCCAGACGAGGGCCCCCGCTGACGGAGCGGGCGAAAACGGGATCGAAATCGCTCACGGGCCTGTAGCCGTTAGTATAAGTAAGGCAGCGACGAATCTTCTCCCATGAGCGTACTGGGCGACGACGGGATCCCCGTGACGATACTCTCGGGCGCGCTGGGCGCAGGCAAGACCACGACACTGAACCACCTGCTGGAACACCCCGGCGACCGAGAGATCGCGGTGCTGGTCAACGACATGGGCGCGATCAACGTCGACGCGGAACTGATCGAGGCAGAGGGCGACGGGATCACGGAACTGTCCAACGGGTGTATCTGCTGTGACCTGCGCGACGACCTGGAGGTGTCGGTCAGTCGCCTCGCCCGAAAGGGCGGGTTCGACCACCTCGTCGTCGAGTCGTCGGGCATCTCGGCCCCCACGCCGGTCGCGCGGCTGTTCACGACCGGTCCCGCGTCGGCACCCTACAGCCTGGACACGCTCGCGACGGTCGTCGACGCCTCCGGTTTCGGCGAGACGCTCGCCGACGACGACATCGTCACGACCGAGGATATCCGCCGGCGCCGGCCCGGCCAGGCCGAGACCGACGGCGAGGTCCGTCCGCTGTCGGATCTGCTGGTCACGCAGGCCGAACACGCCGACGTCCTGCTTGTCAACAAGTGCGACCTCGTCGACGAGGACGAGATCGAGGAGACCGAGAGGCTCCTGGACGCGCTCAATCCCGACGCAAAGCGCTACCGGACCACCCACGGCCAGGTGTCGGCCGACGCCGTTCTCGAAACCGGGCTGTTCACACCCGAGACGATCAGCGAAACCGCCAGCCGCGAGCAAACACTCGCCCACGCCGACGAGGCGGCCGGGACGACGGATCACGATCAGGACCACGACCACGGCCACGGCGACCACGGCCACGAGGGCCACGTGCACGACCCGCAGTCGACCTACGGAGTCACCTCCGTCGCCTACGAGTCACGACGGCCGTTCCACCCCGAACGGTTCGGTTCGTTCCTCCAGTCGCTGCCGGATTCGGTCATCAGATCGAAGGGCATCGCCTGGGTCGCGGGCCGGGACGACCTGGCCCTGCGCTACACCGGGACGGGATCCGTCCGGCGGGTGATCGGTCGCGAACCCTGGGTCGCCGCGATGCCCGACCACCGCCAGGAGACCCAGCGGCGGATGCGCCCGGATCTTCCCTGGGACGAGGAGGTCGGTGACCGCCGGACGGAACTGGTCTTTATCGGCCGCAACCTCGACGAGGAGTCGCTCCTGGCGGACCTGAACGCCTGCGAACTGACCGACGAGGAACTGGAGGCCGAGGAGGACTTCGAGAACCCGTTCCCGGCAGAAGAAGGCGCCGAGCTGGCCGTCTAGCAGGCGCAGGCGCTGGTGCCCTTCGAGCGCTCGAAGTCCATCTCGTCCCCACAGGACGGACAGGACGGCGGTTCCTCGCTCTCGACCTCGACGTCACGGATCCGCTCTTCGCAGTCGTGACACCAGTATGCGCCCTCCGACTCGTTTTGTGTGACGTCACCGCGGTTCGTCGTCTGTGTCGAGGCCTTGAACGTCTCCGCTATCGTGCCAAGCAGTCCCATGTGCGTACGTAGACAGTGCCTCAACTAAAAACGTCGCGGATGCGCGAGGAGAGCGCACGAACGCGGAGCTACGCTTTGAGTCCGCTGCCGGTGAGCGCGACGACCACGTCGTCACCGGCTTCGACGACACCGCGCTCGCGCAACTCGGGCAGCGCCGCGGGTCCGACAGCACAGGTGGGTTCGACGTACAAGCCTGTCCGGTGGAGCCTGTCGAGGGTCTCCTGCGTGCTCGCGCGGTCGACAGCCACGGCCGTTCCCCCGGTCCGGTCGATGGCCGCGAGAATCTCCTCCCGGCGGGCGGGCTCGCGGATCTGGATGCCGTCGGCCGCGTCGTTGTCGCCAGCCGCAGCCGGTTCGCCGTGCCGGGCGGCAACGACGGGGGCCGTACCGGCAGCCTGGACACCGACGAGTCGCGGGAGTCGGTCGATCCAGCCGGCGTCGAGGAGGGCACGGAACCCGCGGTAGGCACCGAGAAAGAGCGTCCCGTGTCCCAGGGGTGTCACCACGACGTCCGGGACCGACCACCCGCGCTGGACTGTCAGTTCCATAGCAACGGTCGCGGTCCCGGCGAGGAAGGCGGGTTGCCAGGCGTGGCTGGCGTACCAGGTCGTCCGGTCCCGCTCACGCCCGGACCCCGCAGTAGGTCCCGACGGGGCCTCGAGAGCGGCGACGCAGGCCTCGGTCACAGCCCTGCGGTCGCCCTCGACCCGGACGATGTCGGCGCCCGTGCGTTCGATCGCTCGCACCTTCGAGGGTTTCGCGTCGGCCGGCACGTAGATGGCGGCGTCGAGTCCCGCCCGTGCGGCGTAGGTCGCGATGGCGTGCCCGGCGTTGCCAGACGAGTCCTCGAGGAGACAGTCCACGCCGAGTTCGAGCGCCTGCGAGACGGTCGTCGCGGCGCCGCGGTCCTTGAAACTCCCCGTCGGGAACAGGTACTCGAGTTTGAACGCGGCGTTCCACTCCCCGGCGTCGACCAGCGGCGTCCAGCCCTCGCCGAGCGTGACGTTCCGCTCGACCGGCAGGAAATCTTCGAACGCCCAGAGTCCGCGGTCGCGGTCCACCGCCCCCGGTGGGGACGGCTCGGCAGGCCGTGGCGGGTCGGCGAAATCGAGGGCTCCCCCGCACTCGCAACGCCACGTGTCCGGTGTCGCGGGGAACGCCCGACCACAGGAGTGACAGCAGTACATATCGTCCTTATCGAGCCACGCGCCTATACGTCACGCGTCAGGCCGTCCCTGAGATCACGCCCGAGGTAGTGACCCACCAGCCCTGCCAGTCCCCCGCCGACGGCACCGACGGCGGCCAGCGGAACGCCGGCACCCGTCGCCGACAGCGCCAGGTTTCCCAGAAGGACCGAGACGCCGCCCGCGAGCACCCCGGCGACCGTCGTCTCGGTGAAGTGGCGGGTGTCCGATCCCAGGCCGTAGAGAAAGGTGCCGGCGGCTATGCCGAGGAGATTGCCGATCGATCCCAGCGGCAGGATACCGCCGAGCAAGAGCCAGCCCGCAGTGACGAGAGCCAGCGCGATCACCAGCGACCGCCCGGTCGCGACGGTCTGTGCCCCCTCACGGACGCGTGACCCCAGCCCCAGCCCGCCGGTCGACTCCCTCGAACGGGCCGTCTCCTCGAGTCGGTCGTCAGTGACGTCGATGTCGTCGACGGCTCCCTCGCCGAGGTCGATGTCGCTGCCGACGTCGACGTCGTCGACGGATCCCTCCCGCTTTCGTTCCCGCTCCCGTTCGGCCATGTCCGTACTACGGTGTCGAATCGTATAAGTCCCGGCAGCGGGTACCCCGGCCCATGAACGCAGGCGACAGGGTCCGCGTCGACCGCGCGGGCGAGACGTTCGAGGGCGTGTTGCTCCCCTCGTCGACGCCAGACAACCTCGTCGTGAAACTCGAGTCGGGGTACAACGTCGGCCTCACCCGCGAGGAGGCGGCCGTCGACGTGCTCGAGTCGAACGTCTACGACGTCGAGGACGCACAGTCCGAGGGCGAGTCGCGCATCGAATTCGACGAGGACCTGCCGACGGTCTCGCTCATCTCGACGGGCGGGACCATCGCCTCGACGGTCGACTACCGGACCGGTGCCGTCACCGCGCAGTTCGACGCCGAGGACGTCCTCCGTGCGGTGCCCGATCTCGCCGGACTGGCCAACTACCGCGGTCGCGTGGTCGCGAACATCCTCTCGGAGAACATGACGACCGACGTCTGGCAGGACCTCGCGGCGGCCGTCCACGAGGAGATCGCCGCCGGCGCAGACGGCGTCGTCGTCATGCACGGCACCGACACGATGCAGTTCACCGCGAGCGCGATGGCGTTCATGCTCGAGACCCCCGTTCCCGTCGTGTTCACCGGCAGCCAGCGGTCCGCGGACCGTCCCTCTTCGGACAACGTGATGAACGCGGTCTGTGCGGTCGAGGCCGCAACGAGCGACTGCGCGGAGGTTCTGATCTGCATGCACGCCGACGGATCCGACGAACAGTGTGCGCTCCACCGCGGGACCCGCGCCCGGAAGAACCACACCTCCCGCCGGGAC
>CAYYHG010000075.1:0-13900 GCA_964471665.1 uncultured Halobacteriales archaeon | reverse complement strand
GCCGCGAGGCTGATCGCCGTGATCGGTGGCGTCGCCAGCACGAACTGCGACATGATCATCGCCTTCTTGGTGAACACGAGCTCCAGCGGTCCGAGCGGTCCCTGGTTGGAGACGAGAAACAGCACGACCAGACCCACGACCACACTGGGAAAGCCCATTCCGGTGTTGATGACCGACTTCACGAACTGTTTGCCGGGAAAGTCGGCAAACCCCATCAGGATGGCAACCGGGATACTAAAGAGCGTGCTCAGCGTCACGGCGACGAGGCTCACGTACAGCGAGACGTAGATGATACTCGAGACGTACCCCTCCCTGAACGGAAGGTCGACGACGGCGGACCCCAGCTGTGTGGCTGCGTCGAGTGGCACGTTCACTCGTCGGCGGAGTCGCTACTCCACCCTTCCGGAACGTACTGCTGGAAGTTGGCGTCTTCCGAGACAGCTTCGGGGAAAAACAGCTGTTCCCCGTCGACCTGGTACTCCGCGATGGCAGTCTGGGCGTCGGGGCTGGTAATCCACCCGATGTAGGCCATCGCGAGGTCGTAGTTGGCGTTGTCGTGTACGCCCGGGTTGACTGCCATGATCCCGTAGGGGTTCGCGAGCCTCTCCGGGCCGTCCTCGATGGGGCCCTGCACCAGGACCACGAGGTCTACCTCCGACCGCTGGGAGATGAACGTCCCCCGGTCCGAGAGCGTGTAGGCGCCCTGCTGGGTGGCGATGTTCAGCGCCTCGCCCATCCCGGTGCCGGTCTCCTGGTACCAGTCCCCGCCCGGATCGGTTCCCGCAGCCTCCCAGAGATTGAGCTCCTTGGTGTGGGTGCCGGAGTTGTCACCGCGGGAGACAAAGGCGGCCTCTGCCTCGGCGATAGTGGTGAGCGCGTCGGTCGCCGACCCCATGCCCTCGATTCCCGCGGGGTCACTCTCGGATCCGACGATGACGAAGTCGTTGAACATGAGGTCGCGACGGTTGATTCCGAAGCCGTTGCGCATGAACTCGTCTTCGAGGCCGCGGGCGTGGACCAGCACCACGTCGGAGTCGCCGTTGCGAGCCGACTCGAGGGCTGCACCCGTTCCCTGCGCGACCGCGTCGACGGACACGTCGTACATCTCTTCGAAGTCAGTGTGAATCGCGTCGAGAAGCCCCGTATCGAAGGTGCTCGTCGTCGTCGTGAGCGTCAGGGTCTCACCGGCGACGGCTGCCTGGGTGTCGCTCCCACCGGCCTGGGCACACCCGGCCACGCTTGCGATGACCCCTGCACCGACCCCCGTGACGAACTGCCTTCGTTGTATCGACATAGACACACCGTCGAACCGGTACCAAATATAATTTTCGTTCACCACGCTCACCTGGGCTGGGGGCGGACCATCAGCTGGCGTAGCGACTCGTGACGGACGCTGCGCTTTCCGGGTTGGTACGGATTGATGTACGTCAGCCCTCCTCGGCGAAGACTCGCACCTCGCCCTCGTTGGTGATCCCGACATCGACCCGTGTCTGCAGTTCGTTCTGTTCGGCACACTCCTCGAGGACACCGTAGAGGTGCGTGTAGAGCTCCGGACGACAGTACGCGATCTTGACGCCAGTCTCGTCGCCGTGCGAGTAGACACTCGCGACCAGATCGTCGAAACTCGTGCCCGGAGACACGGAGAACTGAACCGGCGACCGAATCGTCCGGACGAGTTCCAGGGTCCGGCGGGCCTTCTCGACGTTCTGTTCTGCCGCCCGTTCGACAGCACTGATATTCGAGTTGGTCGTCCCCAGTCGGTCCGCCACTTCCTGCTGGGTCCATCCCTGCTCGCGGAGTTCGAGTACCTCGACCTGCCGTTCGGTCAGCGTCGTCAGGTCCGCAGAGACCATACTGGTCAAACAGATGTGTTTGAGATAAGCTTTTCCCTCAACCGGTTCTTCATCTCGTATGGCAGACGAGGGACGCCACAGTACGCGTCGCCGGTTTCTCCTGACTGCTGGGGCGACGGCCTTCGCTGGGCTCGGGGGGTGTACTGGTGGCGAGGGTGGAGGTGGTCGGGTCGACGGTGCGACCACGACCCGGACCGTCACGGGAACGAACAGTCGAGACGGTGGCGGATCGACGACGATAGCCATCCTCGCGGCGGGGAGCCTCCAGAACGCACTGGCCAACGGACTCGAGCCTGCTGTAGACGTTCCGGTTCGAGTCGAGGCACACGGCTCGGCCACGGTCGCTCGCATGATCGTCGAGGGACAGCGCGACCCCGATATCGTCTCAGTCGCCGACGTGACGCTCTTCGAGGAGCCGCTCTCTCCGCCCTGGTACGCCGTGTTCGCCAGCAACTCGGTCGTCATCGCGTACAATCCGGACACGAATGGGGGCCGACGACTGGCCGAGGCCGGAACGGAAAACTGGTACGAACCGGTGGTCGACGGCAACGTCGACATCGGCCGGACCGCCCCCGACCAGGACCCACTGGGATACCGTACCCTCTTTGTGTTCGAACTCGCCTCGAGATACTACGACGACGCGTCGAATCTCAGAGAACGGATCCCCCGGCAAAACCAGATCTATCCCGAAACGTCGCTGCTCAGCCAGTTCGAAACGGGCTCTGTCGACGCGGCGATTGCCTACCGCAACATGGCCGTCGAGCGCGGGTACGAGTACGTCGAGTTGCCCGACCGGATCGATCTGAGTACTCCGCGGTACGCCGAGGACTGGTACTCGACGGCGTCGTACACACTCCCGGGCGGGCGCTCGGTCGAGGGCGGACTCATCAGCTACGGCTCGACGATCCGTCACGCGACCGACGCCGCAGTCTCGGTGTTCGAGACACACACGACCGGGAGCTACCTCGACGAACACGGACTCCTCCTGCGCGAGCAGTTCCCGGCCTACACGGGCGAGGTACCACAGCGCGTCAGGCAGGCGACCACTCGATCCACCGGAAACCAGTCCCGTCTCGACGGTCCCGGAACGGAGCTATCGTCGGCAGTCTCTGACATCACCGTACTGATCTGAATGTCTGCACGCTCGAACCCGACCCGACCGGAAACGTCGACGTTCGGCCTCGACTGGCTCAGCGTCGCGCTCGTGCTCGGGAGCATGTTACTCCTGTACTACGTCGTGCCGATGGTGTCGCTGGTTCTCTCGGTGCCGTCGGGAGAGATCGTCGCCCGGATGACCGATCCAGCCGTCGTGGATTCGGCGACCACCTCGTTGCTGTCGGCGTCGATCAGCACGGTCGTCGCGACGCTTTTCGGCCTGCCCCTCGCGTACTGGCTCGCACGCACCGAGGGAGCTGTGACGAAGGTCGTCCTCGCGATTGTGGTCCTCCCGCTGGTGCTCCCGCCGGTCGTCAGCGGGATCGTGTTGCTCACCGTGTTCGGCCCCGGCTCGCCGCTCGGTGAAACCGCAGTCGCCGCCGGCTTCCCGCTCACCCGATCACTCGCCGGCGTGGTGCTCGCACAGACGTTCGTCGCGTCGCCGTTCGTGGTCGTGACGGCCAAGGCGGCCTTCGAGAGCGTCGACCAGACGCTCGAACACGCCTCCCGCTCGCTCGGGAAGAGCCGACTGACGACTGCTCGCCACGTGACGCTCCCTCTCGCCGGTCCCGGCGTTCTCGCCGGGGTGACGCTCGCCTTCGCGCGGGCGATGGGCGAGTTCGGGGCGACGATGATGGTTGCGTACTATCCCCGGACGATGCCCGTGCAGATCTGGGTGGCGTTCATCGAACTCGGACTGGACAACGCCTATCCGGTGGCGATACTGCTGGTCGCAATCGCCGCGGTAGCGCTGTTGGTTCTCAACACCGCCGCCTCGAACCCGTGGGAATGACACTCCAGCTATCCCGACTGAGCAGAGCGTACGACGGGTTCGAGTTTGGCCCGGTGGATCTGACGGTCGACGAGGAAGTGCTCGCCGTCCTGGGGCCGTCCGGAAGCGGCAAGACGACGCTGCTCTCGCTGATCGCCGGGATCGCCGACCCCGATTCGGGATCGATTCTGCTCGACGGGCGGGAACTGGTCGGTCAGTCCCTCGACAATCGGCACGTGGGGATGGTCTTCCAGGAGGGGGCGCTGTTCCCGCACATGACCGCCCGCGAGAACATCGAGTACGCGGCCGCAACTGGCGACCGCGTCGGCGAACTCGCGACGCTGCTCGAACTGGAGGCTGTCCTCGACAGGAAGCCCGCGACGCTCTCCGGTGGGGAACGCCAGCGGGTCGCCCTCGCGCGAACGCTGGCGACCGACCCGGACGCCCTGCTCCTCGACGAACCGCTGTCGAGCCTCGACGCGCCCATCCGGAAACGGCTCCGTGACGAACTGTACAGCCTGTTCGAATCGCTCGACGTCCCGATTCTCTACGTCACACACGACCAGCGGACTGCGACGGCACTCGGGGACCGGATCGCCATCGTTCGGGATGGGGACATCGAACAGGTCGGGTCGCCGTCGACGGTTCTCACCCGGCCGACCAGCCGGTTCGTCGCGCGCTTTACCGGCAACGAGAACCTCTTTGCGGGCACAGTGACCGACCAGACCGGAGACGGAGTGACGGTCCAGTTCGGCGACATCCAGTTTCGGACGACCGTGTCGGAGGTCAACACGCCGTCCGTGACGGTCTGTATCCACCCGTCACAGGTGGAGACCAGCCCTCCGTCCGCCGCTGACGGCGGTCCCGCGACGAACACGGTCACCGGGCGGGTTGCTCGCTGGCTGAACGAGGGAAGCGAGTACCGGGTCGACATCGATATCGACGGAGGTTCGCTCACGTTCACGGCGAACGTTCGACCGCCGACGTTCGAACGTCTGGCCATCGAGGTCGGGTCGGAACTGCAGGTGCTGGTTCCGCGAGAGTCGATCCACCTGATCCCGGAACGCGGGTACAGTGACGGTTGTAACTAATTGACAACCGTCACTATAGTCCCCGTTCGACGACGTTCGTCCAGTCCTCCCGGGAAGTGCTGTTTCGGCGCCGGGCGCCGACGGCTGGGGGACGTCGTGGTCGAGACGGCACAGCCATCCCCTCGCGAGCGCGGTTTCGAGCAAAGATGCGTGGGTTTAACAGTCCGGCCCCCCAGATCCAGAGTATGCAAGGAAATCTGCCGCCCGAGGCACAAGAGAAACTCGAAGAGTTACAGGACCTCCAGGAGACGGCCCAGCAGGTCGCGGCCCAGAAACAGCAGGCCGAGACGGAACTCAACGAGTCCGAGACAGCCCTCGCGGAACTCAACGACGTCGACGAGGACACGACGATGTACCGCGAGGTCGGCGAACTGTTCGTCCGGACCGACTACGAGACGGCCCAGGACGACCTCGAGGAGAAAGTCGAGAGCCTCGAGCTCCGCGTCGAGACCCTCGAGAAGCAGGAGGAACGCGTCCAACAGCAGTTCGAGGAACTCCAGCAGGAACTCCAGCAGATGCTCGGCGGCATGGGCGGCGGCGGGCCCATGGGCGGCGGTCCCGGCGCAGGCGGCGCATAATGGCACCGGCGGACGACTCTGACGATACCGAGGTCGTCCGCGCTGCCGCCCGCGGGGCCGAAGAAGTTGTCTTCTCCCGGTACGACCGCTCCGAGGTCGACGACCTCGACGTGCGGGTCACCTTCGAGGACGGCGTTCTCGAGGTGGACGTCTATCTCGACGCCGACGGCCGCGCCGACCCCGGCCAGGTTGCCGACGACGCCGCACTGGCGGCACGGGCGGCCGTCGACGACCTGCTCGAATGAGATCCGGAGTGCCGGCCACGAGCGGCCGGCGGGCAAACAGTCTTTTTACATTCGCGTCCCTACCGGATGTCATGGAATACGAGGCAACAGTCGAAGGCGTCGGGGTTGGCGTGAGCGACGAGGGACCCGGCGCGCCCGTCGTCATCCTGCAGGCCCGGGAGGAACTCATCCCCATCTTCGTCAGTTCCGACCAGGCCCAGTCGATGCAACTCGCCCTGGAGGGGGAACCGTTCGAGCGCCCGCTCACCCACGACCTGTTCGTCGAGATGGTCGCGGAGTTCGGCGCGGCCATCGACCGTGTGCGCATCGACGACCTCGCCGACGGCACCTTCTACGCGAAGATCGACACCGAACAGTATCACGGCGGCGAGCGCAAGCAGGCCGTCTTCGACGCCCGTCCCTCCGACGGCATCGCGCTCGCGCTCCGCGTGGACTGTCCGATCATCGCCACCGACGACGTGGTCGACGAGGCGGGCCGGCCGCCCGAGGCCTTCCAGACCGAGGACGACGACTCCGGGATGGGCGGCGAGAGCGGGTTCGGCGACGATCCGCTCTGATACTGCCGGCCATAACTACGTGGAGATGTTCGACTCCACGGGGGATCGAAATTACTCACGGGCTTATGGCCGGCAGTATGAATGCACGACGGTCTCTTTCTCCACGACGTCCCCGCGGGCCACGTCGACACGATTCGGGGGCGAGCGCGCGCCGAAGACACCAAAGTACAAGTTCAGTCGTCAGCCACGACCGGTTCGGACTCGTCGGCCACGAGGCGGTCCATCGCGTCGACCATCGCGGACACGGACGCGGAGGTGATGTCCGAATCGCTCGCGGTGACGGTGACGCTGTCGTCGCCGCGGGACATCTCCACCTCGACCGTGACAACGGCGTCGGTGCCGCCGGTGATGGCGTCGACGTGGTAGGACTCCAGTGAGGCGTCGATCTCGTGGCTGAGTGCGTTCTCGGCGGCGTTCATCGCGGCGTCGACGGGGCCCGACCCGGTCGCGGCGGTCTCGCGTTCCTCGCCGGCGACCTCGAGTCTGACACTCGCAGTGGGGGGAGTCACGCCGCTGACCGCCGTGAGATCCAGCAGTTCGACCGTGCGCTCGCGGTCTGCGCCCCTGACGTCCTCGGCGATGGTCAGCAGGTCCGCGTCGGTGACGCGCTTGCCGCGGTCGCCGATGGCCTTGACCCGCTCGACAATCTCGTCGATCTGGTCGTCGTCGACCGTGACGTCGTGTTCGGTCAGGGCGGCCTCGACGCCGGCCCGGCCGGCGTGCTTGCCGAGCGCGAGACGCCGCTCCCGGCCCACCTTCTCGGGCGGGTAGGGCTCGTACATCGCGTCGTCCTTGAGGGTGCCGTCGGTGTGGATGCCCGACTCGTGGGTGAAGGCGTTCTGCCCGACGACGGCCTTGTTCGGGGCCAGCGGGATGCCGGTCAGCTTCGCCACGAGCTGTGCGAGGCCGTACACCTCGGTGAGATCCATCGGCTCGAGACCATAGCCGTGGTCCAGCGCGATGGCGACTTCCTCGAGGGCGACGTTGCCCGCGCGCTCGCCGATGCCGTTTATCGTGCCGTGGACCAGATCGGCTCCCGCCGCGACCGACACGAGGGTGTTGGTGACGGCGAGTCCGATGTCGTCGTGGGTGTGCGTGCTCGTGGGACCGAGGTCGGCCAGCCGCGAGACGCACGCGAGCGTGCGATCGGGCGTCGCGTGGCCGACCGTGTCGGCGTAACAGACCCGGTCGGCACCGGCCTCCAGCGAGGCCGCCATCAGCGCTTCGAGGTAGTCGACGTCCGCCCGGGAGCCGTCCTCGCCGATGACCTCGACCCAGAGACCGTGGTCTTTGGCGTACGCCACGAGGTCGGCCGTCGTCTCGACGTTGTCGTCGCGGCTGGTGCCGACTTTCGTGGTGACGTGCCTGTCGCTGGCCGGCACGACGAGGTTGACGCCGTCGACGTCACACTCGAGTGCGAGGTCGATGTCGCGTTCGAGTCCGCGACAGAAGCTGGTGACTGTCGCGTCCAGGTCGAGATCTGTCACCCGGTCGATGGTCGCACGTTCGCCCGGGCCTGTGCAGGCGCTGCCAGCCTCGATGTAGTCGATCGCGGCGGCGTCGAGTCGACCTGCGATGCGTGCCTTCTCCTCGGGCGTCAGCGAGACACCCGGGGCCTGCTCGCCGTCCCTGAGCGTGGTATCGAGAAACTGTACGTCGTCAACGTCACTGAGTGCGTCTGTTTCGGGGTGACCCCCGAATAAATCGATCACGGGACATGCTACCCTACTACCACACCGGGTCGTGGATCGTTATAAACCTTCCCGATTCGGCGTCCCGGGGTGTCGATACTGCGTCCGCGCCGACAGCCGACAACATAGTTCTTTGGGGCAGTATTCATACGGCACCGGGTAGTAACACGCGTGTGTCCCGGTCAATCGACGTTCTGGACTGGCAGCAGTTCCGGGCGATGCCGCTGTATCTCCAGTTCATTCTGGCGCTGATGCTCGCGTACGCGCTGGCGATGGGTGTCCTGACGGCACTGATCGCCACCGACGGACGCACCGAGGCGGGCGTGACACTCCTGATCGGGGTGTTCGTCTTGCTGTTCGCCCTCGTGGTAATCCCGTCGGTGCTCGGATCGAAGTATACCGACCGACGTAACGTTTGATACTTCTCTGACCGAACCGGTCTCGGCTGAAAGCATCAGGGCTTACGTCGGTCGGTATACACCGCGTCCGATTGACCGGGACGGCCGTCGTTCTATCCCGTACCGCGTCGGTCACACGGGGCCGGGTGGTCGGCCCGAGAAACGGGTACAGCCGGCCTTTTGTACCGTCAGGCCCAACGGAGTGTATGAGCGAGCCAGAACCGGAGACGATTCCGGACGACGACGAGGCGTGGCGCGAGATGCTCACCGAAGAGGAGTACCGCATCCTGCGCGAGGCAGGCACCGAGCCGCGGTTCAGCGGCGACCTGCTGGACCTGAAAGACGACGGCGTGTTCCGGTGTGTGGCCTGTGGTTCCGAACTGTTCCACTCCGAGCAGAAGTACGACTCGGGCAGCGGGTGGCCGAGTTTCTACGACGCCTACCAGGCGGGCAACATCGAGACGCGCGTCGACGCGAGCCACGGGATGCGACGCACGGAAGCCGTCTGTGCGAACTGCGACGGTCACCTCGGCCACATCTTCGACGACGGGCCGGAACCGACCGGCAAGCGATACTGCATCAACTCCGCAGCCCTCGATTTCGACCCCGAAGAGTGATACTGATTGCTGTAAGCCATTCCCGGATCGACCGCAGGACTCGACGCGGTCGAAACGGTCATTCGTTACAGCAATCACTATGAGAGAGTCCGGCGCGGGCGAGTGCGCGAGGAAAAGACCTATGAGACCGACTCGCCCAGATTCGTGGCATGAGCGACGACGCCCCGGCCCTCGCGTTCGACGAGAACGCGCTCGTTCCTGCCGTCGCGCAGGACACCGATTCGGGTGACGTGCTGATGCTCGCGTACGTCACCAGCGAGGCCCTGGAACGGACCCGCGAGACGGGCCTGGCCCACTACTACTCGCGGAGCCGCGAGGAACTCTGGCAGAAGGGCCAGAGCAGCGGCCACGTCCAGCACGTAGACGAGATCCGTGTCGACTGTGACGGCGACGCCCTCCTCTACCGCGTCTCCCAGGAGGGTGGTGCCTGCCACACCGGCTACGAGTCGTGTTTCCACCGCACCGTCGACGGCGAGGTCGTCGGCGAACGCGTCTTCGATCCCGACGATGTCTACGAGTGACACCGCAGGCACGACCACGGGAGATCCCGTCGAACGGTTGCGGACCGCCGAGAGCGACCTCGAGTCAGCCCGGGAGCGGGTCGCGGAGTTCGGGGAGGCCGAACTCGAAGCGCTCGCGGACGCCCACGAGGAGTGCACCCGGCTGCTCGACCGCTACGAGGAGCCGGCCACGGGGGACGGGGACTTCGAGACGTTCATCGAGTTCCAGGGGCGAATCGAGACGTTCGTCGAGCGCCTGCCAGACGATCTGCTCCTCCGGGAGACCTTCGAGGCGGCCGACGAACACCTCCAGCAACGGCGCCTCTCGGAGTCGGACTTCGAACACGTCCGCGAACAGCTGGC
Source organism: uncultured Halobacteriales archaeon (assembly GCA_964471665.1). GTDB lineage: Archaea > Halobacteriota > Halobacteria > Halobacteriales > Haloarculaceae > SW-9-67-25. The sequence continues at coordinate 4,080 of CAYYHG010000075.1, read as the reverse complement.
GCCGATCGCGGATCTGGTTGGACGCCTGGAGGAACAAAAGCAGGCTCGCGAGGACTACCACCGGGCCAGAAGCGCAACGAGAGAGCGGTACCGCGAACTCGAAGACCGGATCGCGGAGCTGCGACGGCTGGAGCGACTCGGGGCCGCGGACCTGGACGCGCCGGTCGGGCGCCTCCGGGACCCCGTCGAGACGTACAACGAGGCCGTCACCGACGCGTTTTCGCCGTTTCGCAACGGGTCGCCCGCGCGGGAGGTGTTCGCCTTCCTCGAAGCGACGACCGCGTACCCGCTGGTGGAGTTCCAGACCCCACCCGCGGATCTCCTGGAGTACGTCCGGACCCACCCGCCGGGGACCGAGCCCATCCCGACGCTGCTGGAGTACGCGTCCTACTCGCGGTCGAAACTCGACCACTACGTCAAGGACGCGGTCGCGCTCGAGGAGTCCGTCGGGTCCCGCGAGACGTACCTCAGACGGATCGACGCCGACCCGCTGACCATCGACTGGCCGCCGCCGGAGGCGGACCTGCTGTACTGGCGCTGTCAGGAGCTGACGGCAGCCGTGAACCGCTTTGCTCCCCGGGTGGTCGAACAGCTCCGGGCGGTCGCCGCGCTCCCCCGCGAGACCGACTACGGGCGGTTGCGCGAGAGTGCCGTCGCACAGTCGGAACTGACTGCCGTGGAACGCGACCGCCTCAGCCGGGGAGAGGTCAGCGACCAGCTCGCCGACGCCGTCTCCGAGCGTGACCGACTGCAGGCAGCCCTCGAGGAACACCCCGAGCGGTAACCGCCGCCGTCCGGCCGATCAGTCGTCACCAGGTGCTGCGCTCCCGGACGGTTCACCCAGGTCGGGGACGACACCGTTCTCGGTCCAGCTCCGGACCTCGTAGTACTCGGCGATGGCCTCGTCCAGGTCGCCGTCGATGGACTCCCGGTAGGGCAAGTCGTCGTCGGCGGCGGTGAACCCGCGGCGGTTGTTGAACGCCCGTTCGAGTTCGACCACGCGTCCCCCGACGTCCAGGAGGTCTTCGTACCCGGTGTCGAACAGCGCCTCGAGGCGCTCGGGCGTCATGATGCTCCGGGAGAACCGACAGACGATACCGCAGTCCTCGAGCGCGCGGGCGTTCTCCTGTCGTGCGACCGCGGGGGCCTTGCCCTCCAGTCCCTCCTTGGGGAACGCCGCCTCGCTCTCGACGAGGGGGTACTCCCAGGCGTAGAACGTCGAGTACATGTGGTCGGCGCCGCGGTTCGCGACGGCGTAACTCAACCCCTGGCCGTGGAGGGTGCGCCCCTCGTGGGCCGCGAAGTCGAGGTTCTTGACCGTGTAGTCGGCCACCCCGAGTTCGTCGTGACAGCGGGCGATGCCCTCCGCGAGCGTGTCGCCGACGCCCTCGCGGTGGGCGATCTTCTCGACCAGTTCGTGGACCAGATCGGCGTTGCCGAACTCGTCTTCGGCTGCGAGGTAGGCCGCGATCGTGTTCCCACAGGAGATGGTGTCCAGCCCGTAGAGATCACACAGTTCGTTGGACTGCATCACGTCCACGATGTCGTCGACGCCGGCGTTCGACCCGAAGGCGAACGACGTCTCGAACTCGGGACCCTCGGTCTCGAGGCCGGTCTCCTCGTCTCTGGTCGGGAGTTTGCAGGCGAAGGCACACTGCGAACAGGTGCCTTTCTTGTACTTTTTCTCCTCGACGGCTGCGCCGTTTATCCCCTCGATCCCGTCGAACTGCAGCTCCGACCAGTAGTAGGAGGGCATTCCGTTGACCTCGTTGGCGAGGTCGGAGACGCTCGTGGTGCCCTGCCGTTTCATGATACTGTCCGAGGTTGCGGCGTCCCGGTGGACGGCAGCAGCCGTCTCGGGAAACTCCACTTCCGGGGCGGAGTCTCCCTCGAAGGTGACGGCCTTGACATTCTTCGCGCCCAGGACCGCCCCGAGGCCGCCGCGGCCGAAGGCGCGCGACTCCGTCGTCATGAGGGAGGCAAAGCGCACGAGATTCTCGCCGGCCGGCCCGACGCAGGCGATCTGTTCGGCCTCCTGGCCGTGTTCGTCGGCCATGTACTGGCTCACCTCCGGGACGGTCGCGTTCTCGAGGCCGGGGACGGCTTCGAACTCGACACCGTCGTCGGAGACGTGCACCGCCAGCAGGTCGTCGCTGGCACCCACGATCTCGACGGCGCCGTATCCCGCGCCGGTGAAGTGCCGGGACATGAACCCGCCGGCGTTCGAGGAGAGGAGGCCGTCCGTCAGCGGCGAGACGGCCGTGGCGTTCATCCGGCCGGTGAACGACATCGCCGAGTACTGCGTCGGCCCGGTCGTGAGATACAGCCGGTTGTCCGATCCCAGCGGCTCGGCGTCGAACGGCAGCCGGTCGAAGGCCAGTTTCGTCGCGACTCCGCGGCCGCCGATGAAGGAGGCCAGCGTCTCCTCGATGTCTACGGTTTCCGTGCTGCGGGCAGAGACGTCGATCGAGAGCAGGGGTCCCTTGGCGTGGCGCATACCGGCTCATCGGCCCTGCCGACGATAAAAGCCACGCAGATTCCTGTCCCTCCTCTCCTCTCTCTGATACTGCCGGCCATAAGCCCGTGAGTAATTTCGACTCCCCGTGGGGTCGAATATCTCCACGTCGTTATCGCCGGCAGTATGAACCTGGAACGTTCTTGATCCAGGGGGCCGTCACTACCCGCATGGACCGCGACAGCGTCAAGCCGGAGGTGACGACGATTCCTGGTGACGCCGCCAGACAGTGGGTCGAAGGCCACCACCGGTTCGCGGCGCCCAGCACCTACGTCTACGGGTTCGTCTGGGACCACACCGAGCCCGCAGCCGGCCCGTTCTGTACCGACATCGACGGCAACGTCCTCATGGACTTTACCGCTCACGTGGGGTCGATGCCGCTCGGATACAACAACCCGAAGATACTCGATCCGCTCTCGGAGTTCGACCTCGTGGATCCGCTCAAAATTGCCGGCCAGGATTTCTACGTCACCGGTGGCGGAGTAGAACCCGACGTCCCGGGTCCGTCTGGACTGATGGAGCGACTCGTGGACGTCTCGAGCCACTACGGGATGGACACGGTCTTTCTCTCGAACACGGGCGCAGAGGCCGTCGAGAACGCACTCAAGATCGCCTACGACCACACGCGGGGCAAGTACACCCTCACGTTCGAGGGGGCCTTCCACGGGCGCACGCTGGGAACACTCTCGTTGAACCGTTCGAGAGAAATCTACCGGCGCTACTTTCCCGAGATCGCGAGCGTCGAGACCGTACCCTTCTGTACCGACCGCTCGTGTACGCCCCCGACCTGTGACTGTGGCTTCTTTTTCGACGATACGTCCTGGCTCCGGGAGACGCTCGCCGGGGAGACGGGCTGGGTCAACGACGAGGAGGTGGCCGCCCTGGTCGTCGAACCCGTCCAGGGAGAGGGCGGGTATCGCTTCCCGAGCGACTCGTTTGCCGCCGAGGTCGGGGCGCTGTGCCGGGAACACGACCTCACGCTGGTCGTCGACGAGGTCCAGTGTGGCGTGGGACGGACCGGCGAGATGTGGGCCTCCGACCACTACGCGTTCGCGCCCGACGTCATCGCCAGCGCGAAGGCCCTCAGGGTGGGCGCGACGCTCGCTCACCAGGGGGTGTTCCCCGAGGAGACCGGCCGGCTCTCCTCGACGTGGGGGGGCGGCGACATCCTCGGGGCGGCCCAGGGTGCGCTCACCCTCGACGCCATCGAGGAGTACGACCTGCTCGACAACGCTACCGAGCGCGGCAGAGCCATGAAACAGCGCCTCCGTGACGCCGACCTTCCCGGCGTGGTGGACGTGCGCGGGAAGGGACTGTTGCTCGCCGTCGAGTTCGAATCAGAGGAACGCCGCGAGGACGCCATCGCGGCGGCGCTGGCTCGCGGCCTCCTGATCGTCGGGTGTGGCCACAAGACAGTGCGACTGCTCCCGCCCCTGGACGTCACCGAACGCGAGGTCGAACTCGGCGTCGATCTCTTCGTGGCGGCTGTCGAGGCTGTGGACTGACGCGCCACCGGTCCCGTCGAGGCTGTGGACTGACGCGTCACCGGTCCCGTCGGGGCCGTG
>CAYYHG010000074.1:0-13953 GCA_964471665.1 uncultured Halobacteriales archaeon | reverse complement strand
CCCATCGGATTTGGCACCGCACGCGACTGGCGAGGGGTCGACGCCTTCGGGGTCGTCCCGGAGCGCCCGTCGGCGAGTTCGACGATTGTCTCCTCGGACTTGGAGAGGTAGTGGTAGAACTTCTCGACCCGGTCGCCGGCGGTCGGGTAGGTGGCCGCGAGCCCGCCCAGGTCCTCGCTCGTCTCGAAGACCTGCACCTCCCGACCCTCCCGCTCGAGGCGGGGGCGCCAGCCAGGCCGGCGATTCCGCCGCCGGCACCGATCGTACCCACTCATTTTTCCGTCCCGTGAATATGTTTTGTGATCAGGACCGCCGTCCACTCTCCCGGTCGCGCCGGTCGCACATCACTAATATTAATCCGACACGACAGTACCGAAACGCCATGGCTCCGGTTTCCCACGACGCCGACGACCCACTCGCCTGGGCACGTGATCACATGCCCGTTCTCGCGTCGTTCCAGGAGGAGTACAGCGAGACCCGTCCCCTGGACGGATACACGGTCGCGTTCGCGTCCCACCTGGAGACGAACTCCGGCGTGGCCATCGAGACACTCCACGAGGCGGGCGCCGAGGTACTCTTCGCCCCGAGCGAACCGCAGAGCACACACGGCGACGTCGTCGCGGCCCTCGAGGCGCGCGAGGGGATCACGGCCTTCGCGTGGGAAGGGATGAGCGACGAGGAGTTCGACGCCGCACAGCACGACCTGCTGGAGCACGAACCCGACTTCATCCTGGACGACGGCTGTGAACTCGTCGCGAAAGTCCACGCCGACCACCCCGACGTCGCCGCGGGCGTGACCGGCGGCGGCGAGCAGACCACCGCGGGTATCACGCGTCTGGAGGCGATGGACGCCGACGACGTCCTCGAATTTCCCGTCTACGGTGTCAACGACACGCCGATGAAACACCTCTTCGACAACGTCCACGGCACCGGCGAATCCACGCTGACCAACGTCACCATCACGACCAACGCTACCCTCTCGGGCAAGGACGTCGTCGTGTGTGGCTACGGCCACTGCGGCCGCGGTATCGCCCGCAAGGCCCGCAGCACCGGCGCGAAGACCATCGTGACAGAGGTCGACCCGCGCAAAGCGCTAGAGGCACACATGGACGGCCACCGCGTGATGGACATGGACGAGGCCGCGCGTGCGGGCGACCTCTTCATCTCGGCGACCGGCAACAGGGAGGTGATGCGAAGAGAGCACTTCGAGCACATGGACGACGGCGCGGTGCTGGCAAACTCGGGACACTTCGACGTCGAGATCGACGTCGACGCCCTCGAAGTCATGGCCGAAGAGACGAGCCAGCCCAAAGAAGGAGTCACGCGGTATCACATGCCCGACGGCCGACGGCTGAATCTGCTCGCGGACGGACGGCTGGTGAACCTCACGGGCCCCTACAGCCAGGGTCACCCTGCCGAGGTGATGGACACGACGTTCGCGATGATGTTCGTCGCGGCCTACGACATGCTCGTCGACGACCCCGGCCTGGAGCCCGGACTGTACGCGATTCCCGACAGGCTCGACCGGGAGGTCGCGTCCCGGAAACTGGAGACGCTCGGGCTCTCAGTCGAGGACCTGACCGCGAGCCAGCGAGCCTACTACGAGGAGTGGGAACACCCCGAGAGCAGTTTCTGACGGTCAGTTCGGCGTGCAACTCCTACCCGGTCGAACTGGCGCTCGGTCCGTCCAGAACTACAGCCCTCTCACAGGAACTTGACGCCGAGGTCGTGGAGTCGGTCGTTGTTGGACGCGACGTTGATCAGAAGCGCCGTCAGGGACTCCACCTCGGCGGCGTTCGCGAGGGGACCGGCGTCCAGCGGCCGGAGACCCTCGACGTCCGCAGCGAGGTCCGTGACGACCGCCTTGGCGTCGGGGTCGTCGGCGACGACCGGCACGTCCCAGTCGATGTCGGCGTCGAGATCGGCGAGGCGGCCGGCCGCGAGATTGTGGAAGGCACCGACGACGGGCACGTCGTCGGGCGCGGCCTGGGCCGCGAGTTCGGTGACACTGCCGACGCCCGGGGGATTGTAGTGGAGTCCCGCCTCGTCGCGTTGCATCCCGACTGCCGGCGAGACCAGGACCGCGTCGCCGAGTTCGTCGGCCACCGCGTCGACAGTATCCGAGAGGTGGTAGGCAGGAACCGAGAGGACAACCACGTCAGCGTCGGCGGCCGCCTCGGAGTTCTCGGCGCCCTCGATGGACGCGTCGGCGCCGTGGCCGTCCAGTTCGGTCTCGTACTCGCCGGCTTTCGTGCGGGCTTTCTCGGCTTTCCGGGAGCCGATCACGACGTCGTGGCTGGTGTCGGACGCACAGCGCAGCGCGAGTCCTTCGCCGATGTCGCCGGTGCCGCCGAGGAGTGCGATTCGCATACCCGTGGGTCGGCCGACCGCCGAATAAGCGTTGTCGTTCTTGATCGACCGGGACGGGCCCGACGCCGTGGGCTTTTGACCCTGCCACGACAAACCGGTGCATGGTCGAGGAGATGACACCGGCAGAGTTGAAAGAACGCCTGGACCGCGGGAGAGACGTCCAGGTGATCGACATCCGGCCCGAAGATTCCTTCAGCGAGGCGCACATCCCCGGCGCGACGAACGTCCCGTTCCAGCGGTTCGCGAGAGAGATCGACGACCACCAGTGGGGCGAGGAGGTCGTCGTCGTCTGCCCGCTGGGCGAGAGTTCGCTCCAGGCCGCACGCCTGCTGGAGTCCTACGAGGCGGTCGACGACGACGCCCGCGTCGCCAATCTCGCCGGCGGCTACCAGGACTGGGAGTACGAACTCGAGTCCGGCGAGGAGTGACTGTGCCGACAGTTTCCAAACAGTTTTGAGCGGCCGTCGCCCTACCAAGGGCAATGACAGTACGCGTAGGCGTCCTCGGCGCGACCGGGGCAGTCGGACAGCGACTCATCCAGTTGCTCGCTCCCCACCCCGAGTTCGAGATCGGGGCGTTGACTGCGAGCGAGCAGAGTGCCGGCAAATCCTACCGCGAGGCTGCGAAGTGGCGCGTCGGCGCGCCCATCCCAGAGGACGTCGCGGAGATGACCGTCGGCCGGACCGATCCGGACGCAGTCCCGGACGACCTGGGGATCATCTTCTCCTCGCTGCCCTCGGGCGTGGGCGAGCGCGTGGAACCCGCGTTCTGCGAGGAGGGGTACGTGGTCTCGTCGAACTCCTCGAACGGGCGCCTCGACGAGGATGTCCCGCTGACAATCCCGGAGATCAACCCGGACCACATCGACCTCGTCGAGGTCCAACGCGACGAGCGCGGGTGGGACGGCGCGCTCGTGAAGAACCCCAACTGCTCGACGATCACGATGGTGCCGCCGCTCGCAGCCATCGACGAGGCCTGCGGACTGGAGCGAGTGACAGTCGCGACGCTCCAGGCGGTCTCCGGCGCGGGCTACTCGGGCGTGACCTCGATGGAAATCATCGACAACGCGTTGCCACACATCGGCGGCGAGGAAACGAAGATGGAAACCGAGTCCCGGAAGCTCCTCGGGACCTTCGACGGCGCCGAGGTCCACTGGCACGGCGCCCGCGTCGACGCCTCCTGTAACCGCATCCCGACGCTGGATGGCCACCTGGAGAACGTCTGGAGCGACACGGCCGACGCGGTGGCTGCCGAGGACGCTGCCAGGACGATGGAGGAGTACCCCTCGCTCGACCTGTACTCCTCACCCGACCAGCTCGTCCACGTCTTCGACGAACCGGACCGCCCCCAGCCGCGCCTGGACCGCGACCGCGAGAACGGGATGGCCATCGCGGTCGGGGGCGTCCAGGAGACCGACGGCGGCGTCCAGTTCAACTGCCTCGCTCACAACACCATGCGCGGTGCCGCCGGTGCGTCGATCCTCAACGGGGAACTTCTCGTGGACAACGGCTACCTGTAGCCGACAGTACGAATTTCGGTGGACCGGCCTTCTCCGACGTATCCGGATGAGTGAGGTTTATACGAGGGGGAGTCCCGAATAGCCGTATGGAACGCGTCGACGTCGCCGTCGTCGGCGGGGGTCCCGCGGGGAGTGCCGCAGCGTGGGCTGCCGCCGACGCCGGGGCCGATACGCTGGCGATAGAGAAGGGCGTCCCGAGGGCCGACCGGGACGGGCTCGGACCGGATTCGACGGACGCAGCTGGGATGCTCGATTACTGGGTCGACCTGATGGACTTCGATCCGGAGGAGATCCCCGAGAGTGTCATCCTGCGGACGCTGGACGGGGCCGACTTTCACGGCCCCTCGGAGACGCTGACCATCGAGGACACCGGAATAGACGCGTCGTATCCCGACTTCGGCTTTGCCTTCCACCGCGCCCGCTTCGACGACTGGCTCCGCGAGGAGGCCGAACACGCGGGCGCGACCTACCGCGTCGGCGACAGCGTCACCGGCGTCGAGTCCGACCCCGGCGGCGACGCGAATCACGACCACCGCCACCGCCTCACACTGTCGGGCGGCGAGGAACTCGAAGCCGAGTACGTCGTCCTCGCGGACGGTCCCCAGCGGACGGTCACGATGGAGACACTCGATCAGTTCACTCCCGAGGGCCGGAGCGTCTCGGAGCACCTCGCGCCCGACGAGGCCAACCACATCGCCTACCAGGAGTACCGGGAGGTGCCCGCAGACGCGTTCGACCCCTCGCGGATCCTGTTCTGGTGGGGTGTCATCCCCGGCCACACCGCCTACCCGTGGGTATTTCCCAACGACGGCCAGGTCGCACGGGTCGGGTTGACGATGCCCATCGGACTCGACGTCGACGACTTCGAGCCCAGCGACTGGGCGCTGTTGCGCGAGGACGACACGGACATCCCGCGGGGTAACGTCTACCTCGAACGCCTCGTCGACCACGCCTACCCGGAGTACGACATCGAGGATTTCCCGCTTGTCGAGGACCGCGGGAAACGCGGCGGCACCGAGACGTACCCCATCTCCTCGACCCGACCGATCGAGTCGCCGACGCGGGCGGGCGTCGCCGTCGTCGGCGGCGCGATGGGCGGGACCTCTGCGTTCCACGAGGGGGGCGATCACGTCGCCGTCCGCACGGGCAAGATCGCTGGTGAACTCGCCGCGACCGGCGAACTCGGGCGGTACAACGACGCCTGGCAGAGCGCCCTCGGCGACGAGTTCCTGCGCAACGTCACGATGGCCGACGTCGTCAGCGACTACCGGCCCGACGACTGGGACCGCGTTTTCGCCGCCGCCGACACGATGGTCAACCGCGGCGACTACTCCCTGTGGAGCGTCTTCCGGTCGGGCCTGACCGGCCTGCGTCTCGTCCGTCAGTACAACCGCACCAAAGGGCAGTTCGCCGACGGCGGGTACGTGCAGTTTTGCGAATCGGAGTACGCGCTCTGACCGGGACGCGTCTCCTGGCGCCGGGAGATGGTTAACCCTGGCACCCGTAGACAGCATATGACTCTCGACGAGTTCCTCGACGGCTACGGCGAACGCGACTGGCAGACTGCCGTCCCGGACGCGGGCCCGGTCAGGTTCGCGCTGGTCGGTATCGGCTGGTGGACGACGGACGTGGCGATGCCCGCGATCGACGACTCGACGTTCTGTGAGACGAGCGTGCTGGTGAGCGGTTCCCCGGAGACGGCACAGCGCGCGGCCGCAGGACGCGGCGTCGACCACGTCATCACGTACGAGGAGTTCCACGACGGCGCGGCGACCGACGCCTACGACGCCGCCTACGTGGCCACGCCGAACGCGCTCCATCTCGACTACGTGGCGAGTGCGGCGAACCACGGGAAGGCGGTCCTCTGCGAGAAGCCCCTGGAGGCGACCGTCGAACGCGCCAGCCGGCTCGTCGACGCCGCCGCGGACGCCGACGTGCCGCTGATGACCGGCTACCGGATGCAGACCGACCCGGCGGTCCGCCGGGCCCGCGAACTGATCGCCGACGGCTTCCTCGGCGACCCCGTCCACGCACACGGGACCAACACACAGCGCCTTCTGGAGATGATCCCGGATCCGGACCAGTGGCGCCTCGACCCCGACATGACGGGGTACGGCACCACCGTGATGGATATCGGCATCTATCCCATCAACACTGCACGATATCTCCTGAACCGCGACCCGACGGCAGCCGAGGGTCGGATGGAGTCGACCCACGACGCGTTCGCCGACGTCCCGGACGAGCGTGCCACTTTCACACTGACCTTCGAGGACGACATCCCGCTCGTGGTGACGGCCAGCCAGAACGCACAGGCCGATTCACGGCTCACGATCACCGGCACCGAGGGTCAGATCGAACTGCGGCCGGCGTTCCACGGCACCGTTGACCTCGGGCTCGCCCGGGGGGACGTCCGCGCCGAGATCACATCTGGCGTCGACGTACAGCACGAGACCACGGAACTGTTCGATTACTTCGCCGACCGGGTACTCACGGGGGCCCCGATCGGTCCCGATGGCCGCCACGGCGTGGACGACCTGCGGACGATCAGGGCAGTCCACGAAGCCGCCGAGAACGGCGAACGGGTCGAGATCCGGTAAAGAACTACAACCGTCCCTATGATAGTGATTGCTGTAAGCCATTTACCGGATCGACCGCAGGACTCGACGCGGTCGAAACGTAATTCGTTACAGCAATCACTATCAGTCCCGCAGTTCGTCGAGTCGCCCGCCGAGCGTCGAGCGGACCGCCGACAGGTCGCCACCGACGCGGAGGATCTGGTAGCCGGCGTCGACGGCGGCCTGTGCGTCCGCGACGCTGTTGCGAATCCGCCCGACAGGTACGCCAGCCTCGAGACAGGCCTCACGTGTTCGGTCTATCGCCGCCGACACCCGTTCGGGACTCTTCTCTGTGGGGTCGCCGCCGGACATCGACATCGCCATGTCCGCGGGCCCGACGAAGGCAAAGCCCAGTTGGGGCACCGCGAGTAGCTCTTCGATGTTCTCGACGGCCCGCTCGTTCTCTACCATGGTCCCGACGAGCACTTCGCTGTCCTCGCCGCCGACGAAGCTATCGACGTACCCCTCCCAGTTGCCCGACCGGCCGACGCCGACCCCTCTGTCGCCGACGTCACCGTCGTAGGCGAAGTACGCCGCCTCGACGGCCCGCTGGAGTTCCGCGGCTGTCTCGACGCGCGGGAGCAGAATCGTCCGCACGCCTGCGTCGAGGACCTTCCGCACGAGCGCCGGTTCGGGCTTGGGCAGTCGAACCAGCAGTTCGATGTCGGCGGCCTCGGCGGCCCGTGTCAGTTCCTCGAAGACGGTGCTGTCGTAGGGGCTGGGCCCACCGTGTTCGAAGTCCAGCCAGACGTAGTCCAGGCCGACCGAGCCCAGCGTCTCGACCACTGCCGGCGAGAACGTGGCTGCGCTGGCCCCGAACACCGTCTCGCCGTTCTCTACCGCGCGCCGGAGTCCGTTCTCGGTCCTCATTTTTCTCCCTCCGTCAACTCGGCACGGTTCACCGTCGACGCGGGCAACTCTCCCTCGTAGACGGTGCGGACGTTCGCCGCCGCACGGCGGCTCATTCGGGCGAGTGCCTGGTCGGTCACGCCGCCGACGTGGGGCGTCAGGAGGACGTCGTCCCGGCCGTAGAGCGGGTGGTCCTCGCCGGGCGGTTCCGCCTCGAACGTGTCGAGGCCGGCGCCGTCTACGGTGCCCGTCTCCAGTGCCTCGACCAGTGCCTCTTCGTCGACGATCGGTCCACGCGACGTGTTGACGAGGACGCCACGCTCGCCGAGTGTGGCCAGTTCCTCCGTCGAGACGGCGTGACGTGTCTCCGGGGTCAGCGGCGCGTGGAGACTCACCGCGTCAGAGCGGGCGAACAGTTCCGAAAGCTCCCCGACTCGCTCGACGTGGGACGGCACGTCGTCGTCTGCGACGTACGGGTCGTAGGCGAGGGCGGTCTGTCCCAGCCCATCGACGAGGGCCGCCGTTTCCCGTGCGATGGCCCCGAACCCGAACAGTCCGATCGTGTCGCCTGCGAGTTCGTGTCCGGTGAACGCACCCCGATCCCACCCGCCCGACCGGACGTGTCTATCGGCGGTCCGGAGGTTGCGACGGACGGCAAACAGCAACGCGACCGCGTGTTCCGCGACCGAGCGCGCGTTCGCGCCCGGGGTGTTACAGACGACGACGCCACTGCTCGACGCCGCCTCGATGTCGACGTTGTCGAGTCCGGTCCCGTGCTTGGCGACGACTTGCAGTCGGTCGGCCCGGTCGATGACGTCCGCGTCGAGGGACGCGACCCTGACGATCACGGCGTCGTACCGGTCGATGTCTGCGAGTGCTGCTTCGTAACTGGCGTACTCGTCCATTCCGGTACACGCAGCGAAATCCGCGATGGACTCCGGCCCCGACGGGTCGATTTCTCTCGGAAGGAGGACCTCCCACGTACTGGACATAGCTATGTTTCACACGACTGTGTGAAAAGGATACACACTGACACTGTACTCAATTCCACGGGGGAATCGAAATTGTTCACGGGCGGATAGCCGGCAATATCAGTGAGTCCTCGGGTATCCCCCCGGTCGATCCCGGCGAGCGTAGTGGTCGATCCGGCGGGGAGACGGCTCGACCGACGGCTTCTATACCCGGAGGATACAACGGCGCGACATGTCGGCCGTGCAGGCCCCCGAGGACAACCCGTACGTCGAGGAGCCGGACACCGAGTTCGCGCCGGTCGAGGAGCTCGACGCGAAACGAGCGCGCGAGCAGGCCAACCGGTTGCGCGAGGCCGTCAGATACCACGACTACCGCTACTACGTCGCGAACGACCCGGTGATCGGCGACCGGACCTACGACGCGCTGTTCGCCCGTCTGCGCGAGTTGGAGGACGCCTTCGACCTCGACCGCGAGGACAGCCCGACCCGCCGCGTCGGAGGCGAACCGGTCGACGAACTCGAAACCGTCGACCACGTCGCGCCGCTGCTCTCGATCGACCAGAGCGGCGAGGCCGAGGACGTCCGGGGTTTCGACGAGCGGGTCCGGGAGGAACTGGCCGGGGCGGGCTTCGAGGAGGTCGCCTACGTCTGCGAGCCGAAATTCGACGGCGTGTCGGTCGAGGTCGTCTACGAGGACGGACGCTACCAGCGGGCCGCCACTCGCGGCGACGGCCGGCGCGGCGACGACGTCACCGCACAGGTCCGCACCATTCCCACAGTCCCGGCTCGACTCCACGGGGACCACCCCGACTTTCTCGCGGTGCGGGGCGAGGTGTACATGCCCCGCGAGGGGTTCCAGCAGTTCAACCGCGAGCGCGTCGAACGCGGCGAGACGCCCTTCGCCAATCCGCGCAACGCCGCCGCCGGCACGCTCCGGCAGCTGGACCCCTCCGTCGTCGCCGAGCGCCCACTCGCCGTGTTCTTTTTCTCCGTGCTGGACGCCTCCGTGGACTTCGACTCACACACCGAGCGCAACGAGCGCCTCCCGGAGTGGGGGCTGCGCGTGACCAGGTTCACGGAGCGCGTCGAGGACGTCGAGGGTGCCATCGAGTACCGCGACCGGATGCTCGACCGGCGCGACGACCTCGCCTTCGAGATCGACGGCGTCGTCATCAAGGTCGACGACGTGGACGCCTGCGAGACGCTGGGCCGGACCTCGCGGGCGCCGCGCTGGGCCTTCGCCTACAAGTTCCCCGCACGGTCCGAGCAGACGACCGTCCGCGACATCGTCGTCCAGGTCGGCCGGACCGGTCGCCTGACGCCAGTCGCGCTGCTCGATCCGGTCGACGTCGGCGGCGTCACCGTCTCGCGGGCCAGCCTCCACAACCCCGACGAGATCGCTCGCCTGGGCGTCGGCGTCGGCGACGAGGTGCGCGTCGAGCGCGCCGGCGACGTCATCCCCGACGTGGTCGAGGTGGTCGAGGGACACGGTGACGGCCACTTCGAGTTCCCGGAGGCGTGTCCGGTCTGTGAGTCGCCAGTCGAACGGGACGGGCCGCTCGCGTTCTGTACCGGCGGTCTGGCGTGTCCCGCACAACTGGAGCGGGCGCTCGAACACTACGCCAGCCGCGACGCGCTCGAAATCGAGGGGCTGGGCGAACGGAGCGTCGCACAGCTCGTCGAGGCCGGACTCGTCGAGGGGCTCGCAGACCTCTACGACCTGTCGGTCGAGGACCTGACCGACCTGGAGGGGTGGGGCGAGAAGAGTGCCCGGAACCTCGTCGGGGAGATCGAAGCCACCCGGGAGCCGCCGCTGGCGGATTTCCTGACCGCGCTCGGGATTCCGGAGGTCGGGACGACCACCGCTCGCGCGCTCGCACGGGCGTTCGGCGCGTTCGAGGCGGTCAGGTCGGCGAGCGAGGCCGACCTCCGGGCGGTCGCGGACATCGGCCCGACGGTGGCTGCCGAGATCAGGGGGTTCTTCGAGAGCGACCGAAACCAGGAGGCAATCGACCGCCTGCTCGAGTCCGTCGATCCCCAGGAGGCCGAGACGGCGGGTGAGGCACTCGCCGGAATCACGTTCGTGTTCACGGGCGCTCTGGACGCGTTCACGCGGGACGACGCCGAGCAACTGGTGGAACGCCACGGCGGCTCCGCGACCGGGAGCGTCTCCTCGAACACGGACTACCTCGTGGTCGGCGACAACCCCGGACAGACCAAGCAAAACGACGCCAGCGAACACGGCGTGCCCACGCTCGCGGAGGCGGCGTTTCTGGACCTGCTCGACGAGCGGGGCGTCGACGTCTGACCGTGGCCGCGGTGGACCGCAGTCCGTGCTTTCGCCCTGCCCATCACTCCCCGCGCAGCAGGACGATCAGGACGAGGATCAGCACGATCTGAGCGATCTTGTCGACAGCGCCCATGGCCCCGATCTCGCCGGGGAACGACTTCGGCCCGACCGCGAAATTGAAGTAGTACCAGAGGACGAGCTGGATGGCGGTGAAGGGGACACCCAGCGCGTAGACGGCACGCCGACGGATATCGAGCAAGACGAGCGCGATCGCGCCGAAAAATCCCAGCCCGGCGAGCAAAAATGGGACACCCAGCGAGGACGAAATGAACGAGACTCCCAGGAAGATGTGGATGACACCGGTGATCGCCGCGAGCAGGATACCGAGCCAGTGGAGGCCGGTCAGCGAGTCGATTTCGACGCCGAAGGCACGCTTCTGGGAGGTTGCCATGTGTTGACGTGGTTGGCGGTACCGCTTATATCTTGATATCGGGCCGCGAGCGGTGTTCGTGTCGACCGCTACACGGGGTCTTCGGGGTCGTGGTCTGTCGCCATCCGCGAGGCCTCGGCCTCGAATCGTTCGCGGCGGTCGGCGTCTTCGACAGACTGGAGACGGTTGGGTTCGACGTCCGTGCCCGCGGTCACGTCCGTCCGCGCGAGCATCTGTTCCGAGAGCTGTCGCTGGAGGTATCGCTCGCCGTCGGTCGTCGCGTACACGAGCGTGACCATGCCCTTGTCCGTGTAGGTTCGCTCCACCAGCCAGGCGCGTTCGGTCTCTTCCATGCGTGTCCCTGAACCGGGGAGACCGTCAATCCCCCGCTCGGCGCTCGTACAGCCGGCGGTATCACTCGGGGGACTTATGCCCGCTCCGCCACTCCGTGCGCTCATGAGCGAGGCCGATCAGATGGGCGGTCGCGAGGCGATCTGGCTGGAGAAGTACCGCCCACAGCACCTGGCGGACATCGTCGGCCAGGACACCATCGTCGAGCGACTGGAGAGTTACGTCGAGCGGCGGGACCTGCCGCACATGCTCTACGCGGGCCCGGCCGGGACGGGGAAGACGTCGGCCAGTATCGCCGTGGCGAGGGAACTGTACGGCGACGGCTGGGAGGAACACTTCCTGGAGTTGAACGCCTCGGACGAGCGCGGAATCGACGTCGTCCGGGACCGCATCAAGTCCTTCGCGCGGACCTCCTTCGGCGGCGTCGAGTACCGGCTCATCTTCCTCGACGAGGCAGACGCACTGTGTGTCCCTCCCGGAACCGGGGTGATCACCGGGGAGCCTTCGTCGCCGGACACAAAGGCGATCGAAGACGTGGCCGAGAGTGGCGAACCGATCCCGTCGGTTGCCTTCGAGACGAACGAGATCCAGCCAGACAGGGGCAAACTGGTCGAGTCCGGCGTCGCCGACTTCTTCGAACTCGGACTGGCAGACGGGCGAACGGTTCTCGCGAGCCTGACACACCCGTTTTTCGTGGTCGGAGCAGACGGCAGACTCGTCGAGAAGGAACTGCGGGAACTGACCCCGGGTGACGCAATCGCCGACTTCCGAGACGACGCCGGCACACGGCGGTGTGACATCTGTGGCGACTGGACGACGGGACAGTTCTGTTCCGACGGCTGCAAGAACGAAGGACACAGTCCCGGAATGCAGTGTGAAGACATCCCGACAGACGGGACGGCGTGGTCGGACGAGCGCCGCGGGAAACAGGTCGAGAAACTCCCGGACGGCGGCCCACGGACGGTCCAGACTGTGGGAGTGAGACACACCGAATACAGCCACCGCGGGAGGGCATACAACATCAGCATGGAGGGAACGCCGAACTTCGTGCTCGCCAACGGGATACTGACTCACAACACCAGCGACGCCCAGTCAGCGCTCCGGCGGACGATGGAACAGTTCTCGAACAACGTCCGGTTCATCCTCTCGTGTAACTACTCCTCGCAGATCATCGATCCCATCCAGTCGCGGTGTGCCGTCTTCCGGTTCTCGCCGCTGTCGGACGGGGCCGTCGCCGAACAGGTCCGGCGGATCGCCGAGTCGGAAGACATCGACGTGACCGACAGCGGAGTCGACGCGCTCGTCTACGCCGCGGACGGCGACATGCGCAAGGCGATAAACGGCCTGCAGGCCGCGGCGGTGACCGGCGGGATCGTCGACGAGGAGGCGGTCTTCGAGATCACGAGCACCGCCCGTCCCGAGGACATCCGCGAGATGGTGACCCGTGCCCTGGACGGTGACTTCACCGCCGCTCGCACGCGCCTGGACGAACTGGTCACCGAGGAGGGGATCGCTGGCGACGACATCGTCGACCAGCTACACCGGTCGGTCTGGGAGTTCGACCTCGACGATCCGGCGGCCGTCCGACTGCTCGACCGGATCGGGGAGGCAGACTACCGCATCACCGAGGGCGCAAACGAGCGCATCCAGCTGGAGGCGCTGCTGGCGTCGCTGGCACTGGACGACTGATACTGATTGCTGTGAGAGAGGAGCGTGGCTTCGGAACTGTTTTATCGAATCGTGGGTCAGCATGAACCAACGAATGAGCGACCTAGAGGCGGAGTACCGACTCGACTACTTCACCGAGAACGGCTTTCACCGCAGGGAGTGTGTCGAGTGTGGCGACCACTTCTGGACGCGCGAGGAGTCGCGGGAGACCTGCGGCGAGCCGCCCTGTGAACCGTACGGGTTCATCGACAATCCGGGATTCGACGAGGAGTACACCTTAGAAGAGACGCGGGAGGCGTTTCTCTCCTTTTTCGAAGACCGCGACCACGAACGGATCGACCCGTATCCCGTCGCAGCGAACCGGTGGCGCGACGACGTCCTGTTGACCCAGGCCTCGATCTACGACTTCCAGCCGCTCGTGACCTCGGGCACGACGCCGCCGCCGGCCAACCCCCTCACCATCAGCCAGCCGTGTATCCGGATGCAGGACATCGACAACGTCGGCAAGACCGGACGGCACACGATGGCCTTCGAGATGATGGCCCACCACGCCTTCAACGCCCGCGAGGACATCGACGACCCCGACCAGTACGCCTACCAGGGAGAGGTGTACTGGAAAGACCAGACCGTCGAGTACTGTGACACCCTCCTCGCGGAGATGGGCGCCGACCCCGAGGAGGTCACGTACATCGAGGACCCGTGGGTCGGCGGGGGCAACGCCGGGCCCGCCATCGAGGTCATCTACCGGGGACTGGAACTGGCGACTCTCGTGTTCATGTCGATGGAACGGGACCCCGACGGCGACTTCCTGATGAAAGACGGCAACCGGTACTCGAAGATGGACACCTACATCGTGGACACGGGCTACGGGCTGGAGCGGTGGACCTGGA
>CAYYHG010000073.1:0-13986 GCA_964471665.1 uncultured Halobacteriales archaeon | reverse complement strand
AGGTCGAACTCGACCTCGAGACCCGGGGCCCGGACCACGTCGACGACCTCGTGGCGGCGCTCGAAGCACACGACTACGAGGTCGACATTATCGTGTGACACGGACTTGCTGTGGCCGTCTGTGTGGATTCTCGCGGAGTGTCTCTCATACTGTCGGCGATAAGCCCGTGAGTAATTTCGATCCCTCCGTGGGGTCGAATATCTCCACGTCGTTATGGCCGGCAGTATCAACGTCGACTGTGTTCCCCGTTCGATCGTGAACATCCATCCACAATACACCGGAGGACTTATACCTGTAAAAGTTTTACTCTAAAGTGAGTAAGTATGAAAGCAAGAATGTTCCTCGGAGAGGTGCGCGACGCGGTGGTACAGACATTCGGCCAGCAGGGCGGCGAGTTGCCCATCCACACGGTCGACGACGAGCAGGCCGCCACGGAGATCAAGCCGCCGGGCGGCCTCTAGACGTCGCCGATGTCGCGGTTCCAGACGGGCGTGACCGGCGCCTCCAGCCGGTCCACTTCTTTCTCGGACAAGGCTACCTCGAGAGCGCCGGCGCTGTCCTCGAGGTGGTCGACCGTTCGCGGCCCCACGATCGGCGCGTCGACGACGTCCTTCCCGAGCAGCCACGCCAGTGCGACCTGGACCGCGGTCGCGTCCTTCTGTTCTGCGAGTTCGCGGACCACGTCGAGCACCGCCCAGCCCTCGTCGCTGAACCGCTTTTGCATGAACTCGTCGGTCGCGGCCCGCCCCTCCTCGGGGTCTTCCCCGCGTTCGTACTTGTCGGCGAGGAACCCGCCGGCCAGCGGCGACCACGGGATGACGCCGATACCCTGGTCGGCACACGCCGGGAGCACGTTCGCTTCCTCGTGTCTGTCTACGAGATTGTACTCGCACTGCATCGAGACGAACCGCTCGTAGTTGTCGACCGCCGCCTCGTGGAGGGCCTTCACGAACTGCCAGGCGGGCATCGTGGACGCGCCGACGTAGCGGACGAGCCCCTCTTCGACCAGGTGATCGAGCGCCGAGAGCGTCTCCGCGATAGGGGTGGTGTCGTCCCAGCGGTGGATCTGGTAGAGGTCGATGTAGTCGGTCCCGAGGCGGTCGAGGCTCGCCCGGGCCTGGTCGAGGACGTGTTTGCGCGAGAGGCCCTGGCCGTTGGGGCCGTCGAACATCGGCCCGTAGACTTTCGTCGCGACGACCAGTTCCGCGCGGTCGCGGCCCTCGAGGGCCTGGCCGAGAATCTCCTCGCTCTCGCCGGCCGAGTAGACGTTCGCGGTGTCGAAGAAGTTGACACCCAGTTCGAGCGCCCTGTCGACGACCCCGTGGGCCTGCTCGCGGTCGTGGACCATCCAGGGCTGCTCGCTGCCGAAGTTCATACAGCCCAGACACAGCCGCGACACTTCCAGTCCAGTCGGTCCCAGTGTGGTGTACTCCATGGGCCGACCTCGACCGCCTGCGGTTTCAATATACTGCCGGCTATAACTCCGTGAAGATATTGCACACCCAGTGGGCTCGAAATTCTTCACAGGCTTACAGCCGGCAGTATATCCGGTCGGGGCGCGCGTAGCGAGCGTTCAGAACCGCAGGTGTGAGGTCGAAGACGGGTCGTCGTCGTCCTCGATCCCGCCCTCGTGGAGGTGCGAGTAGTCGTCGTCGGTGAGGAAGACGTCGCCGCGGTTGACCGTCACGCCGACGTCGATCAGTGTCGTGCCGGCGGCCGGGCCGTTGTCGCAGTCGCCGGCGCAGGCGTCGAACAGCGAACCGTGTTTGGGACAGACGATTTCGCCGTTCCGCAGCGAGGCGCCGTATCCACGCTCCAGGCGCTGGGCCTCGTGTGTACAGCGGTTCACCCACGCCTCGACGCCGTCCTCGCAGGGGAGCAAAATCACCTCCTCCTGATCGCCACGCGGATCCTCGACTGTGAACAGGAACGGCGGATCGTCTTCGACTTCCTCGACCGATGTCACGCGCGTCGGCATGGGCAAAACCTATGCCCCAGGGGAGAAAACGGTTGCTTCTCCCGCGACGGCTGTGGCCTACTGAGGTGGCGTCCGCCGTCGAATCCGGCCGGTCACCGCTCCCGGTACTCGTAGACGATACTGTCCGGTTAGCTGATCAGCCAGGAGAGAACTCCGGGCATGATCGAGAAGACGAGAAAGCCACTGGCGACGAGGACGAGCCCCTGCTGGACGGCGAGCAGGGCGCCGAAGACGCCCAGAGCGACGAACGCGACCGTCTGCAGGACGACGACCAGACTCTGGTTGTCCTCCTGTTCGACGGGTTCGACATCGGGCTCGGTCTCCTCGACGAGGCTCCGGACAGCGTTGAGTTCCGAGCGGACGTCCGATTCGACCTCGTCGAGGCGGTCCTCGACCCTGTCGATGGCGGCTTCCATCTCCGGCCTCGTGACCGAACTTCCGGCGAGGTTGTCGACGTTGGTCGAGAGCATCCCCAGTTGCTCGTCGTGGGCGTCGACGGTCTCTCCGAGGTCGCCCACGGTCTCGGTCACCTCGCTGGTGCGGTCCATGGCCTCCGCCGCAGTCTGGCGGACGCGAGCGGTCTCGGTTTCCAGGCTCGACAGCGCTTCGGACTTCGCGCTGTTCTGGTAGACCGTCTCGATGCGCTCGCCGAGGTCCTCGGTCGTGTCCTCGAGGGTCTCCAGGCGTTCGGCCCGGCTGATCAGCGTCTGCCGGAGAGCGTCGAGATCACTATCGAACCTGTCGACGGTCGCCGTGTCGACCCAGTCGGCCGCGTCGATCTCCTCTCGGAGGGACTCGACGTCGTCGGCCACTCTGTCGAGGTCCGACTCGACCGCCTGGAGGTCGGTCACAGACGGCGTCTCCTCCTCGACCGATTCGAGATCCGCCCACAGAGAGTCGACGGTCTCGCGGAGACCCCCGATTTCGTCTTCGAGGTCGGCGATTGAATCACGTGTCGACGCGACCGTCGACTCCAGGTCGGGGACGGCCCCGGCGGTCGCCCTGAGGTCGACTATGCTGTCGTCCAGTTCGTCCAGTTTGGACCAGATCCCCTCGATTCGCTCCGTGAGGGCCGCCTCGACGGCCTCGATTTCGTCCTGGAGCGTTTCGGCCCGGAGCGCGTCGACGCCCTCGCTCGACACGTCGGGTGCGTCGATGTCGGCGTCCGCGTCCAGGCCTGCAATCACCGCGCGGATCGTCTCGGCGTCGTGTTCCAGGTCCGCGACGGCCCCGTCGAGCGAGTTGAGGCTCGCCTCCAGGTCGGCCACGGCGTCCGCCGAGGCTGTCGTCTCGTCCAGCGATTCGAGGCGTGTCTCGATCGCCTCGACTGTCTCCCTGAGAGCCCCGAGCTCATCGGACAGGTCACGTTCGAGGGATTCGAGAGCCGCGTCGTCCGGCAGACGGGATGCGAGCGACTCGAGGTCGGCCCGCAGAGAGTCGACGTCCCCCGCGCCGTGACCATCCATCCTGTCCGCCAGATCCGAAAGACCCCGAGCGGTCATCGCTCCGCGACGGTCGAGCGTCGCGAGCTCGGCCCGGGTGCGGGCCACCGCCTGTTCGAGATTGCCATCGGTCCCGACACTCGAACTCCCGGCGTGAACCGCCTGCCTCGCGCCGGCACCGAACGCGTCCGCCGCGGCCCTGACATCTGCGAGGTCGCTGACGAACGAGACCGGTGTGGCGAAGGTTGGGAGCGGCGCCTCCGATTCGTCGTCGGCTTCGGCGGCGACCAGCGCACCGCGGGCGAGCGACGCGTCAGGATCGTCGGCAACTGTCACCGATCCGACCCCGACCGGCAGCGCCGACTTGAGCGCGTCGGCTAGCCTCCCGGTGTTGCCGGCAGGTGCGGCTTCGCCGCCGACTGCTGCGTGGACAGGGCCGTTCAGCGCGGGGGCCGACGTCGCGAGCGCGGTAGCGAGGTCTCCGAACAGCGTCTCGTACTGTCGCGCGATCCAGTCGCCCATCGGCCCGTCTGCTGTCCCGGACGCGTCCCCGTCGAAGTCGAACCAGTCGCCGTCGATGTCGATATTCGCTGTCGCGACCGGGACGCCTGCCGCTGCGAGCGTTGCGACTGCCTGGTCGCTTTTGACTGCGATGCCCAGTCCCGTGGCGGGTGCGTCCATGAGGTCGTAGATGACGGCCATCCCGGCGTCGAGGTCGGCAACGTCGTGGTCCAAGCCGGTCGCGACAGCTCTGAGCGGGTCGGCGTCGCCCTCGCGAGCGACGTATCGCAGGCTTCCGCCGGTCTCTCCATCCCCGGCAGCCGCGAGAAAAGCTCTGACTGCGTCACCCCGCACGGCCGCTGGCACCTGGCTTCGGTCGCCGAACAGTCGCCCGACCGGCTCGTCGTCCCCGTCAGTCGCGTCGTGAGCACCCACGAGGTAGACCCCGTCGTCGGTCTCGACCGTGATAGCTCTCGCCAGGGACCCGTCTCCCTCGCCCGCACTCGCTCGCCGGATGACGTTGTCGTGCCGGGACGTTCCCTGTGACGTGGCGACGTGTACTGTCTGCCTCCCCACGTCGATGCCGAGTGGCATGTCGGGACATTCAAAGTCGATCATCTTGACTTTTGCCGCCGTGAGTACCGTTCTGGTACGCCGTGTCTCACGGCTGTCCGTACTGCCGGCTCTACAGACGTGATGTCGTCACTCGCAGGTGTCGACAGCCGGCGAGTAATGGGCACACCTGTGGCGCCCGCTCGATGGAGGTCGTGATATCCGAATGTGATTTGCCGCCCCGCGTTGCAGATACAGGACATGGAGATTCCGAACGACGACGACGTAACACTCGACGATATCGAGCCCGGGGCGGATCTCGAGGGCGCGAACCTCTCACAGGCGGATCTCGAGGGCGCGAACCTCTCACAGGCGGATCTCGAGGGGACAGATCTTTCGCGAGTGGACCTCAGCCACGCCGATCTCTCGGAGGCAGACATAGAGAGTGCCACCCTCCCGGAGGCGACACTCGCCGACGCCGACCTCTCTGGGGCGGCCCTCGGGGGTGCGGATCTCTCCGAGGCGTATCTCAGGGTTGCCGACCTTTCGGGGACGGATCTCAGGGATATCGATCTTGCGGGGTCCGATCTCGGGGACGCCGATCTCTCGGGGGCGGACCTCAGCCACGCCGACCTCTCGGGGGCGTACCTCAAGGACGCCGACCTCTCCGAGGCGACCCTCGCGGACGTCGACTTCTCCGAGGCGACCCTCTGGGATACGAACCTCTCGGGGGCGGACCTCTTCGACGCTGACCTCTCGAGAGCTGACCTCAGCCATGCCGACCTCTCGGGGGCGACCCTCGGGATCGCGGACCTCTCGGGGGCAACCCTCGCCGACGCCGGTCTCGCGGAGGCGGACCTCAAGAATGCCACCCTCTCGGGGGCGACCCTCGCCGACGCCGACCTCTCCGAGGCGGACCTCGAGAACGCCATCCTCTCGGGAGCAGACCTCTCGGGTGCAGACCTCTCGGGGGCAGACCTCGAGGGCGCCACCCTCTCGGAAGCGGATCTCGCGGGTGCAAACCTCTCGGAGGCGGATCTCTGTCGTTCCCACCTCTCGGGGGCGGACCTCGGGGGTGCCGATCTCTCCGGGGCGGATCTCAGAGACGCCGATCTCTCGGAGGCCACTCTCGCGGACGCCGACCTGCCGGGGGCGAACCTCAGCCATGTCGACCTCTCGGAGGCGACCCTCAGGAACTCCGATCTCTCGGGGGCGGATCTCAGAGGGGCTGATCTCTCCGAGGCATACCTCTTTCGTGCCGATCTCTCCGAGGCGGACATCGGTGGTGTTGATCTCTCCGAGGCGTACCTCAGGGGTACCACTCTCTCCGAGGCCGACCTCAGGGTCGCCGATCTCTCCGGGGCGGATCTCAGGGGTGCCAATCTCGCGGGAGCGGACCTCAGCCACACTGACCTCCTGGGGACGGACCTCGGGACTGCGGACCTCTCGGGGGCGGACCTCAGCCACGCCGACCTCCTGGGGGCGGACCTCGGGGACGCGGATCTCACGAATACAAACCTGATCGAGACGGATCTCTCGGACGTCTCTCTCAGCCGCGGGACACAGATCGAACTCGACGCAGCCGACGCACGTCGGATGGCTGCCAAAATCGGTCCGTACGATCAAAAGACACAGCGCTGGGACGCGACCGCGCGGGTGATGAACGCCCTCAAAACAGCCTACAGCGAAAACGGCCTGGTTAGTCGAGCCCGGACATACCGCGTCCGGGAGCGGAAAGCACGGAAGAACGAGGCAAAGTCCGAGGGGGACGTGTCGGGATATACGGCATGGGTGGGGTCGTGGCTCTCGCGGATTCTTACGGGCTATGGAGTCCAGCTCAGGTGGATTGGGGCTGTGATGGCGGGGCTCTATCTCGTCTCGACAGGCGTCTACTGGTGGGCTGGAGTGGGCGTCAGGGAGAGTGTTTACTACAGCGTCGTCACCTTCACCACCGCCCCGCCCGACCCACCTCCGGGCGGACTCGGAACAGAATTCGTGGCGATGGCTGAGACGTTCGGCGGCACCCTGCTCGTCGTGCTCCTGGGCTACGTCCTCGGTACCCGCGAACAGGTCTAACCCCTCCGTGAAGGCGGGTCACCCTGGTGTGCTCGGGCCACGCCGGCGGTGGACATCTGTTCCTCGTAATACTGCCGGCCATAAGCCCGTGAGTAATTTCGATCCCCCGTGGGGTCGAATATCTCCACGTAGTTATGGCCGGCAGTATAAGTGGTGTGTCGGACTGGGAGCGTGACCAGAGGTCCCCTTCGGGGGGACAGTCGACGGAAGCTACTCCTCGGGGTCGACGGCGGACTCGTCCCCGCGGTAGTGGATCGACAGCCGCCGGTAGAGAACGTAGACCCCCACTGTCAGCACGGCGAGGAAAAACAGGACGACCGCCAGCGAGATGGGATCCGAAGCCACCGCAGCCGCCCCGAAAAACACCGTGTTGAGTACAGTGAGGCCGACGAACCGGATCTCGTTGTCGTCGTACGCGGTCCGGAACCTGTCGCGGGGCTCATCGGAGTCGGTGATGGCCCGGAAGGTTTCACAGTCCGTCTCGACCCGGACGCTCGCCGATCCCGGTTCGCCCTCGCTGTAGGAAACCACCTGGCTCTGTTCGTCGGTCACAGCCGTGTAGTTGCCACCGGTCGTTCCGAAGACCTGCAGGTGGACGTTCGAATTCCGGACGCGATTCCTGACGAGGCCCGGGACGTCGTTGATCTGGTCGTTGAACACACCGACGAAGGTGGACGGGTTCCGGTCACAGATCCGGAGTTGCGATCCCCCGTCGGCTCCGGTTCCGTTGTCGGTCTGTGCGACTGGTCCGGGAGCGCCCTCGACTGCACCCGCCGCGGGCAGGTGTTGGGCACCCCCGCCAGCGTCGACTCCGATCGTCCCGGCCGCGGCACTGCCGACGGCGCCCGCCCCCAGCGAGAGGAACACGAGCAACGCGACGAGTGGAATCGAGGGAGTCCGGTTCGAACCTCCCGGGTTCCGCTGCATGTGCATTGGTAACGTCTCTGTCAATCGACTAATATCTTTTCCCCCGTACGGACGGCTGGAGCCGGTCTCCGGGTCGATCGTCCGTTGTCTGGTGATCGATACGGTACAGAACGACAGTGGTCCCTGATACTGCCGGCTATAAGCCCGTAAGCAGTATCGGCACCCCGGGGTGCCGAATATCTTCACGAAGTTATAGCCGACAGTATGAGCACCCGGGTGGTCACCGGTAAATGCTTGATGTCCCAGTTCGACGGATCAGTATGGCAACTGCATCACCCGGAGCGACCCGACGTTCGGGAGGCGGGTGCCAGTTCGGCGGTTACGGCGGTCGCGGTACGGCCCGGTCGGGGGAGAGAGCCGAAACATGAGCACCGAGAGGCGCCAGGAGTCCGGACAGCCGACCAAAGTGCTGCTCGTTCTCGGGGGCGCAGCGGTCGTTGCGGCGGCAGTGACGGCTATCCTCGTGGCCACTGGTCTCGCCGCGGCCCTCCCGCCGGCGGAGTTGCGGACGGTCGACGTGACGCTCGCGCCCTGGGTCGTCGTCTCCGTCGTGCTGTTCGTGCTTCTGGCCTTCGCTGGAGTCGTCACTCTCTTTCTCGACACGCAGTTCACCGAGAAGATCAGCCGGGCCAGGAGTCAGTGGGCGGACCTGCCCGAAATCGTGAGGGCGGTACTCGTGGGCCTGCCGTTCGCGGTCGTCGCCGCGCTGGCAGCTGTCGCGACGAACGTCCTCGCAACCGCGCTGTCCGTCCCAACTCGTCTCGCTTCTCCGTTACTCGTCTGGCTCGCGGTCACCGCCGTCGCGTTCGAGCACCTCCGGTCGGCCGACCAGCTGGCCGGCCTGCACAGACGGCTGTGGGCCGGCGTGGCGGTCGGTGCCGGGGCCACCGCCGCTTTCGTCCTCCTGAATAAGTTCGTCGACTCGGTCGACGCGCCTGGCCACGCCCCGCTAGTCGTCCTGTTGGGGGCCGGATCGCTGGCGGCGACACTCCTGATCCGGAGCGCCCGACGCGAGGGCGAGGGCTACCTCTCCGCGCTGCTCGTCAGAACCGGCTTCGCACAGATCCGACGCGTCCGGACGGTCACGGTGGCGCTCGCTCTCGGTCTGCTGGTCGGCGTCGTGGGGGCACTCGCGGCCAACGAAGCTGTCGGCGGGATCCTGCCGACCCTCCTCGGGTTCCTGCTCGTGTGGGGCCTGGCGACCGCCGGCGCGATCCGGTGGTTCCGACAGACGGACGTCGCCCACAGCGACCTCGTCGTCACCGGTGTCAGGGAGCGCTCCTCGGGCGGACGGCGGGAACTCGCGGTCACCAACCGGCGCGACGAGCGGGTCGACCTCAGGGACGCGAAGATCCGTGATACGGACCACGACCTCTACCGGACGAACGTCGACGTCCTGCTGGCACCCGGCCAGACCGAGACCTTCGACATCCCGCCCGACTTCCTCCTCTTTCCCTCGACGGACAACCTTGCGACCGACCTCCCGCGGGGCTTCGCTGTCAGCAAGCGTGCAGAGGCGCCGGTCATCGTCACCCGGGGCGGGGAGAAGTTCAAGCTCCGCTGGGGCGAGGGCGTGTCCGAAGCCATCGGGGATGCGGAGCCGGAACAGCGAGGGACGCGGTCGCCCGACGTCGACGACAGAGAGGAAAACACGTGATCGATTTTCTCACCGGGTGTATGGGACGACAGTCTGGACCGATTGGAGTGGCCGTGTCCGCGCCCTGGTAGCCTCCAGCGGGGCCGATCGCGGTCATCCCGACGTCGTGGTGAACCCCTGGTGGGCGAACTCCAGTCGCTGAACGGCGACCGACGACGACCCGGACGCATCGGCCGACAGATCCGGCCCCTCCCATTTCACCGGGTACGCGTTCCGGAATCGCCAGCCCTTGGTAGATTCGGCCCTGTATCCGGCCCGAAGGGTAATCGTCACGTCCTTTCTGGCCCGCTTGTTCGACGCCGCGTGGGTCGTGCCAGTCCGGATCTGTTCGATCCAGTTCCAGAGCTTCGTGCTCCGCGTGAGTCCCCGTTCGAGCACGAGGTTGCTGTGTGAATACTGGCCCGGGAGTTCGTGCACGAAGCCGTTGACACCCCCCTCCTCGTACTCTTCGGGTTGCATCTGGACACTGAGCCCCGAGACCTTGCTGAAGCCGGCCACCCGAAGCCCGTCGATCTCGACGGTGAACGCGAAGTTGCGGTAGGGATCCGTCCTCGAATCCGACATCCAGTCACCTCCCCGGGGAGCCAGTACCCTCCGGGCACAGGTCCCGGATCTCGGTCGGAGCGAACGACGTCCCGACACGGTCAGGTGTCATTCGTTCGGCCGGCCCCCAACATTCTACCGGCACGTGTCTTCCCGGGCTATTAATACTGCCGGCTGTAAGCGCTCGGGTGGGCCGAGACCGTCGAATCCGACACCAATGTAAATAGTCTGGGCGTCGTGGTTGGGGTGATGGCAGTACTATCCAGACAGTACCGATCTGTCGGAGCGCGGGGGAGATAGCCGATGGCGACGTACACAGCGATCGCCGACACGAGCCGGACGCTGCTGGAGCTATTGCGAGACGAGATGACCGAGCGAAGCGACGTCGTCAACGTCTCCCGGAACGAGATCGCGCTGATGTCCCCGACCGACGTCGGCGGGGACGTGAACGCCCGGCTGACGCTGACGCTGTACGGCGTCGCGGAGAACAGCAAGATGAAGAACGTCCCCAGGCAACCGGACAACGACAGCCTGAGGAAGGAGTCACGACTCGCGCTCGACCTCCACTACCTCCTTGCCGCCTACCCCTCCCAGGGGGGCAACGACCCGACGGCCAACACTCTCGACCAGCACCGCGTGCTCGGGCTCGCGATGCAGGTGATGCACGACAACGCGATCCTCGGTCCCGAAGACCAGCTCGGCACGCTCGAGGAGGGCGAACTCCCCGTCGTGATCAACGAGGGCGACATCGAGGAGGCGATGCAGAACATCAACGACATCTGGTACTCGATCCAGGACGCCACGCTACAGCCGTCGGTGACCTACACTGTCGGGCCGATAACGATCGAGTCGGACGTCGAGCAACCCATCCAGCGGGCGAAAGAATCACGCATGGACTTCTCGACATGAAGTTCTCGTCCCCCCTCGACGACCGGACCGCGCCTCGATCCCGTCTCCCTCGGTGACGGCCGGATCCGCCCGCGCTCGCAAGCTGGACCGGTCCACTCCCGCACTCACAGGCCGGGCAGGTTGAGGCCGCCGCCGAGGGTCCGCCCCGAGCTGTCGTCCTCGGCCATCTCGTTGAGCCGCTCGTTGATCCGGCTGATCTCCTCGCACCACCGCTGTCGCTCCAGATGTGGCATCGTCAGGAGCTCCTCGTGACCCCAGTTGAAGTGGTAGGCCACGAAGGCGACCTCCTCGTAGAGGCGGTCCTCGGGATACACCTCGATCACGCGCTCTAGTTTCCCGAATCACCCCCTGCGTCGGGGGAGCGGTCGGGGACGTCCATCCCACCGCCCATGGCTCCGGCGTCCCTTTCGTCCATCCCGGGGAGGTTTACCTCGGGTGCAGGCTGACCGCCGCCGGTGGCGTCGAGGGGAGAGGTATCGGCGACGCCCCCTGTCTCGGCGGAGACGTCGAACTCCTCGCCACACTCGGGACACATCGTTTCGACGACATTGGCTCCCCGGTTGTTGACCCGCTCGTACAGCGCCTGCAGGTACTCCAGATCTGCGACGAAGAGGTCCTCGATCACGTATGTGTCGATCGTATCGAGGTTACCGAGCTGCGTGATGACCCGGCTCAGCAGAATGATCGTCAGGTACGACGAGTTCTGCTGGACCCGGCGGTCCCGGAGCGGTTCGATCTCGTCGGCGGCGGTGGCCAGACGCATCCGGCCCTCCTTGTGGAGCGTGCCGTTGTCGTCGACGTACCCCTGCGGGAGCGTGAACTCGAACTCTGTCTGGAACTGTGACGACATGTCATCCCCCGTTTCGGCCGCATGCAAGTAAGTGTACGGTGTGTTCGCGAGCCCCGAGACCGTTCAGCCGGCGCTCGTCGGAGTGGTGTGGACCCGAAAACGGACGGGAGCGCGTGCCCGACCGCCGTCAGGGTGACTTCCGCTGGAACTTGTAGACGGCGCAGGTTAGCGACTCGGTCGCGATATCGCCGGACGCGGTCGCGTCCAGCGACGGCGGCTGGTACTCCTTGGGCCAGCATTTCTCGAACACCCACTTGGCGATGGGCGCTCCCATCATGCCGGCCTCGTTGTAGATTTCGACTGTGATATCCTTGCGGGCGTCCTCCACCTTGCCCTGTCGGACTTTCTTGTACCAGTCGTGCAACTTCGTGCCGACGGGCGCCTGTCCGCCCGGGATCGCTCCGCTCGCTGGGCCCTGAGCGGGTTCGACACCACGTTCCAGCGTCAGGTCGCCGTACTCGGTCCGGCCCCAGAGGCTCCGCTGTTGTTCGGGCTCGTTGCCGTTCCTGTAGTTCGCTTCCTGCGTGGTGATCGACGGCATTTCCACCGATTGCCACCCGGGCACCTGGATGTCGTCGATGGTCACGGTGAATCTGCTTTTCCGAATTGGTCCGCGTCTGTCAGGCATTGTTGTGGTGTATTAGGTGTGTGAATGGTTGGTTCAGGGCGAGGCCTCCTCGGTCCACTGCTGGATCCGGAAGATGACGAACTCGGCCGGCTTGACCGGGGCGATCCCGATCTCGCATATCAGCCGTCCGTTGTCGATGTCGGCCTGTGTCATCGTCGACTCCCCACACCGCACGAAGAAGGCCTCGTCGGGCGAGGTTCCCATCAGTGCGCCGTCGCGCCAGACGGTCTCGAGGAAACCCTCGATTGTGTCGGTGACCCGACCCCACAGCTCCCTGTCGTTGGCCTCGAAGACCGCCCACTGGGTCCCCTCGTCGATGGACTGCTCGACGAACAGGAACAGGCGGCGCACGTTGACGTACTTCCAGTCGGGGTCGCTCGAACAGGTGCGGGCGCCCCACAACCTGATGCCCCGACCCTGGAACGCGCGGATGCAGTTGACGCCCCTCGGGTTGAGGACGTCCTGCTCGCCTTTGGTGATCTCGACCTGGAGATCGAGCGCCCCGCGAACGACCATGTTCGCGGGCGACCCGTGGACGCCCTCCTCGATGTCGTTGCGGGCGTACATGCCGGCGATGTGACCGCCGGGCGGGACGAGCTTGTCGATGTTCGTGCTCGGGTCTTTCACCTCGATCCAGGGGTAGTAGTAGGCCGCGTACGACGAGTCGACGGGCGTCTCCATCTCGGAGACGCGCCCCGGGTTCTGGGGCGCCTGCAGGACTGCGAACCGCTCGCCCATGTTCTCGCAGTGGGTGACGACGGCCTCGGTGAGTCCCCTGATCTGGTTCTCGTCGGGAACGCAGAGGATCGAAACGTTGTCCAGTTCTTTGAGCGCGGCCAGGCCGGTGCGCTCGCCGGTGACATCTTGACCCTGATAGTCGCTGAGCGACACCGCCGCGGTGCCGCCGTCGGTCTTGGTCTCCCCGCTGTCGCGGACTTCCCGGAGGTCGTGCTTGAGTTCGTCCTTCTTCTGTGAGCGGTCGATGTCGAAGGGCTCGGCGATGTCCTGCAACTCGTTGTACCCCATATCGTCGAGTTCGTCGTCGTCGGGGATGGCGTCGCTCTCCTCACCCCCGTTCCCGTCTTCGTCCGCCCTGCCGCCGTTTCCGTCGGATTCGCTCTCCCCGTTGAGCCAGGTCAGACCGGTCGACGGGCGCTGTTCACCGGCCTGCTCGACCTCGACGAGGATCGAACTGGCCAGTTGTTTCTCGAAGTTCTGACTCGACGGCGGGTCGGGGGTGAGTTCATCGTACGTTTCCTCCACGTCAGGTGACGGGTCGGGTTCGTCCGACGCGGGGTCGGTGACGCTGTCCGCGTCGCTGGACCAGTACCGGACTGTCAGCTGAAAGTACTTGTTCGTTCCCTCCTCGTACATCGGGCTGTCTTCGATGATGACCGCGACGCGGTCGCCCCAGTCGCCGGGGCCAACCGCGGAGACGGTCATTACGTCCTCGCCCGAACCGTCAGTGACGGTCGCTCGAGAGACATCGTCGGGGTCGTGTGGCGTCACCCGTGTGACGTAGCACCGGTTGCCGCCGTTCCGGAAGAACCCGTCGACTGCGATGTCGAGGTTCGAAGACTCGGGGCTCCCACCGTAGTGTCGTCGGAAATCCGAGAAGCTGGTAAGCAGCCTCGGAGTAACGGGCCCTCGTTCCGTCTCGCCGAGAAACGCAGCAGTGCTGGTGCTGACTCCCTCGATCGATTTTGCCCCTCCTTCGACCTCTTCTACGTATACTCCGGGGGACAGATACTCTGGCATGAGCTTGTGCCTGGAGACTGTGACTCCATCCCCATATGAACCCAATCTAATATAAAACTATGCAATCTGTTTGTCCAGAGACATCTTTATTAATATCTTGATATAACGGATTAGCTGATTTCAGGCGCTAAGCCCCCGTCCTCAACGAGCACCGCAGTCCGCGCC
>CAYYHG010000072.1:0-14210 GCA_964471665.1 uncultured Halobacteriales archaeon | reverse complement strand
TACGGGACAGCGTCCTAAGCGCTGCGCCTTTGGCCTGGCTCGGCTACCCGCGCACGCCTGTGGCACTCCAGTTCGGACTGTACCAACATAAACTCATCTGCCGACAGGACTCCCACAGAGTGCGAGGGCTGGGATTCGAACCCAGGGACCCCTACGGGAGCGGGTCTTAAGCCCGCCGCCTTTGGCCTGGCTCGGCAACCCTCGCAGGCGTCTGTCCATCGGGCGACCAGCCGGTAAGTGGTTACGGATTCCCCCGTCAGGTTTTTATTTCGGGTCTCGTTTCCATGTGGCATGCCCGACACCCCGGATCAGTCCGGTACGGAGAGCACGCGACGGCAACTTCTGACGCTTCTCGGTGGGGGAAGCGCAGCGACGCTGGCCGGCTGCTCCGCAATACTTGGCGACGGGTCGGACGGGACGGACGACGGCGGATCGGACGGGACGGACGACGGCGGATCGGACGGGACGGACGACGGCGGATCGGACGGAACGGACGACGACGGATCGGACGGAACGGACGAGGAGGTTGAGCCGGCCCACGCGGACAAGGCCCAGGCGGCCTGGGAGCGGATCGAGGCCAACCCGGCACCGACAGACGAGGCCGAACAGACCCGCACCGAGGCCTACATCGAGATCGAGGAGGCGGTGCGCGACGACATGATCATGTTGCCCCTGTACCACGGCCTCACCGAGCGGTTCTGGTACGACTACGTCGACGTCCCGCCGACCGGCGCGCTCGGGGCCCACCACCAGCAGCACAACGAGACCGCAGTCCAGAACGACACGGAACTGAACCTGCGAAACCGGTCTTTCGACACGCTCGATCCCGCACAGTCGACCGACACCGCCTCCGCGTCTGTCATCAACCAGATGTACGAGACGCTCACGCACTATCCCAACGGGGTCGCCGAACTCGAGAACAAACTCCTCTCGGAGTTCGAGGTCTCCGAGGACGGGCTGACGTGGACGTTCACCATCGCGGACGGCGTCCAGTTCCACGACGGGCGTGACCTGACCGCAGCGGACGTCGTCTACTCCTGGGAGCGGCTCGCACTCTCGGAAAACAGCACGCGCGCGAACTTCATCCTCGGCACGGCCGGGTTCCTGGGACTCGTCCACGAGACCGACGAGGGGGACGGCCTCGGGCCGCAAAGCGCCGTGCCCGACTCGCTGGGCCTGGAGGCGGTCGACGACCGGACCCTCGAGATGGAGATCGCGAGCCCGAACCCGGGGGTGATCGACATCCTCACCTACACCGGGTTCGCCGTCGTCCCGGAGGGGTACGTCGACGACCACCCGGCCTACGAGGGCGAGGTGTCCTACGAGGAGTTCGACCAGGCGACGGCCAACGGGACCGGCCCGTTCGAGTTCGACGCCTTCACCATCGGCGAGGAAGCCAGCGTCGTCCGCAACGACGACTACCACGGCCAGACGCCGGACGTCGAGTCCGTCCACTGGGAGATCATCGAGGACGACGAGGCCGCCTACACCTACGCGATGGAACAAAACGCCGACATCTTCGGTGTTCCGACGCAGTTCTACGACCGCGACCTCATCGACGCCGAGACCGACGACCGCGGGCGCGATATCGGGACGTACGGCCCCCACGAGAACGACGAGACGACCGCCTACCTCGCCGTGCCCGAACTCAGCACGTTCTACTTCGGGTTCAACGCACGCACGACCGAACGGCCGATCCGGCGGGCCATCGCGTACGTCACCGACCACGAGGAACTGATCGAGAACGTCTTCGAGGGCCGCGGCGTCGAGGCGTTCAGCTTCACGCCGCCGGGTATCTGGCCCACCGGCTCGGACGGCTACGAGACGTTCGTCGACGCGTGGCCGTACAGCCCCAACGAGACCGACATTCCGGCCGCGGAGGAACTGCTCTCGGAGGCGGGATACACGCCCGACGACCCGTTCGCACTCACGATCACGACCTACCAGAGCGAGGTGTTCCAGGAGGCGGCGGAACTGACCCGCGAGAAACTCGCCGGGACGGGCGTGGATATCGAACTCGAGCAGGCACCCTTCAACACCCTGCTCGAACGCGGGCGCGACGGCGACCTCCAGGTGTTCTCGCTGGGCTGGATCTGGAGCTGGCGTGACGTCGCCTACGGCCACTTCGGGTTCGAACCACAGAACACCAACACCGACCGCATGCCCGGCGACGCGACGGGCTACTACCTCGACTGGCACGTCGACCTCCAGGACACGGGGTAACCGTCCGCGTCCCGGTATGTTTACTGGCTTCCCGTCCAACACCGCGACACAGGTGCAACGCGCATTCGCGGGACCGACCGGGAGACGGCAGAGAGACGACCGGGCCGGGGTGAGTGACCGATGAGCCGGTGGAGCTACTTCCTCCGGCGGCTCCTGCTGGCCGTCCCGGTTCTGGTCATGGTGATCACGTTCCTGTTCGTCATGCTCCGGCTGGGCCCGCTCGACCCCGTCGCCGCTCGACTCGGCCCGGAGGCGTCCGGCGCCGACACCCAGGCCATGCGGTCACAACTGGGGCTCGACCAGCCACTCTGGAGACAGTACATTCAGTTTTCGATCGACCTCGTCACGTTCGACGGCCAGTCGTGGGTCGTCCAGGCCGACCGCGACGTCACGGCGGTCATCCGCGACACCGCCCCGCCGACCATCTGGCTGGGCTTCTGGTCGATCCTGCTCCCGCTCTGTATCGGCATCCCGCTTGGCTTCTACGCCGGACTGCACCCGAACAGCTGGGGGGATTACACCGCCTCCGTCGGCGGCATCGTCTGGCAGGCGATGCCGAACTTCTGGCTGTGTATCGTGCTGCTGGCGGTCCTCAGGCAGACCGACGGTGGCGGCCTGTTCGGGTTCGACTGGTACGACCTGGGTCCCGAACTCGAGAGTATCACCGGAACCCCCTCCCTCGATTTCGTCGCGAGCGACGCGTTCCTGTACATCGACTGGGGGACCCTTGCCACGGACATCAAGTTCATCCTGCCGCCGGCGCTGGTCCTCGGCTCGGCCTCGATCGCCGCCGAGTTGCGCATCGGCCGGACGGCCATGCTGGAGACGGTCAACGCGAACTACGTCGAGACGGCGAAAGCCAAGGGCCTGTCCGACCGCACCGTCGTCTGGAAACACATCTTCCGGAACGCCCTGATCCCGCTCGTGCCGGTCATCACCAACGAGGCGTTCCTGCTGATCGGCGGCTCGGTCATCGTCGAGACCATCTTCAACATCAACGGCCTGGGTCGGATCTTCTTCCAGGCGGTCGTCCAGGGTGACCTGCCCCTGGCCGGCGCGTTGCTGTTTCTGTTCACGCTCCTGTTGATCTTCCTGAACATCCTCCAGGATTTCCTGTACACGATCATCGATCCGCGGGTGGGGTACGAACGATGACCGACGAGGGGTTCGACGACGCCCTGTTGCGCGAACGGATCGCACGGGCTCCCCGGCCGGCAGCGGTCTGGCTCGGCGGTGTGGTGGTCCTGGTGGCCCTGGAGTTCGGTCGGCTGCTCGCCGGGCTCCTCGCAGTCGGGTCCGCCCTCGGGTTCGTCCTCGAGGGGGTGGCGTCCGTTCCCGGGTGGGTCCGCGGAAATGTCCGGACTGCGCTCGGGCCGCCCGCGGGATACGTCGCACACGACCTGACGGCACTCCTCCTGTTGGCCGTGGTCGCGTCCGTCCTGGCGTGGCTCCGCTTCCCGGTCCGGTTCGTCGACCTGCTGGGGTTCGACGCCAGCCGCCGGACGGAGTCCTACCTCGAGCGGGTGATTCTGACGGCGCTTCTGGCTGGCACCGCGCTGGTGGTGGCGTTCACGCCGGTCGGGGGAGTCCTCGCCAACGAAGTGCGGTTCACCGCTGGCCTGCTGGACTCGCTGTCCTCGTCGCTGCCGACGCTGACCGGCCGGGAGACCATCCCCAACCAGGGCCACAGGACTCCCGGCGGCGGGTGGAGCGGGACGTTTTTCGGACTCTCGCCCGCGCAGGCCTGGGGGCTCCGGACGGCGCTCGTGTTCGCGTACGTCGGTGCCTGTCTGGCCTGGATCTGGCGGGGCTACGAGATGTTCCGCGAGCACTACCGCGAGGCCGACTGGACGCCGCGTGACGACACCGTCCGGCGGTTCGTGGGCCACTACTGGGGACTGTTCGGGTTCGCCGTCGTGGTCCTGTTCGTCGTCCTCGCGGCGTGGGCGCCCGCGATCAGCCCCGTTCCGGCCGAACACAACATCTACCAGCCCTTCGAATACGAGTTCGAGTATCTCGACGAGGAGTCCGGCGAGGTCGAGACCATCGCCCACGGCAACGCCAACCTCGATACCCGGTCGGACGGACAGAACACGGTCGGGCCGCTGAGCTACGACCAGTACGGCCGGTGGGCACCCCTCGGGACGACACCCCGGGGCCAGGACCTGCTCACGAACCTCGCGTTCGGTGCGCGGACCTCGCTGATCATCGCCCTGACCGCAATCGTCCTCGGATCGCTGATCGCCGTCGTGCTCTCGCTGGTGACCGCCTACTACAAGGGCCTGGCCGACCTCCTGACAATCGTCGCGAGCGATACCATCATCGCCATCCCCGCGTTCCTGCTCGTGATGCTGTTGTCGGTCATCTTCAACCAGGGGAACCACCCGCTGGCGGAACCGCTGGACGGCGGGTTGTTGCTCGCGCTGGTGTTCGCCTTTGCGTTCTGGCCGGGGATGTGGCG
This sequence comes from uncultured Halobacteriales archaeon, assembly GCA_964471665.1. Classification (GTDB taxonomy): domain Archaea; phylum Halobacteriota; class Halobacteria; order Halobacteriales; family Haloarculaceae; genus SW-9-67-25. The sequence goes on along the minus strand of CAYYHG010000072.1, from coordinate 9,526 downwards.
CGCGATCCGCGGTCCCTCGCTGCAGGTCGCCCAACAGGAGTGGGTCGACGCCGCCCGGAGCTACGGCCAGACCCCGGCGAACACGATGCGCAAACACATGGCGCCGTACATCGCGGCCTACATCATCATCTACTCGTCGCTGCTGATCGGCGCAGTGATCATCTTCACCGCCGCGCTGACGTTTCTGGGTCTGGGGATCAACTCGCCGACCCCGGAGTGGGGACGCCTGATCAACCAGGGCCGGCCCTACATCGCGACCTCGTCGTGGCACGTCGCGACGATCTCGGGACTGATGATCGTCCTCGTGGTGACGGCGTTCAACGCGCTGGGTGACGCGTTGCGCGACGCGATCGATCCCGAGACCGACGTCGAAAAGAAAACCACCACCCGCGGAGGTGGTGTCTGATGGGACCGGCGACCGCCGGCGAGAGCGAGGGCGACCCGCTGCTCGCGGTCCGCGACCTCCGGACGGTGTTCGACACGGACAAGGAGACGGTCCGTGCCGTCGACGGGGCCACCTTCGACGTCCGGCCGGGCGAGACAGTCGGCATCGTCGGCGAGAGCGGGTCGGGCAAGACCATCACGGCCAAGTCGATCGTGGGACTGATCGATTCCCCGGGCCGGATCCTCGAGGGCAGCCAGATCCGGTTTTACCACCGACCGACCGTCCGGGAGTTCGCCGAACGGTTTCCCGGCAGAACGGTCGAGCTGGACGGCGACGACGCCGCCGACCTCTCGGACCGGCCCGCGGTCGACCCCGGTGACTGTGTGTTCGTCACCGACGGGACGCCGGAGGAACCCGACCGCGTCGAGCGGGGATTCGTCGAACTGACCCGGGTCAGCGGCGAGGCACAGCGGCGCGTCCGCGGAGGCAAGGTCGCGATGGTGTTCCAGGACCCCATGACGACGCTCAACCCCGTCTACACGGTCGGCAACCAGATCACGGAAGCCCTGGACGTCCACCAGGGACTGACTGGGGAGGCGGCAACCAGCGAGGCGGCACGGCTGCTGGAGGCCGTCGGCGTCCCCGACGCCCGCCGGCGGATCACCGAGTATCCCCACCAGTTCTCCGGCGGGATGCGCCAGCGGGCCGTCATCGCGATGGCGCTGGCCTGCGAACCGGCGGTGCTCATCTGTGACGAACCGACGACGGCCCTGGACGTGACCATCCAGGCCCAGATCCTCGACCTGCTCGCGGCGATCCAGGACCGGCGGGGCCTCGCAATCGTGTTCATCACCCACGACATGGGCGTCATCGCCGACGTCTCCGACCGGGTCAGCGTCATGTACGCCGGCGAGACCGTCGAGACCGCCGGCGTCGAGACGCTGTTCGCGGACCCCAGACACCCCTACACCGAGGGGCTACTGGCGTCGATCCCCGGGCGGGAGTCGGGCGACCGCCTCCGGACGATCGAGGGGACAGTGCCGACGCCGAACGATCCCCCGACCGACTGCCGGTTCGCCCCCCGGTGTCCGAAGGCGTTCGAGGAGTGTCGGGCGGTCCACCCCGTCTCGGTCCCCGTCTCGGAGGAGACAACAGACCACACCGCCGCCTGCCTGCTCTATCCCGAGGATCGCCCGACAGAGGCGGCACTCGAACGCCACACCACCGACGACGATGGGGGAGAGCGGTGACCGGACCCCCGATGGTCGAGGTCCGGGATCTCAGGACCTACTACGAGGACGGGGGCCTGTTCGGTGGGCCGCCGGTCAGGGCAGTCGACGGAGTCTCCCTCGACATCCACCGCGGTGAGACCCTCGGGCTGGTCGGCGAGAGCGGGTGCGGGAAGACCACCCTCGGACGGACGCTCGTCCGTCTCGAACGGCCGACAGCCGGGACGGTCCGGTTCGACGGCGTCGACATCACGGCGCTGCGTGGCGACGACCTCCGGGAGTGGCGCCGGAACGCACAGATCCTCTTCCAGGACCCGGATTCGAGCCTGAACGACCGGCTGACCGTCGGCGAGATCGTGCGAGAACCCCTCGACGTCTACGAGTGGCAGTCTCCGCGCGACCGCCGCCGCCGCGTCCGGGACCTCCTCGAGACGGTGGGTCTCGAGACCGAACACTACTACCGGTACCCCCACCAGTTCTCCGGCGGCCAGCGCCAGCGCGTGGGCATCGCCAGGACACTCGCCCTCGAACCGGACTTTGTCGTCCTCGACGAACCAGTGTCGGCACTCGACGTCTCGGTCCAGGCCGAGATCATCAACCTGCTCGCCGACCTCCAGGCGGAGTTCGGCCTGACCTACCTGTTCATCGCGCACGACCTCTCGGTTGTCAGGCACATCTCCGACCGCGTCGCGGTGATGTATCTCGGGCACATCGTGGAGGTGGCGCCGACGGAACGGCTCTTCACCGAGCCGAGTAATCCCTACACCCGGGCGCTCCTGTCTGCGATACCCGAGCCCGATCCCACAATCGAGCGGACACGGATCCGGCTCCACGGAACGCCGCCCAACCCCCGGTATCCGCCCGCCGGCTGTCCGCTCAGTACGCGCTGTCCGGTCCGCGTCAGGCCGGACTACCACGCCGAGATCGAGGACGAACTCTGGGACCGGCTCACCACGCTCCGCGAGGTCCTCCGGGAACGCCAGCGGGCCGAACGGTCGATCCGCGAGCGCGTCCGGGAGAAACTCGGGGCAGACGCGCGGTTCGGAACGATCGAGGACACCTACGAGGAACTGTTTGGCAGCCTGGCGGTCCCCCGGAGTGTCGAGACGGTCCTCGAGGAGGTCGCCGAACACGCCCGCTCGAACGACGAGGCCGCGGCCATCGCCGCCCTGAACGAGGAGTTCGGCAGCGTCTGTGACAGCGACCCGCCCGAGTTCTACGATACCGACGGCACCGACCACCGGAGCCTCTGTCACCGCCACGACGAGCGCTACCGGGACCCCGAACCGGTCCTGGAGGAGCGAAACCGGTGACACACGACCGATCTCGGAGGGCGGCGTCGGCGACGCTGGTCTGGCTCGACGCGTTCGCGTACGCCGTCGCCGTCGCGGCGGTGGCGACTCTCGGCGCGCTGGTCGTCGGCGTCGCGACCGGCGGCGGACTCGTCCGGGCGAAACTCTCGCTCTTTCTGGCTGGCTTCGGCCTGATGGGGTACGCCACGGCCCGCCTGTGGCCCACGTCGCCCGGGGAGTCACGACAGGACCCCGTCGGCACCGCGGGAGCGTCCCGGCTGCAGGCGCTCGTGGACCGCCTCCTGCCGGGGAGTCGGTTTCCACCCCCGCCGGATCGGCGCCTGGCGCCCCCGAGCAAACTCTTCGTGGGGAGTCTCCTCGTGCTGGTCGTGTCCGCTCTCATGGAGACCGTTCTCGGGGTCGGGTGAGCCGACGAGGTTAACCCACAGCCAGCCCGACGGCAGGATATGGACAGGCCGGACCGCTACGTGGAACGGCTCCGTGACGAAGCGGGCGTCCACGCGCGGGCGTGGGAACAGACCCGCGAGGACATGGCGGCGGTCGCCGAGACCCGCCGCGAGGACGGCTGGGAGGTCCTCGAAATCCCGGCGCCACACGTGAATGCCGTCAGCCCCGACATGGGCGAGGAGGATCAGTTCGGCCTCGTGTACGTCGTGCCGGACAACTACGCCGACGACCTCCTCGGGATCGTCGATCGGTGCTCGGTTTCCGCATACCAGGTGTACGGCACCGACGTCGAGGGGTTCGTGTACCTGGTGACGGAGCTGCTGGACCCGGAGCGAGAGACGGCGGTCATGCTGGCAGGCCGGTACGACACGCTCCTGGCCACGGGGATGGCCGAGGCAGCCCGCGAACGCGACGTCATCTACACCCACGCCGAGACCATCGACGGGACGACCCTCGCGACGGTTCGCCACGAGGAGTACGAACCGTTCCTCGGGGAGGCGACAGCCGGCGAGTGACCGACGCCTGGTTGTCGAACATCGCGGAGTACTAGTATCTGGTCGGCCCACGGATAGACGATGAGCTACCAGACGCTCGACGACCTCGCGGACGGGCAACGGGTCGTCGTGCGCGTGGACCTCAACTCACCTGTCTCGGAGGGCCGGATCCGGGACAACCGCCGGTTCGTCCGCCACGCAGACACCATCCGCGAACTCGTCGAGGCCGACCACCGGGTGGCCGTGCTCGCCCACCAGGGCCGGCCGGGCCGGGAGTCGTTCACGTCGCTGGAACAGCACGCCGACACGCTCGCGGAACACCTCGGAACGCCCGTCGAGTTCGTCCCGGACACCTACGGCCCGACCGCACTCGAGGCGGTTCGCAATCTCGAGAGCGGCGATGTCGTTCTGCTGGAGAACGTCCGCATGGTCATGGACGAACTCCCCGAGAGAGAGCCCGAAGAACACGCCGGAAGCACGCTCGTCCGGACGCTCACACCAGAGTTCGACGCCTACGTCAACGACGCCTACTCGGCGGCCCACCGCAGCCACGCCTCGCTCGTGGGATTCCCGCTCGCGATGGACGCCTACGCCGGGCGGGTGATGGTCGCCGAGCACGAGGCCAACTCCGCCATCGCAACTCGGGAGTTCGACGGCGACGTGACGATGGTGGCCGGCGGCAAGAAGGCCACCGACGTCATCGAGGTGATGACCGCCCTCGAGGGCAGGGTGGACAACTTCCTCCTGGGCGGAATCGCGGGGGAACTGTTCCTGCGTGCGCTGGGGTACGAGGTCGGTCGGGACGTCGGCGACACGGACGTCTACGACGAGCAATACGCCCGCAACCGGGAGAAGATCCAGCACCTCATCGAGGCCCACCCCTCGGATCTGGTCTTCCCGACGGACCTGGCCTACGAGGACGACGGCGAGCGCGCCGAGGAGACCGTCGCCGACGTCAGGGACAAGGACCACGACTATCTCGACGTCGGGACCGACACGACCTCCCGCTATGCCGACATCGCGGCCAGTTCGACGGCTGTCTTCGTGAAGGGTGCGCTGGGCGTCTTCGAGGACGAGCGGTTCAGCTACGGCACGGTGAACGTCCTCGAGGCAATCGGCGCCAGTGGCTGTTTCTCGGTGGTCGGCGGCGGCGACACGTCGCGTGCCATCGAGATGTACGGGCTCCGCGAGACCGACTTCTCGCACGTCTCGATCGCCGGCGGCGCGTACATCCGGGCGCTGACCGGGACCTCTCTTCCCGCTGTGGAGGTGCTGAAACGGTCGAGCGAGGCGGAACTGGGGGAGTGAGAGGCGTCCGGGCAAAACGTATCCAGCAGGGGGTCGTACCGTTGTTTCGGGAACGACACTCAGCATGACCGAAGAAACCGTCCGTCAGGTGTTGACAGACGCGCTCGACTCGCCGGTCGAGGTCGGCGAGTACCGTGGTGTCGACGGGATCTGGGCGCAGGTCGAACTCGATCCGCGCACGGACTACGACAGGCGGCCGACGTCGCTCGCCTGCCGAGGGACCACCGTCCGGGAGATGAAAGTCCGGTTCGTCGCGACGACCGCCGACCGGGAGGCCGTCCTCGAGGCGCTGGGCGTCCTGGAGGCGGTCACGCCGACCGACGGCAAACTCTCGGCCGAAAACCACGCGCTCTCGGAAGGCGAGGAGGTGTGGCCACACATCCTCTACGAGACTCTCGCGCTCTCGGAGGCCGCCTCGTGCCTGCAGGCCATCGAGCGGGCGTCACTGCCGCAGTTCTGATACTGTCGGCTATAACTTCGTGAAGATATTCCCCACCCCGGGGTGCCGATACTGCTCACGGGCTTATAGCCGACAGTATGAATCACAACCATCAGTATATCACACGCCGAAGGGACTCTCCGAGGCAGTCCAGTCCCAGCCCGGCAGGCGCGTCTGGAACCCGGCCGCGAGCGCGGCGTCGAGGTCGTCGGCGCCGGCCGCGTCGGTCGCCTCGCCGTGGGTGTGGGCGTCGGCGTAGTGGAAGGTCGCCTCGCCGAGCAGTCTGAACGGCTGTCGGCCCGCGATCATACCCGCGAGTTCCCGGCCCAGGAGTTCGTCCACGACGAAGCCGGGGTAGTCGGCCTCGACGTCGAGGTCGCGCAACACGCAGACGATGGTCGCGACGTTGACCGCCAGGTCGCCGTCGGCAAACACCCCGTCGACGGCCTCCCGGTACTGCGCGCGGGTCACGTGATCCACATCTGTCTCGAACAGGTCACCCAGGTCGTCTCGAACGTCGTTGATCAGCGGGACGACGAGGTCGGCGCGCGAGTGTACCCACTCGCGTTCTGCCCGGATGGTGTCGGTTGTCACTCGCATATCCTGGGTGAGCACCGGCGTGTATTTATGAGACGTGGCGTGCGATGTCGGCCGCGGTGATGACGCCGATGGTCTCGCCGTCCTCGACGACCAGGACGGCGTCGTTGTGGTCGAGGTGTGCGTCGATGGCGTCGAGCGCGGCGTCCGGTTCGACCGTGGTCAGTGACTCGTGCATCACCTCCGCGACCGGGAGTTCGCCGACGTTCTCCCCGGAGCGTGCGCGGATGTCCGAGGTGGCGATCAGCCCCTGTGGGACGCCGTCGCGGATGACCGGCACCTGCGAGTAGCCTTTCTCGTTCATCAGGTCGATCGTCTCGTGGACGCTCGCGTCGGGCTGGACGCTGATCACCGGCGAGTGCATCAGATCGCGGGCACGCAGGATTCCCCCCTCGGCCTCCTGGAGTGCGTTCACGATGCGTCGCAGCGTCGAGAGCCGCGGATCCACGTCCCCACCCTCGATGCGGGCGATCAACGGCTGGGAGACCTCCGCCCGCTCGGCGAGCTCGCTCTGTGTCAGTCCCAGCTCCGTCCGTCGCTCCCGCAGGTCCTCTGACGTCGGGAGATCCATACCGTAGATAACCCTAAGTAATATAAAAACGTACCGGCCCCGGCTACGCGTCTTCCTCGTCGTCGATGGCGACGGTATCGAGGACCTTGAGCGGGACGTCCCGGAGCGCCCCGCCGATGTCACTCTTGGCGATGCGCTGGGCGTGTTCGACGCTCTCTGCGTTGAAGACCTTCATCTCCAGCATCAGTCCGACCAGAGCTGTGTCCGCGGCGATGAACGCCGAGTCGAACGGTTCCCCGCAGGCCGGGCAGTCGGTGAACCCGACGTCGACCTCGATGTAGTCCATCTCCTGTTCGTTGAGGCGCTTGCCGGCCTCGCTGACCGCCACCCCGATGGCGTCGTCGATGTTGTCCACGTCGTGGACCAGCCAGGCCGCCTCGAGCACGACTCGGAAGTTCATGTGTAGCAACTGCTCCTGGCGCTATTCGGTTCTTTTGATCTCGGGTCAGCTCTGTTCCGTAGTCTCACTGGACGGCTTCGGTTCGTTGCTGGGACCACGACTCGGCGACCGCAAAGGAGAGGGTACTCACCACGCCGAGAAGTGTCCCGCCGGTCAGCGCGATGGCAACGAACTCCAGGGTGGCCTGCCCGAGAAAGAAGGCGCTCACGGCGTAGAGCACGACCGCGATCGCCACCACGTAGAAGGGCGCGTTCAGGTACCGCCAGCGGAACTCCCCGGCGAGGTACTCGTCGGTGACGTGGCCGAGACTGCTCGTCACCCCGGCGGCAGCGAACCACTGGACCGACCCCAAGAGCAGTGCTGCGAGCACGTCGAGGACACCCAGCGCCACGGAGCTCTCGGTCTGTGTGGCTTCGAGGGTCTGTGTGCCGCTGACGCCGCCGATGACGAGCAACGCCGCGGCGGCGACGTACGTTATGAGAGTCACGTGTCCGGTGAACAGCGCCGCCCGGGTGCGGGCGACGGCACTGTCGAGCCACGCACCGACGCCGAACCCGCGAGCGAGGATGTACAACCCCAGCAGTGCGGAGACGACACCCAGCACCGTCCCCGGGAACCCGAGTTCGTTCGCCACGATCGAGAGGGGATAGATGAGCAGGACGATTCCGAGCGGGACGAGTATCGTCCCCCGGGTTTCGGGATCGTCGAGCACCTGCTTGATGGTGTAGTACATCGACTCCAGGTCCTGGGCCTGGCGGACGACAACCCGGCGGACGCCGTCGACGTGGACCCGCGAGCGGATGACCGGGATCACCGACTCGTCCTGTGCGCCGTCGGTCACGACCAGCGCGCGGACGTCCTCGCTCGTCGAGAGGCCGGCCAGGATCTGGTCGAGTTCTTCGCCCACCTTCCGGTTTGCTGCGACGTCGCCCCTGTCGACGCCCGTGACCGCCGCCACCACGACCGTCTCGTCGTCGATGTCGTCGGCGATGTGGAGTCCCTCGAACAGGACGTTGACGTCGCTGTCCTCGGGATCCGAGGTCGCGAGCGCGACTGCCGCCTCGCGGACGGCGTCGCGACCGACCACGGGCGTCTCGACGCCAGTCTTGCGCCCGATGTCGTCGTCGAGGTCGACACACAGCACCAGCAGCATGGTTCGACGGTAGGCTGTCCCCGTATATCTGTTTTCGGGGGTCCAGTCACGAGTCGACAGCGTCGAGAATCGCGTAGTGCCACACCGCGGCCAGCACGGCCCACGCGCCGAAGAAGACGACCACGACCAGGGCGCCCCAGAACCGGTCCGGATAGGCGGCCCTGGTGCCGACCAGATACTCGCCGAGCAACACCGCAACCAGCGGAATGGCCAGCAACGCTCGCGACCACGCCGCCAACCGCTGCCGGTGATAGTCGGGATGGGCCATCTCTCGGTTGTACGGTCGGCCCGACAGTCATTAACCGTTCGGCGGCTTTGTGGTGCACTCGCACGAGGTGGTCCCGTTTCGTGTGTCTTTTGTCGGTTCGGGAGAAAGAGAGGATAGATGCACTCGAAGGGCTGTGAGCAGTGTGCCAAGGGCGGCAAGATGGTCATGTTCGTCTACGGCTACTGTGACCAGCGCGACTGTTTTTACTGCCCGCTCGGCGAGAACCGCAAGAACGTCACCGACGTCTACGCGAACGAGCGCAGGGTCGAGTGCGACGAGGACATCATCGAAGAGGCCAAACGGATGGACGCCCTGGGGTCGTCGATCACCGGCGGAGAACCCCAGGAGGTGCTCGACCGGACCTGCCGGTACATCTCCCTGCTCAAAGCGGAGTTCGGCGACGACCACCACATCCACCTCTATACGGGCATCACCGGCGGCCGGGAGAACATGCGCCGCCTGGCCGACGCCGGCCTGGACGAGATCCGCTTTCACCCGCCATTCGAACAGTGGGGCGAGTTACACGGCACCGAGTGGGAGGACATCCTCTACACCGCCCGCGAGGAGGGGCTGACACCGGCCTTCGAGATACCCGGCATCCGCGCCGAGGAGGAGTTCCTCGACTTTCTCGACGAGGGGGCTGCCGACTTCTGTAACATAAACGAGTTCGAGATGAGCCAGGGCAACTTCCGCCGGATGCAACAGGAGGGCTACGAACTCCGCGAGGGCCACATGAGTGCCGTCGAGGGCAGCCACGATATCCTCGCGGCCATGGGCGACCACCCGAAGGTGTACTTTTGCACCTCGGTGTTCAAGGACGCCGCCCAGCACCGCAACCGCCTCAAGCGGATGGCCCAGAACGTCCGCCGCCCCTTCGACGAGGTGACCGACGACGGCACGCTCGTCTACGGAAAGGCGTGGG
>CAYYHG010000071.1:0-14294 GCA_964471665.1 uncultured Halobacteriales archaeon | reverse complement strand
TCCAGATGCCGAACAAGGGCGACGAACTCCACCACTTCGGGTGGAACGCCTGTTCGTCGTCGTGTCACATCGGCGGGCTGGAGCGCCGGCACCTCCTGATCCCGGGCCAGCGGTCCTCGCGGATCCACATCGTCGACACCAAGGACCGGCGCGACCCCGAGATCACGGAGGTCATCGAGCCCGAGGCGGTCTACGAGCAGGACCTCTCGGCGCCCCACACGGTCCACTGCATCCCAGACGGGGAGATCCTCATCTCGATGCTCGGGGACGCCGACGGCGAACTCCCGGGTGGCTTCCTGGAACTCAACGACGACTTCGAGATCGAGGGCCGGTGGGACCCGCCCGGCGAGATCGACATGAACTACGACTTCTGGTACCAGCCCCGGCACAACGTGATGGTCTCGACGGAGTGGGCCGCCCCACAGACCTACTACCCCGGGTTCGACCTCGAGGACGTCGAGGCCGGCAACTACGGCCGGTCGCTGCACTTCTGGGACTGGGAGGAGGGCACCGTCGAGCAGTCGATCGACCTCGGCGAGGAGGGCCAGATCCCCCTGGAGGTGCGCTTCCAGCACTCCCCCGAGGGCGTCCACGGGTTCGTCGGCGCCGCCCTCTCCTCGAACATCTTCCACTTCTGGGAGGACGACGACGAGTGGCACACCGAGAAGGCCATCGACTTCGAGGCCCGCGAACACGAGGGCTGGGACATGCCGGTCCCGCCGCTGGTGACCGACATCCTCATTTCGATGGACGACCGCTACCTCTTTGGCTCGAACTGGCTGCACGGCGAGGTCTGGATGTACGACATCTCCGACCCGACCAACCCCCGGAAGGCGGACTCGCTGTCGATCGGCGGCTACTTCGGCGACCGCCAGGAAGTGAACGGCCGCGACATCGTGGCGGGCCCGCAGATGCTCCAGCTCTCGCTCGACGGCGAGCGCCTCTACTGGACCACCTCGCTTTTCTCCTCGTGGGACAACCAGTTTTTCCCCGAGGAAGGCGAGAATGGCTCGGTCATGCTGAAAGCCGACGTCGACCCGCGGCGGGGGACGATGACCCTGGACGAGGACTTCATGGTCGACTTCGGCGACATGCCCGAGGGACCGGCCCGCGCCCACGAGATCCGGTGGCCCGACGGCGACTGTACGAGCGACGTCTGGCAGTGACGGAAGTCCGCCTCGAGTGGCGCGACGGCGACCGGACGGAGACGATCGCGGTCGCCGACGACGAGACGATCCTCGAGACAGCCGAGGCCGCGGACGTCGGACTGCCCTTCGGGTGTACGACCGGCGCGTGTGGCACCTGCACCGCACGCCTCCTCGAGGGTGACGTGTGTCACCGCCGACCGCCGCGTGCGCTCAAGGACCGGCACCTCGACGCGGGATACGTACTGACCTGTATCGCGACGCCGACGACCGACACACGCCTCGAGGTCGGGGCGTCGATCCAGGCCGACCTGGTGCCCAATCCCTGGAAGTGACGGCACGTCTCGCCGTTCGGTCGAGCGGCCGGGAACACTCCGTCGCTCCATCCAACCGTGTGGAGACTCCGCGACCCTCGACAGGTCGCAGCCGACAGTGTTAGCCGTTCGGCGACCCAGAGACAGGCAATGCCGGCGCTCGAAGCGTCCCTGACTGTCGGCGGCGTCGAGATTCCCAACAGGCTCTACCGGGCACCGCTGCTGGAGTGTGCGGGCAACGGCCCCGGCACCGTCGGGACGCTGATCGACGAACTCGAACCGGCGGCGGCCTCGGGTGTCGGGCTGGTCTTCCAGGGAGCGAGCATCGTCACCCCCGAGGGTGGGTGTGCGGCACCGAACATGACGCGGGTCCACGACCCGGGGTTCGTCTCTGGACTCTCCGACCTGACGGGAGCCATCCACGACCACGGCGGGCGGATCTTCCTCCAGCTGGCCCACGGCGGGCTGCGGAGTCTCGGGCTGTGGCACGCCGGCCACCGCGAACGCGTCGGGACAGTGGACCAGACGGCGGTCTCGCACCCGCCCTGGCACCTCCGGCTGGCCGACCGGCTCGGCCTCGTCGAACTCCGGCCCGACGTGCTCTCGACCGAGGAGGTGTACGAACTCGCGGACGCGTTCGGGCGCGCGGCGGGGTACGCCGTCGACGCTGACTACGACGGAATCCACATCTCGGGTGCGAACATGAGCATCGTCCAGCAGTTCCTCTCGCCGTACTACAACAGCCGCGACGACGAGTTCGCCGACGGGGTTCGCTTCCTGCTCGCAGTAAAAGAGGCTGTCCGCGACCACGCGGGCGACGTCCCGCTGGTGACCAAAGTGCCGGCCGAGACAGCCGCGCCGCCCTTCGTCCGCACACACCTGACCCGCGACGACGCCGTCGACACCGCCGTCCGGCTGGCTGAGGCCGGGTTCGACGCCGTCGTCCCCGTCGAGGTGTCGGTCTACTGGGATATGAGCGTCGTCAGGGGCGAGTATCCCGAGCGCGCGTGGACGGCGACGGATCTACAGGCCGACTACGCAGCGGCCTTCGGTGGCCGGTGGCGGGCCCGCGCTGTCAGGGCCCTGAACCGCCTCGAGGCCGGGTGGTATCCGCGCGACCCGGGCTGGAACGCCGCTCTCTGCCGGGCGGTCCGCGAGCGCGTGGACGTGCCCGTCCTCTGTGAGGGCGGGATCCGCGAGCGCGAGCACTGTGACCGGCTGCTCGGTGCCGGCGAGGAGCCACGGGCCTGCGACGCGGTGGGAATGGGGCGCCCGTTCTACGCGGAACCGCGGCTCGGTGCGCGGCTGCTCGACGGCGGCGACGCGCTCTGTGAGAGCTGTAACAACTGTACCGTCCCGCAGGCGACGGGCGAACCCGGACGGTGCCGGACGCCGTCTGTGGTCCGGGAGCGTGCCCGTCTCGAGCAGCGAGACGCCTACGAGAGGTGATACTGCCGGCCGTAACTACGTGGAGATAGGAGAATCTGCGGGCGCGAGTGCCTGCCAGTCCGGATTACTCGCGGTCCGCGGGCAGGTCGTCGACCATGATGACGGCCTCCCCGTCGATTGCGATCTCGTCGTCGTCCAGGACGCGCGTGTTCAGCCGGAACTGGCTGTTGCCCAGGTCCTCGACAATCTCGCACTCGGCGGTGACGCGGTCGTCGATGCGGACGGGATTGTGGAACTCCAGATCCTGTGAGAGGTAGATGACGAGGCCAGGCACGCGCGCGAGCGCGGCACTGATCAGCCCGCCAACCAGCGTTCCGTGGGCGATACGGCCACGGAAGCGGGTCTTTTCGGCGAAGTCGTCGTCGAGATGCAGGGGATTGGTGTCGCCGCTGGCGGCGGCGAACCGCCGGACGTCCCTGTCGGTGAGCGTCTTGGAAAACTCGAAACGGTCACCCACACCCAGTTCCCCGGGGTCGTCGGCAGTCAGTCGGGTGTGCCACTCGGGCAGGTCGGCAGCGGGGTCGACACGCTCTACCGTGTCGGTCTCCCCGTTCGGCTCGACGCCGAAGGCCGCGAACGCCGCCCGGTTGGCCGCGACGACACTGTCGAACACGTGCGACGACGTCTCCGTCCACGTCTCCAGCAACGCACTGCGCTCCGATTCAGAACTCATCGGCCACACCATAGACTCTTTCGCCTATTAAAACGTGAGGATTATTAAAGTACCCCCCGCCGCCACAGTCCGGATCGCACTCGGCTGGTGTGAGACTCGTTCTGCCGGTCCCCGTCCAGCCCGACTCGAACGACGGTTTCGGATCCTGCATGGTCCTGTCTACGGGCGCTAGACATATTATGGTAACGGATGGTATCAGATGGTATGTAACGGAAGGCTTATGTACTGACGGAGAGTAGGATAGGATGACCGATGGCCGATGAAAACGACGGGTCGACGTGGCCCCCGACGATGTTCGACGTGTTCCAGGAGACGAGCGAGCAGGCTGTCGAGACACAGCAGGAGATAGTCGAGCAGGCGCTGAACGGGTTCGGGTCCACACCGGACATGAACCAGCTCGGCGCGATGACCCAGATGGCGACGTTCAAGACGCGCGTCCAGAGCGGCGGCCGGATCAGCATCCCGGACGCCGAACGCGAGGCACTCGACATCGAAGAGGGCGACATCGTCCAGACCGTCGTTTTCCCGGTCAAACGAAACAGAAGTGACTAACTATGGATTACACGAAACCGATCACCACGACCTTCGAGATGCAGCGCAAGTCGATCGAACAGAGCCAGCAGGCCCTCCACCGGACCGTGGAGCTCCAGCAGACCGTCAACCAGGCTGTCGTCGACAGCTTCGAGAGCCAGGAGTCGACCCAGCAGCGCGCGGTCGAACTCCAGCAGGAGGCCGTCCACAGCGTGCTCGACGCCATGGCAGCCAACGTTCCCGGCAGCGAGACCGCCGTTGCCGACGTCCGCGAGGCCGTCGACGAGCAGTACGACCTGCTGCTCGAGAACCACGCGGAGGCCTTCGAGGCCGTCGCCGGCGAGTACGAGGACGGCGTCGCCGCCTACGACGACATGATGACTGACTACCTCGACGCCCTCGAAGAGCAGGTCGACATGCTGTTGGAGGCCCACGAGGAACTCGAAGCCCAGTCCGTCGAGGGCGCAGAGCAGGTCAGCGAGCAGTTCGAGGAACTCCAGGACCAGGTCGAGGATGTCCAGAACCAGGTCCGCGAGGTCCAAGAGCAGGCCGCCGAAGCCGTCGAGGCGTAGGCCGACAGAACCCTTTTATTTTATACAGCCCGAAACCACCACGATGAGTAACAATACACAGAACGACTGGAACGAGATAGTAGAACAGATGAACGAGGCGGTCGCGGACTCGGTCGAACAGAACATGGAGGCCCAGGCGGCCTTCGTGGAGGCCTGGACCGATACGGTCGACGACTCCGCCCCCGAGGAGGACGTCGTTGCGGACGGCGTCGAGGGGTACACACGCGCCTACGAGGTGTGGATGGACGCGGCCGGGGAGATGTTCGAGGCGACGACCGAGGCCGCCGAGGGCGGGGACGTCGACCCCAAACAGTTCCGCGACATCTGGCTGGACTCGGCCAACGAGGCGTTCAAGGAGATCATGTCCACCGAGGCGTTCGCGGCGGCGAACGGCCAGTTCGTCGAGGCGATGATGGAACTCCAGCAGGAGTTCGACGAGGCCTCCCAGGAGGCCATCGCCGAGATGGGCATGGCCACCCGCGAGGACGTCGTCGAGGTCGGCCAGCGGCTCGTCGAACTCGAGCGGCGCCAGCACACGGCCGAACAGAAACTCGACCGTGTGCTCGACGCACTCGAGGAGTGACCATGGCGGATCACCCCATGACGGCGGCGATCGACGCACAGTCCTGGATCGTGGAGGAACTGGCCGAGGCCACCCGGAAGGGCGGACTGGCACCCGAGCGCGCCGTCGAGATGGAGACCATCGAGGTCGGCCAGACGCCCTCGGAGGTCGTCTACGAGGAGAACAAACTCGAGTTGCTCCACTACGAGTCCCGCACAGAGGAGCAAAACGAGGTGCCGATCCTCATCGTCTACGCGCTGATCAACAAGCCGTTCGTGCTGGACCTCCAGCCCGGGCGCAGCGTCGTCGAGCGCCTGCTGGACGCGGGCCACGACGTCTACCTCGTCGACTGGAACGAACCCTCGCTGCTCGACAAACACCTGACGCTGGACGATTACGTGAACCGCTACGTCGCCAACTGCGTCGACCACGTCCGCGAACGGACCGGCCAGGACGCCATCAACATCCTCGGATACTGCATGGGCGGCGTGTTGACCGCCTCGTATGCGGCCCTCAACCCCGAGAAAGTGAACGCGCTCGGACTGATGGCTGCGGGCACGTGTTACGACGACACCGGCGGCGTCCTCGAGGTCTGGGGAGACGAGGAGTACTACTCGCCCCGCGACGTCGTCGACACGTACGGGAACGTCCCGTCGGAGATGCTCGAACACGGCTTCGCGCTGATGGATCCTGTCGAGAACTACGTCACCAAGTACGTCACCTTCTACGAGAACATGGAGAGTGACGACTTCGTCGGAAACTTCGCCCGGATGGAGCGGTGGCTCGACGAGGGAATCGACATCGCGGGCGAGGCCTACGTCGAGTATCTGGAGAAGATCTACCAGGACAACCAGCTCTACCGGAACGAACTCGAACTGGGCGGCAAGCACATCGACATCGAGAACATCGACATGCCGGTCCTCCAGATCATCGGCGAGTACGACCACCTCATCCCGCCGGAGTCCTCCAAACCCTTCGGCGACGCCGTCGGCAGTGACGACGTGACCACCATCGAGTTCCCCACTGGTCACATCGGTCTGTCGGTCTCCTCGCGGTCCCACGAGAAACTCTGGCCCCAGGTCACCGAGTGGTTCGAGGAGAAGTCGACCGGCGCCGACGTCGAGACCGTCAGCGGCATCGGTCCGACCTACTCCGAGCGCCTGCACGAGGCCGGCGTCGAGACGGTCGACGACCTCACGGAACGCGAGGCCGAGGAACTGGCTGGGATCGCCGAGACCAGCGAGTCGCGTGCCCAAGACTGGCTCGCCCAGATCGAGTAGCTCCCTTCCTGCTGTCAGTTCTCTTCGGCCACGCTCGGGTGTTGCTCGGGCGCCTCCGGGTGGGGGTCGCTGACGTACTCGCTCATGACCTCCAGGGAGTGGTCCTCCCGCCGGCGGTGTTCGTCCTCGTCGATCTCTTCACAGCCGGGCGGCACGTCCCGGTCCCGACCGGTGAAGTAACCGGTGGGAGTCACCCAGTCGTGATAGAACGGCCGGTCGTCGTCCTCGAGCAGCGCCACAGCGACCTCTGCGCCGTGGCCGGCGTTGACGATGGTCTGGTGGGGTTTCTCCGCGAGACGACCCGCGGCATAGAGGCCATCGACACCTGTCCGGCCGCCTTCCTCGACGTCGAGGAACGTCTTGCCACGCGAGATGACGCCGATCCCGTCCAGTTCTTCGAGGTAGTCGGTGGTGTTTTTCGTGGCGGCGATCACGTATTCCGAGACCCACTCCTCGCCGTCTTCGGTTTCGACGACGAACCCCGCCCCGTCCGTCTGTCGGGCGACGCGAGTGACCGCAGTCTCGTGGTACGAACAGCCCGCGCGTTCGGCCTGATCGAGCATCATCTCCAGTAGCAGTCGGGCGTCGATGCCGGCGGGAAAGCCGGGATAGTTCTCGAGGTGGGCGTTCCGGCGGAGGAGCGAACTCCCCGCGTCGAGGATGACCGTTTCGAGGCCGTGCCGGGCGGTGAAAACGCCCGCCGACCGGCCCGCGACGCCGCCGCCGACGATCACGACATCACAGTCGTTCGATGGCATAGGTGCACGTGGGATGGGGCGGTCACAATAGTTTCGACACGGCGCAAACGGCCCGGTCGCCGCTAGCACATCTTTCAAACCGCTGGGTGTCGAACTGGGGTCCATGTCGGCCTCCGAACTCGCGGCGGCGGTCCACGAGGCGCTGGCGGTGGACGCAGAGGAGTTTCAGGCGGCGGCGATGGAGGAGGCGGAGGATCTGAAGGCGGAGGTCCGGGACGGGACGTTCGACAACACGCAGGCACTGGTGGGCCTGGAACTGGAGCTGTACAGCGTCGATTCACGGGCGGGCGGCCTCCGGCGGACCTCCCGGAAGTTGCTGACACTCATCGGGTTCGAGAAGGAACTGGGACTGCACAACGCGGAGATGCAGACCGGTCCCGATCCGCTGACACAGTACGGGCTGGTTGCACAGGAGAAGGAGATCCAGGCCCACTTCGCGCCGGCCCAGGAGAAGACCGACGTGGAGAACATCCAGCTGGTGACCGACGGCATCTGGACTGTCCCGCCGACGGGCGAGACCGCCACGGAGTATCTCACTGACCACGTCGAACAGGACGGGATCAAGATCGCGACCAACATGAGCGACACTGTCCGCTACCACGCGATGGCCAACACCGAGTATCCCTCGCGCAACGAACTCGACGCCCCACACGTCTCCCTCCAGGCCGAGACAGTGATGCCAGAGAGCCTCATCACCTCCATCCAGCCCCACTACCAGTTGCCCCACGCGCCGGACCTCCCCGAGTACTTCAGGTACGCCCTCCGGGTCGCCGCGCCGCTGCTCGCGCTCGGAGTGAACTCGCCGTTCTTTCCGCCGGACCTCTACGACGACGCGCCCGACGAGGAGATCGTCGCGGACGCACACATGGAGAACCGCGTCGGCGTCTTCGAGTCGGTCCTGAACCCGCCCGGGAGCCACGAGGAGCCACCGAAGGTGTGTTTCCCGCCCGACTTCGACACCGTCGAGGAAGCCATCGACGACATCGCGGCCGACACGTGTATCGTCCCGATGGAGACGACACCGACCGATCGCTTCGACGACGCCATCGCTCACTTCCGGCACAAACACGGGAGCTACTGGCGGTGGGTGCGCCCGGTCTTCGACGGTCCGACCCGGTCGCAGGCCAACGCCCGCATCGAGTTCCGCCCGCTCCCCGCACAGCCGACGATCCGGGACTGCGTGGCCTTCGAGGCGGTCTTCGCCGGCCTCATGGAGAGTCTCCCCCGACTCGAACACCCCGTCCAGGCGCTCGGCTGGGAGGCCGCACGGCGGAACTTCTACAGCGCGTCCCGCAACGGACTGCAGGCCGACATCGAGTGGATCACGTCTGACGGCGCCGAGACGACGGACATCGACGTCGTCTGCAACGAACTGTTCGAGTACGCCCGCGACGGACTCGAGGTCCGCGGGCTCTCTGCCGAACAGGCCCACCAGTACCTCCGTCCGCTCCGGGAACGCCTCGACCGCCGCACGACTCCGGCCCGCTGGAAACACGACCGCGTCCGGACTGCTGTCGAGGCTGGCGTCCCACTCCCGGAAGCGATCTGGGGGACACAGGCCGAGTACGTCGACCACCAGGACGGAACGCTCATCGAGGGATCGTTCTGCGACTGGTTCTGATACCGCCGGCTATTTTTTGCCCTCGAAAGAATTTTCCACGAACAGGACCGATTCCTCCGGTGAATCGACGTGTTCGATCTCACCGAGTCCCGCGAGGTCGTCGACACAGTGTGTGTCGAGTCCGGCCACCGGGCGGCCGAACTCCAGCGCGAAGGCCAGTTCCGAGAGGGTACCGGTATTCCCGTCGACCGCGATGACAGCGTCGCCGTTTCGCACCACGAGAGCGTTGCGGGCGGAGCCGAGTCCCGTCGCGATGGGCGTGTCGACGTACTCGTTGGCCGCCGTCCGGTCGTCCCCGGGGAGGAGACCGACCGTGTGTCCGCTGGTCTCCCTGGCGCCCCGACAGACCGCTTCCATGACGCCGGTCAGGCCACCACAGACGACTTCGTGGCTGTGTTCGCCCAGCAACCGTCCCACCTCACGGGCGGTGTCGTACTGCTCGTCGGTGACACTGCTGCCGCCGATGACGCTGACGCGCATATCTGCCCTGTCGGGGTGTGGCGCTATTGTGTTTATACCGGTCGACGTAAGCCCTGATACTTTCAGGCGGGAACGTTCGGCTGAGAAGTATCAAAAGTTACGTCGACCGGTATACGACACCACCGGCTTGGCGTGTGATCGATCCCGGACCGCCGCGGTGCCGTCGCTGTGACACACCTCACTCGCCAGTCCTTTAGGTGGCCATCGCCTGAGATGTGTATGAACTACGACACCGCCCTCGACCGGGCCTACGAGGAACTGCCCGATCGGAGCAGCGACGAGACAGCACGCCTCTCGGTGCCCGACCCCGCCGGCGAGACCGACGGCGATTTCACTCGCCTGACGAACATCGGTGCCATCGCCGACGCCGTCGGACGGGACCCCGACCACCTCCACAGCGCGATCCAGCGCGCGCTCGGAACCAGCGGCCAGTTCGACGGCAGCCGCGCCCGCTACAACGGCTCGTTCGACGCGGCGGACTTTTCGGCCGCTGTCGACGACTACGTCGCCGAATTTGTCACCTGTTCGGAGTGTGGCCTCCCCGACACTGTACTGGACCGCGAGGACGGGATCGAGATGCTCCGCTGTCAGGCCTGTGGCGCCTTCCGCCCGGTCGAGAAACGCACCGCGCCGGCCGCACGGTCGAACCAGCCCACCGTCGAGGAAGGCGAGACCTACCAGCTCCAGATCACCGGCACCGGCCGGAAGGGCGACGGCGTGGCCGAAAAGGGCAAGTACACGATCTTCGTTCCCGGCGCCCGCGAGGGCCAGACCGTCACTGCCCTCATCGAGAGCACTACCGGCGATCTCGCGTTCGCCCGACTGGTCTAGCTGATAGGACGTAGCGGTTTTCCCGGTCGATCGCACATCGCTTCGGAACCCAGATGACGGGCACGGTGGGATTCGAACTCGATGGCGAGACTCGCTTCGCTCGTCTCGCGTAGTTTGAATCCCACGGAGCCGTCACTGCTCACTGGCGTTCGCAGATGACGGGCACGGTGGGATTCGAACCCACGACCGTCGGATCTCTTCCCCCGTCAGGGCACGGGGATAGAAGTCCGACGCTCTGGTCCGGACTGAGCTACGTGCCCACAGGTACGTCGTCGGGTCTCGATTGTTTTAATCTATACGACCGTCAGTCCCCGCCCGATCTTCGATTCGTACGCCGCGGTCAACCGTCCGGACGAACGCTCCGGCCTCGATTGCGACGTAGACGTGGGATGGATCGTGGGGGTTGACAGCGAGCCAGCGGACGTGGTGGGTGCTGGGCCGCGGCGGGAACGCCCACCGGTCGGCCGACGGGAGGTCGGTCAGCCTCCCCGCACTCCTCCCAGGTGTCGCCGCCGTCGAACGACCGGTAGACCGCACTCGGTTCGGTCCCAACCCAGACCGCTCCGGGGTCGTGTGGACTGACCGTGACGGCGGTAACGCGGTCCGTGAACCTGCCGACAGGTTGCCACGTCCGGCCGCCGGCCTCGCTGCGCTGGAGGCCGGAGTCGACGGTCCCTGCGAAGATCCGGTCGGGCGCGCCGGGCGAGGCGGCGACACACTCGAACTCGTGGCCGGCGAGCGTCTCCGTGAGACTCCAGTCCCCCGTCGCGCCCCCGTCGCCGGCGGCCGCCCCGTTCGAGGTGCTCCCGTCGACCCCACGTTCCCCCCGGACCACGAGCAGACGGTCGTCGAGTGCGGCGTACAGGGTGGGCATACCCACGGGTAGGTACGGACACACAAGAAATCTGGCGCCGGGCGCGGGCTGTCTCTCCCCGGTTGCTCCACGGTGGCACAGACCTGCGCCGGTCAACGCCGCCGGTATCGGGATTGCTGGAAGTCATTGCCGGAGTGACCGCACGACTGCGATCGCACCGGGACACAGTTACAGCAATCACTATCAGTCGTCGCCGGCCCCGGTCGCCTGCTCGCGTTCGGCGTCGGCCGTGCCGCCGAGTTCGCGACCCTCGCGCGGCCCGTCCAGGTCCACGTCTGGCAGCAGGTCCCGGAGGTACCGGCCCGTGTGGGAATCCTCCGTGCGGGCGACCTCCTCGGGCGCCCCGGTGGCCACCACCTCGCCGCCGCTCTCGCCGCCCTCCGGGCCGAGGTCGACGACGTGGTCGGCGTTCTTTACGAGGTCGAGTTCGTGTTCGATCACGACCACCGTGTTCCCCTCCGCCGCCAGCCGGTGGAGGACGTCGACGAGCTTGCGTTCGTCCTCGGGGTGGAGCCCCGTGGTGGGTTCGTCGAGCAGATACAGCGTCTCGCCGGTGTCTTTCTTGCCGAGTTCCTCGGCGAGTTTGACCCGCTGGGCCTCCCCGCCCGACAGTGTCGTCGACGGCTGGCCCAGGCGCATGTACCCGAGACCGACGTCTTTCAGAAGCTTCAGTCGGCGCCGGAGCTGGCTGTGGCTCTCGAAGAAATCGTGTGCCTCGGCGACGCTCATGTCCAGGACGTCGGCGATGGTCCTGTCCCTGAACGTGACGTCGAGCGTCTCGTCGTTGTACCGGGCTCCGTCACACTCCTCGCAGGGGACGTACACGTCAGAGAGGAAGTTCATCTCGATTTTGACACGCCCCTGGCCGCCACACGCCTCACAGCGGCCGCCCTTGACGTTGAACGAGAATCGCCCCTTCTCGTAGCCGCGCTGCGTGGCGAGGTCGGTCTCCGCGAACAGTTCGCGCACGTAGTCGAAGACGTTGGTGTAGGTCGCCGGGTTCGAGCGGGGCGTGCGGCCGATGGGCGACTGGTCGATGAGGCGGACCGTCTCGATGGCGTCGTGGTCGATGGCGTCGTGGTCGCCGGGGTCCACGTCGGTGTTGTCGTGCATCTCCCGGGCGAGTGACTTGTAGAGTACCTCGTGGATCAGCGTCGACTTGCCCGACCCCGAGACGCCCGTGACGGCCGTGAAACAGCCGACAGGCAGGTGGACGTCGACGTCTTTCAGGTTGTGCTGGCGGGCGCCCCGGATGGTGATGTGGCCGTCCGCGCTCCGTCGCGTGTCGGGTACCGGAATCGACCGCTCGCCGGCCAGATAGTCGCCGGTGACCGAGTCGTCGGCGCCGATCACGTCCCCGAGCGAGCCGTCGACGACGATCTCGCCGCCGCGCTTGCCGGGCCCGGGGCCCATGTCGACGATGTTGTCCGCGCGGCGCATCGTCTCGGTGTCGTGTTCCACGACGATGAGCGTGTTTCCGAGGTCGCGCAGTTCTTCGAGGGTATCCAGCAGGCGGTCGTTGTCCCGCTGGTGGAGGCCGATCGAGGGTTCGTCCAGTACGTACAGCACACCCACGAGACCGCTGCCGATCTGTGTTGCGAGGCGGATGCGCTGGCTCTCGCCGCCCGAGAGCGTCGACGCCTCCCGATCCAGTGTGAGGTAGTCCAGTCCCACCTCGCACATGAACCCCAGGCGCGCACGGATCTCCTTGAGGATCTCCTCGGCGATCCTGGTCTCCCGTTCGTCGAGGCTCGCCTCCATGTCCTCGAAGTGTGCCAGGGCGTCCCCGATGGACATCCTGTTGACCTCCGTGATCGACGTTCCGTCGGAGGTATCCGCCGACGTCGGTCCGCTCGCTTCGCCCGTGGAACCCCCGTCGACGAGGACCG
Source organism: uncultured Halobacteriales archaeon (assembly GCA_964471665.1). GTDB lineage: Archaea > Halobacteriota > Halobacteria > Halobacteriales > Haloarculaceae > SW-9-67-25. The sequence continues at coordinate 1,315 of CAYYHG010000071.1, read as the reverse complement.
CGCGGGACTCGGCTTTCAGGCGGGTGCCCTCACACTCCGGACAGGTGGTGACGGCCATGTACTCCTCGATGTGTTCGCGGGCGCGGTCGCTGTCGGTCTCGACGTGCCGGCGTTCGAGGTTGTGGATGACGCCCTCGAACCGCTCGGTCTTCTCTCGGACGCCGTTCTTGGTCGTCCACTCGAAGTGCACCCGGTCGTCGGTGCCGTAGAGGAACTGGCGCCGGATGTCGGGATCGAGGTCCTCGAAGGGGGTGTCGAGCGAGACGCCGAAGTGATCGGCGACGTTGTCCAGTTGTCGCGAGTAGTAGGTCCGGTTGTAGCTCCAGGGTTCGAAGACGTGCTTGAGCGGCTTGGAGGGGTCCTGGACCACCAGCGCCTCGTCGACTTCCTTGGTCTCGCCGATGCCCTCACACGCCGGGCAGGCGCCGTGTGGGCTGTTGAACGAGAAAGAGCGGGTCTCGATCTCGCTGATGTCGATGTGGCAGTGCGTGCAGGCCAGTTCCTCGGAGAACTCCACGACGAGACGGTCGCCCCCGGCTTCGTCCGCGTCGTCCTCGGACGCGTCTGCCCCGGAGAGATCACCGGTCGAGCGGGCGCGTGACCCCCCGATGTCGACGTCGGAATCTGGGAAGATTACCTTCAGGACGCCGTCGGCCTCCGCCAGAGCGGTCTCGACAGAGTCGGTGAGGCGAGAGCGGGCGTCCGCGCTGACGCGCACGCGGTCGACCACCACGTCGACGGTGTGGTCGTAGTTCTCGTCGAGGTCGGGCCGGTCGACCGTCAGGTCGGAGGGCTGTCCGTCGACCTCGACGCGGGTGTACCCCCCGGCCACGAGGTCGTCGAACAGGTCCGCGAAAGCACCCTTCTGGTCGCGGACCACCGGAGCACAGATCTTGGCACGCGTTCCCGCTGGAACCTCGAGCAGGCGCCGGACCATCTGCTGGGCGCTCTGCTCGCCCACCTCGCGGCCACACTCCGGGCAGTGGGGCGTGCCGACGCGGGCGTACAGCAGGCGCAGATAGTCGTGGAGTTCGGTCACCGTGCCGACCGTCGAGCGGGGGTTGTTGGCGGCGTTCTTCTGGTCGATGGAGATGGCGGGGGAGAGACCCTCGACGTTCTCGACCTGGGGTTTGTCCATCTGCCCCAGGAAGTTCCGGGCGTAGGCTGAGAGCGACTCGATGTAGCGGCGCTGTCCTTCGGCGTAGATGGTCTCGAAGGCGAGCGAGGATTTGCCCGACCCCGAGAGACCCGTCACGACCGTCAGTTCCTCGCGGGGGATCCGCACGTCGACGTCCTTCAGGTTGTGTTCCTCGGC